>NZ_JAUBOS010000115.1:0-7607 GCF_036700365.1 Microcoleus sp. w2-18bC1
GTAACAATTATGCTGCCTATCTTTTTTGAGCAGCGGATTGGCTCAATCCTCACCACCTCTCGGTTTCAGGCTGGTTGTCACCCCCCAGCAATTATCTTGGTTTTCTGACAGCCAGCAAATTGCTTTTATATATAATGAAACCGAAGGCGACAAAAACAACTTGTATGTAATTAATCGAGACGGTTCGGGATTGACTAAATTGACAAACGACAAAGATTTGAATCCTGACACTCCGGTTTGGCAACCGCAGTAAAGTTAAAAGCCAAAATATGCTGTAGGGGTGGGTTTTAGCACAAATAAACCCAGGAGGGCGGGCTATCTTTGGATCGCCTTGGAGCGAAAGCGGGTTACTGAACAAGAAAGAATCCACGAAACTGAACAATCAAAAATATTCTCAAATTGGGGAAGATGCAATAATTTTTTTCTCCTTTAATGGCTGGTGAACTTGCAATTCATTTGACTCAACTTCCTGGTGTTTTTCATCCTGCACCTGTTTATCAATTTTGGGCAACTTTAAAATCGCCCCAGCTAAAACCCAGTAATACACGGACACTGGATCTACATCCAGCGGATAGTATTGAGTATTGATCGTAATAAATGCAACAAACACCCAAAAACTAGCTCCGTAACTCCGCAAACTTTTGTCCTTGACAGATCGGTAAGCTCTAAAAGTTAGAAAAGCTAAGTGTAAAAGCATTACCTGAAAACTAATCATTCCCGGATAACCGAGTTCGTATATCAACTTAGGTTGGAAAGTTTCAATTAGCTGCGTGGCACCAAATATTCGTGTTGAATTAGTGGCTCGTCCCACACCTTTACCAAGAGGTTTGTCAATGATAAAATTGTTGCTCTGCTCGAACTGATTAAAGAGAAACTGCTGGGGCGGTGCAGCATTCCAGCGACTAACAAAACTATCCCACCGTTGCTCGATAATTCCCGGGTTAATAGCTGCACCGACAAACAGCAGAATCGCCAGTCCTGCACCGATGGGAATAAATCGTTTGAAATTAACTAATTGACCGGTGAGAACTAGCAGGATTGCTGTAGCAACGGGAACCATAATTAAAGCAGCTCTTTGACCGGAAATAACTGCATTGGCAAATACTAATGCCATGCCAAATAAACCGATAACTCGCCACCAGAATGAAGGGTCGCAAAAGGCAGAGGCAAAGGTTAAAAAAGCATTAGAAATTAAAAACCACGCCCACTGCCAAGGCGCGACAAAAGTTCCCGGCAAGCGGACAAACTTGACTTCTGGACTGAACACCAAAGAACCGCCGACAAAACATCGAGCTTCCAGCGTTGCTTTATATAATTCTGCTCCGGTCATGCCTCTGGTTCCTGCACACTTTCCACTTTGCAGCAACAGGTACTGAATCAAACCGAGAAGGCAGCAAACGATCGCCAAAACGATGTGCATTCGACTAAAAAATACTAAATCCTTCTTAGTGCGGAGCAGATAATAGGTACAAGCAATCAGCGGTATGTAACCTATCAATACTTTTAAGCCGAGAATTCCTTGCAGAATTGGTTTGTCGCCCGGCCTAGGGTTGAGCTGCATCTCCCCGTTGACAAAAATTAAAGTCAGCATTGCCATCATCAACAGGATGCTAAAGGTAGAAAGCATTTGTTTGGGAATGAACAGGCGCAACTGTTTCTTTTTGCAGCTTTGAATTAGGGCGATGAGAGCTGGTATGTAGAAAGCATCTTTGGCTACTTGAAATGCAGCATTCCCGCCGCCAATTGCGTAGGTAATTGTACCGCTGAAAGGCAGGTAAATTAGAAAAGTCCATAAAGCTTGACGGGGGTATTTGTAGGAAAGCAGCAAAATGGCTGCGGCTGCGCCTCCTGCAATAGCAATCTTAGGGTGGACTACGAACAACAGGGGAATGCTGAGAGCAACGCTGACTAAGCAGCTTATGGCGATCGCCTGCACCAATTCATTGCGCTTTTCTGAAATTTTGCGTTTTTGTGCAGCTACTTCTTTTTTGCTGAGCGCTGTTGTTTTTTCGCTGTGCTTGTGTTTTGATTTCTTGGATTTGCGCTTGGTTTTCAACATATAGCAGAAGGAAGAAGGAAGAGGAAGGGAAGAAGGAAGAAGAAGCGAGAAGGAAGGAAGAAGAAAGAGGGATTTAGTTGCCTAAGAGAGAAAGAGGAAACAATCGACCCCTTATGTTTGTGCAATTAAGAACGTCCTCCCGTCAGGGCAGTTCCTATAATTTTTATAAGGCACTTATGTAGAAGGTGGAAGACACTGTGATATAGAAGGCTGAAAATTGAGAAGGTAGAAGGCAGAAGGAATAGAAGCGAAAAGATTTCGGCAGATATGGTTACTTATTTTTAAAGTCAAGATCGAGAAAAAGTCTCGGTCGAGATTGTCGGTGTGACGCGGGCACAAATTACACGGGCGACCTTGTAGAATATAACTGCTGCATCTATAATGTACAAAAATGTACAAATCTCGAAAAAATAATTTTAATGTAGCGGTGAATATGAAATTAACAAAATTTGTATCGATCGGCATTGCGCTACTTTTAGGAGCAAGCGGGAGCATATTATCTAGCAGCAGTAGAGCATTAGGGGCCGAAAAAGTTGTCCTCACATTTGGCCCGATCAGACAAGCCATCAATATCAGCGACTTAGAAGACTTTGCTAAAAACGGCACGACGACGCCAACCCTCCAACAAATTATCCGGGTCTCCAAAATGGACGCGCAAATACTGCGGGGTTTCATGGGTTTAGAAATTGGTTTAAAGCCTGCTAATCTGGCCCGGGTGGTTTACAGCACCCCAGGAGAAAAAATCACTGACGACATCGGTCAAGCAATTCGGACTCAGCGCCGCACAGAAAGCGGGAAAGCTTTGCGGGCAGCGGTGATCTTGGCATCCGGGGATGACGGTAAGGTATCGCTGCTGGAAATCCTGAAAAAGTATCCTCTCAACGAGGTTTACGTAGATGTTGCCAGCCTTCGCACCGCTGTTGGGAAAGTTCAGAGTATAGCTGGAACTCTGCGAAGCCTGCTTCAAGATGTGACGAGATCGACAACTCGCACAACTGAAACCAATTCCACCGAAAGTCCGATCGAACCTCGCCGGAGCGTGCAGCCAACAACTCCGCCTCCAGCGCCACGCCGCGCCGCCCCCTTGCCAGCACCCGCACCGCAGCCTGTGACGCCGATCAGAGGACTTTGGTAAAAAAATCATAAATATGTCCTAAAGGCGGGTTGAAGCGGCTGTTGTGGCATTCTGCAGACACTTTTGAGACCCAACCCGCCCCCGCCCTACCCCTATCCCAACCCCCAAGAGGGTTAGGACTTTTGTGAAAACTCCCAAGGCAATCAATTTTTCTTGAGCAATTTTTTGAGCAACTTAGGAATTTCTGAAGGTCGAGCCGCCACAGGTATGTCCGCCTCTTCAAAGGCAGCCATTTTGTTTGGGGCCGAAACTCCAAAGGCTTTCTGGGCAGCGGCCCGAGAACTGATCAGGATGCCGGCGTGGCCCAAAGACGGCCCCTTGGGAGCGTAGCGGCCGGCCAGATAAGCAACCACGGGTTTGTCGATCGCCGAGGCGATGTAAGAAGCAGCAGCTTGTTCACTCCACCCGCCAACTTCCCCTACCAAAACCATCGCTTCGGTACTGTCGTCTTCGTCCAAAATTTGCAGCCACTGCATAAAAGAAGAACCGACAATCGCGTCGCAGCCAATACAAACCGCCATCGACTGTCCCAATCCAGCCTCCGTCAGTTCTAGGGCAACTTCGTAAGTCAAAGTGCTGCTGCGGCTGATCACTCCCACCGGGCCGGGAGTGTAAAATTCCTTGGGGTGAGTTCCCAGCAGCAGTTTGTCGGGCACAATAATCCCCGGACTGTTGGGCCCGATTACCAAAGTTTCGGTGGCTTCTGCTTTTCTGACTAAGTGCACCATATCCAGAGGAGGCACTCCCCCAGTAACGATCGCGATTTGCCGAATTCCTCCGGCGATCGCTTCTAGAGCCGCATCCAGCACCGAGTAAGCGTCTACCAAAATTACCGCAGTGTCAACGTGACCCACTGTCGCCACTGCTTGTTCTACCAAATCAAAAATCGGAATTCCCTCCACTTCCAGCCCCCCCCGACCGGGACTAACACCGGCAACTACATTCGTGCCGTATGCTTTCATCATCAGGGCTGCGCGGGTGGACGCGGGAGATTCTGTAATGCCCTGTACTAGGACTTTGCTTTCAGGAGTTAAATTCATTTTTTCCCACTTGACACTCGATCTGTAAAAAGCAGAAGGCCTTCATCTGTAGAGAAATCTCATTTTTTGCCGATCGACTGCCCCTACTTGGCGGACGATACAGAAGCGGCCGCGGCCTCATCCAAAGTGCTAGCTAGCTGCACCGGCAACTGTCCCAAACGCTTTTTAACAGCATCAGCATCGAGCTCTACCAGCCTCAGCACAACCTGGATGTGGCGGTTAGCGCGAGCTTTCCGTTCCAAATAGCCGGCCACTGCAGCGATTATTTCCTCGGTCTTGGAGGCGCTGCCCAAAATATTTACAAGTATCACCTTAACGCTTTTATCCTGAGCGACTAACTCCAGACCCAACTCCACGCGATCGCGCAGGGCATTTGCTGCATAGTAGCGGTCTAGGGAACCAATATTCACAAAATTAGCTGGTTTTCCTCCTTGGTGGGTTACAGCATCTAGAGTTGCCATTGTCAGACCCACTCCGTTGCACAAAATCGCGATACTCCCGTCTAGTTCTATTAATTGCAGGGATTCGGAATTCGAGATTGGGGATTTAGATTTGGGATCAAACTCCGGCGACTGCTGAACCTTGGACTGGGAATGGGAGCGATCGCCAGAGGCATGGGGACTTCTTCTTTCCCGTGCCAACCCGCTGCTTTGCTTGTTCCCCGATAGTGTGGCCAAATCTGGATGTCGCCCCAAGGCATCGTCGTTGGCGGTGACTTTACCGTCTAAAGCCATTACCTCTCCCGTCGGGCTGATGCCGAGAGGATTGATTTCTACTAAATCTAAATCTTTTTCGACAAACAGCCGGTACATTTTTTCGACAATGGTGCTCACCGATTGAATCAAGTCTCCCTGCAATCCCATTTTCAGCGCTAGACGCCTCGCGTAGAATGGGGAAAATTCTTGATCTACGGCAACTTGCTGCATTTGCTCGATCGACCCTTCGACATCCATACCTCCTTGGCTCGAGCCCAGAAGCACCGGGCGGCGCGCTACGGGGTCTAGGAGTACGGCTAAGTACAATTCTTGGTCGGCGTTGTACTTTGCTTCTGCCAGCAGGACTTGGGGATATTCCTCCTCGATCGGCAAATTAAAAATTGTTTGAGCAGCAGCTACTGCATCGATCGTATTTTCCACAAACTTGATACCGCCCGCCCTGCCCCTTCCCCCAGCCCGCACTTGCGATTTGAGTACAACTGGGTAAGGAATTTTCAGTCCTTTGAGGTCGGCGGGATTGTCAATCCGCTGCGACGGCAAAATCGGAATTGCCATCTGGCGAAATAAAGATTTAGCTTGGTACTCTAACAAATCCATTTATCAATTACGGGTGACGGGTAGTTGGCAACAAGCAGTTCGTCCTAATTGGCAATTCATAATTAATAGATAGTAATTGGTTTTTTGTCAAGTTAAAAGTTAAAACTTCTCGCTTTTATCTTTTAATTTTAGACTTTTGTATTGCCGATTACTTATTCGCTATTACCGCTCGCCGATTACCTATTACCTAAGCTGTTTCAAAGTGTTTTTTTCTCGGAATTGCCAAATTTTACTGTCGGCTCTGGCGGGGAGATATTTGGCGAGCGTTGGTGTTTTTTTGTCTCAGAAAATCTTCGGACGTTAGGCGATGCTGTGCCGAAATATTTCTGCGAATTTTTTACTTGATGCTATTAACAGCACCTTGATGGACGGTTTTGACCCATTTGAGTCGCTTCGGCCGTACCGCAATCCGAGCCGTCACAGTCCCTACCAGCAGCCAGTGGAACATATACACAGTACCCCGCAGCGTTTGCAGCAAGGTGACAAAAACTCGCCTTACGTCAAATTTGGTCTCTTTGCGAGTGCGGCGCAAACCGACAAACATTCCCACCACTGACAATGTAAGGGTCATAAAAGTTATGGGACTGGCGATCGGCATCCGGCGCAGCGCAATTGACATCACAAAGTCGGGTAGCGCTACTGTGGGTAAGAAATATTGAGATACCCAAAATCCAAATAAATCCCAAGTTTTCCCAGTTCCCATGCGGTTCCGCAAAATTAGTCGCCAGTAGTCAAGATAACGCTGATAGCCACCTTCTGCCCAGCGATTGCGCTGGTGCCACAGAGCGCGAGCGTTAGTGACTCCTTCTTCTGACACGGCCGGGAAAGCGAGAAATTCAATGTCCCATCGGTTTAGGTGCAGCCTCACGGTCAAATCCAGGTCGTCGGTAATCGTCTCCTCGTTCCAGCCTCCGCAGCTTTCCAAGGCGGTGCGGCGCATGAATTGGCCGTTACCGCGCAATTCTCCAATGCCGCCGATCGCAATCCGCTGCTGCTGGAAAAAACTGTCGAGAGCCATTTCTGCTTCTTGGCCACGAGTCCAAAAATTTACCGAAGCATTGGCGATGGCTTTTCTGACTTGCACAGCCCCTACCTTTTCTCCTTGGAACACTGGCAGCACCCGGCGCAGCAAATCCGGCGTTACCGTCGCGTCGGCGTCAAATATTCCCACAAATTCCCCGCGAGTCAGCGGTAACACTTGATTGAGTGCTCCCGACTTGCCGCCGCTGGCATTTGCTCCTCTGCGAAATACTTTGAGCTGGGGGTACTTTTTGGTTAGCTGTTCCAATACTAGCGGCGTGGTGTCGCTGCTGTGATCGTCGATCGCCCAAACTTCGTAGCGGTCGATCGGATAATCTACATTGCAGATGGATTCTACGAATCGGGCAATCACCGCTTCCTCATTTTTCGCCGCTACCAGCAGGGACACATAAGGCCAATCCTCCCGACTTTCATCGGCAAGAGGTGGCAGTGCGGGCTTGGGTTCCGCAAACAACACTCGAAATGCTTGCATCCACAGCAGTCCAGTCAACCCCCACACTACCCACGCACCCCAAGAAATCAAGTGCAGGGCGATCGTGCCGGCCCAAATTGCAGTCAGCACTGCGGCGGCTTTTCCGCGGCGTCCCCGGTACAGATTTTGAGGAAAAGAGGGAGTTCCCGGCACAGACACCGCCACCGGGATATCTGCTTTTGTTTCCGCGTCAAACACCCTGTCGCCAATGTCTGGTATAGCAAATACTTTGCTGAGCTTCGAGTGCGAGGTCAAACTCTTGAGCTCTTCTTGAGCTAAATCAGAGATGTCCAAGTTAAGCTCGCTGCGAGCGTCGTTTTCTGGCCAAGAACTCTCCTGCATAGGTTACTTGATTCAACCACCAATAGTTTTTGATTTTAGATATAAGCATCTACTGTATCAGTTTCTGGGCTTTTGTCGAAAGCGGACGGGAGGACAACCAGCGGGTTAGGTGTTTGTACGGCATTGGTAAAGAGACTGTTGGCGAATTAAAAAAGGGTGAAACCAAACATCCCATAATCATGGAAAAAAAACTACAATGAGGCAG
>NZ_JAUBOS010000164.1:0-1308 GCF_036700365.1 Microcoleus sp. w2-18bC1
CACTACTTTAGGCTCTAAAATATTTGTGGCTAATATAAATCTCCCAGCTTTGACTTTTTCCCCTTCGATTGCTGAAATTCGGGGTTCTATTTCACCTGTTACTTGATAGACTATTGTCTGTGTCTCGCTCGATTCTTTGAGCTTTCTTTTTGTTGTTTTAACTGGCTTTTCTTGGCATTTTATTTCTTTTATTTGGTGATATTTCCATGAGTTTGATAACTTTTTTATTGCAACTTCTGCATCAGTAATACAAGCAAAGTCTTGCCTGGATAGCTTATGCAGTGAGATTTTGGCGGATTCTAACTGTTTCTCTACTTGTTTGACTATTTTTTTAAGGTCTGCTTGTTTTCTGATTTCACTTTCTATGACTAGCCATCTTTGCTTGATGTTGCCATACTCACTGGTTCTGGCTGCTATTTTATAGCCTTTTATTTGAGAATCTTCCCAGTCACTATCTTCTATGTTGCAGATTTTATTTTGAGCTTCTTTTATGCTTAACGGCACTCTGGTTATCCATTTCATTCCTGCCATTGCTGACAAATTTGCTGCTGTGTATAAGGCACTATCTGCTACACAGATTCCGTCAAATGTCCACTGATTTTTAAACTCTTTCAATCTTGACACAAAGACACTTTTATCATCGGCGTTTCCGTCATCTATTTTCAGATACAATGGTACGTCTCCATCCCCACTTACGATCGTATCAATGATAAATTGTTTGAGATCGGGTCTTTTATCTCGCTTAGTAGCCGTGAACGATTTTTATGGTTTTCATGGAAGATTCTGTATCCTCAGATTCTGCCTCAACTTCCTGGCTCTTTTCCTGACAGTTTTTGTATGCTCCCTCTACTGATATTGAACTGCTGTCTAGATGAACGCTTTTCATTTCTACTTGAAATTTTTTCACTGCTTTCAGGGCAATTGCTGTGAATAACTTTGTCGTTCCAGCTTGATAATATTTGTCTAATGCTCTCCCGATTCTGTCATCATTTAATTGTTCGGCTGTTATTCCTTTTCCGATTAGATGTTCAGTTGCTTTTCCCACGAAAAATGTATCAAATAGGTAGATTGGGGCGCTCAAAAATCCCAATCCGTTCAAAATTATTGCTTTCATTACTTGTCCTGGGCTGACAGTTTCTTTAACTCTTATTCCCACTTTTTTGTTGACTTCTTCTACCAATTCCATTTCATCTATGATCCCCGCTACTATTCCCAAATGGTCTAAATTTACGATATTTATAGCTTCAGAGGGCTTTTTCATAGTTTTGAAGGTTGCTATACTGGCACAAATTATTATACCTTAAAAAA
>NZ_JAUBOS010000016.1:0-104338 GCF_036700365.1 Microcoleus sp. w2-18bC1
TTTAGTTACCTCAGTAGATATATTCTCTTTGTTTACTTATCTTAACATAGTTCGGTTTTTTTGCGCCGACCTACTTACAGCAATATTGTTGATATTAATGCGAAAAATTATTATATCGAAAGTAATCCTAAAATCAAAAGTTTTTCCATTGAAGGTGGCAACTGGTGTTTTTGCTGAAGTTCCTGAGTTTGTGATCGCGCAAATATAAAAGCCAAGTTGAAAAATTCTTAAGCTACCTGATTGCTACTCAAGATTTGTTCCAGCAGACAACATCCACAATTTGCGGGATGTTGGAAATCGAACAGGTGGAATTGAACCGGAAGAAGAGAGGGAACGTCAGCGCGATCGCGAACAACTAGAATTATACAAACAAAAGGAACAAGAGCAGAAATATAGCACTCAAGAACAAATGGAAATCGGCAGGAAGAACGAAGACAAATAAACAAAAAACCGGGTTTCTGCTCAAACCCGGTCACCATAAACCCAAGCAATACTAACACAGATTAAACCTCAATTTTTTAATAATTTCACCCCCATTTTCACCTTATCCAAAATCGTCTTTTGCGAGACACAAGTAATCAGACAAAGCTTGCCGCAATTCAAAGTATCGCGACGGACTTCCTGAGCTTTTTCTCCGTACCAAATCTCGCGGGCGCTGGCATTTTTCACATTACCAATTACCGGGAACTCATCGCACAATTTCACATCGCCGCGCGTATCAATCCAGTAATTGCGGAGTCCAACGCGACAAGGACGAGTTGAATCAGGAGCTGTTTCTTCGGCAAAGTGAGGAATCATCAATCGCAACACTTCATCGCTGTTCATAATCGGAGCACCGTTGTTCTTCATTTCAATTAGCTGCTCGATTACTTGTGCAAATTCCTCCATGTCTTCTTTTTCAATCCACAATTCCTCGTATGTTTCTGGTGTCCAGCGGTTGACTGGTTGGAAGTTCACCGTCGTCGCCCCAATTCCCTGAGCCCAGGTGACTATTTCCGGGAGGTGGCGGAAATTGAGTCGGTTCATTGTCGGTTTGACGTTGATCGGAAACAGGACGTTCTGTTTTTCTTGTTCTTCGCGCAGATAACCGATTCCTTTAGAAAGCCGATCGAACAACCCCGGTTGACCCCGCAAATAATCGTGCAGTTCTGCATTCGGCCCGTCAACTGACATATTCACATTAAAAGGACGAGCAGCGACAGTTTTGGCTGCGTTTTCCCTGGTCATGCAATAGCCGTTGGTGGTGACGCCGGCGTGAATGCCATTTTTATTCGCAAAGGCAAGTAAGTCTAGAAAACCTTTTTTAATATAAGGTTCGCCGCCACTAAAGTTGATTGAAAATTCGCCCACAAATTCTTTGACGCTCAAGAGGGCATTTTGCCATTCTTCGATCGTCATTTCGTCTTTATATTCTTTGAGCCGCCAATACTCGCACTGCCGGCATTTTACATTGCAGCGCTCGTTGACAATCCCGTAAAAAGTGACTGGGCTTGTCACGTCGTATCCTGTATTGATCCGCAGCGATTCGGCCACTGCACTCTTGGTGTGCTTGACGCCCAGTCTCGATAATGTTAAAGCATCCATGTCTTTTTTTCCTTACGTGTTGTTACTTAAGTCAATTTCTCGCTCCCTCTTTTGTACGTATGATTACGTATTTTTGATTGCGTATTCCTTTTGAGTACGTATGCCCCATCCTAAGTGTTTAGTTTGGGTATGGCTAGATGTTTGTCAAATATTTATAATATTAAAACTTGTAACATATTAGTATTTCCAATTAATTAAGCAGATTTTTGTCTCCAAACATGAACGATGCTTAATAATTGCCAAAATATAGGGGTTTAAGATTGACTTAATTTAATAATTTTAGTTTTTGTTTAAATTGTGTTAAATAACTTAATATCAGCCCTCAGTAAAATTACTTACGCAAACAGTATCAATAATTTATTGTTATAGTGAAATGAGCAGCCATTACAGCAGTTAACTTCACACAAGCTTTACAATATGGGAATTTAAGTATTTACACGGCAAAAAATGGCGACAAACATGGGACGATATTTGCACGTACTGAAATTGTTCTGGGGTGCGGCGATCGCAGCCGAACTAGAATACCGAATCAACTTTGTCCTCGCGGCCATCAGCAGCCTCGGAAATCTTGCGGGCAGCTTGTTTGGGCTATTTTTGTTCTACCGTACCGGTTACACGTTTTCTGGGTGGAAATGGGAAGAAGCCTTAGTTGTACTCGGTATTTTCACCATTTTGCAGGGGTTTTCGTCAACGTTTCTCGCACCTAATCTCAGCCGTATTGTCGATCGAGTCCAGCAAGGTACTCTCGATTTCGTACTCCTCAAACCCATCAGTTCCCAATTCTGGCTATCTGCAAACACAGTTTCGCCTTGGGGAATCCCAGATTTAATCTTGGGAACAGTATTGCTGCTGTATGCTGCTAACAAATTGGGAGTAGCAATCGGCAACTATTTTTTAACAGCAATACCGCTGTTATTCGGAACTATTACTCTTTACAGTATATGGTTTATGTTAGGGGCAACCAGCATTTGGTTTGTCAAAATTTACAATGTTACCGAAGTTCTCGAAGGATTGTTAGAAGCGGGTAGATTTCCCATGGCAGCTTATCCTGCAGCTTATCGATTTTTCTTCACTTTCGTAGTTCCCGTTGCCTTCTTGACGACGGTGCCTGCAGAAGCCATGCTGGGGAGAGGTGAGATCGTTTGGATCGCAGGGGCGGGAATATTGGCGATCGGGCTGTTATTTTTCTCCCGCTACTTCTGGCAATTTGCCCTCCGCTTTTACACCAGCGCTTCCAGCTAGTTAAGTAGGTAGGTAAACTGCTGCACATCTAGATTGTTTATTAGGTTTGAGAGGGAGAGAATTTGACACGGGAATAGGAAAGTGAAATCTACATTTTCAAGGCAAAACAGCTTATCTAAAAAATATTTTACTCTATTTACTTAGATAGTTAAATAAATGTAATATTTCAACCTATCCTGGAAATGTAAACTGGAAATAAACCACGCAAACGCAGGCAAACCAATGAAAAGAAAAAAACTGGGTAACAGTAATTTTACTATCAGCGCGATCGGTCTTGGAGGTATGCCAATGTCCTTAAGCGGCCGGCCGCCAGAATCGCAATCAATTGCGGTAATTCACCGCGCCCTCGATTTGGGTGTCACCCTAATTGACACCGCAGATTCCTACTGCCAAGATCAATCCGACAAACACCACAACGAACACCTGATTGCCAAAGCTTTGGAACAGTATAGCGGAGATGTTAGGGCCGTTACAGTGGCCACTAAAGGTGGCTTAATGCGGCCTCAAGGTGCGTGGACGCGCAACGGCAATCCCCATCATTTACGCAAGACAATTCGGGAAAGTTTTGAAGCATTAGGCGGCAAGGAACCGATCGACCTTTGGCAATATCACTCGCCCGATCCCGCTTATACCATCGAAGCAGCCCTAGCACCCGCAAAAGAAGCCGTAGAAGCAGGAATGATTCGGTTTATTGGAGTTTCCAACTTTTCTGTAGAGCAGATCAAACGCGCCCGCGATACAGTAGAAATTGTCTCTGTTCAGAATCAATATAATCCGTGGCACAGACAGCCAGAATCAGACGGCGTACTGGAATATTGCGAAACCGAAAAACTGACATTTTTTCCTTGGAGTCCTTTAGGAGGAAGCCGTCGCGCCACAAGCTTGCAAGATATGCCCGCGATCGCCAAATTAGCTGCAGAAAAAAACGTTTCAGTTTATTGTATAGTATTAGCTTGGTTGATGGCTCAATCGCCCTGCGTCGTTCCGATTCCCGGTGCGACCAAAGTATCGAGTATTGAGGACTCTGTGCAGGCGCTCGAAGTTAAATTGACTGACGAGGAATTGCAACAAATTGCCGTAAGTTAAGTAGATAAGGGCAAAAAAACAATAGAACAGGCGAGATGCCTGTTCCACAAAGAGAACTTTATTGTGGGGTGGGCATCTTGCCCGCCCCTGAAAGCGGGATTTAATGAGTAAAGTTGACATTTTTTGAGGAATTGGGTTTTATGGAAGCTAATCAAGTGAATGCCGATCGAGACGTAGCAATTGAACATCAAAACGTACCTGTCGCCCATGAAGGACTGCACAACTTTTTATACAGTTCCGACTCAGAACACAGCGCAGCAGCGACTATTTCTGAATTAGAAAATGACGGCACGCAAGTAATGTCGATCGATACATGGCGCGATTTGGCAACTAACGCGAAAGTCGCCGGCGTTTACGCTGTAATGGACACTTCCCGCAACACTCAGTTTATAGGTTATTCGCGAAATATCCTGCTTTCGATCAACGGTCACATTGCCCAAAATGGCGTTGAAAATTGCGCTTTTCTGCGTGTGCAAACTTTCAAATTCCCAAAGCGGGAAGAAATGGAAAGTTTGCGGGATGCTTGGATAGCAGAAATTGGCAGCATTCCGCCTGGAAACGGTGCTGAAAGCGAAATGTGGGCGGCTACGGTAGGTCAAGCTGCGCGCGCTGCTATGTCTGCTGAGGAACAAAAAGCTTATGAAGAAAAAAAGCTAAAATTACGCAAAGCAATGGCAGATTCCACTCTTACCAAAGAGTTAGAAACAGCCGCCAAAAGTGATGGCGAACAGGCTAAGGATTTGGAAGCTGCTGTTAACAATGATGACTGGAGTGCGGTGATTCAATCCCAAACACAGGAAACAAAATCCGGTTCCTAAATTGGAAAAATGTTTGTAGTGCTGATATCTTGTACTATTGTTAGAACGGGCAAGATGCCCGTTCCACAATATATCAATTTTATGGTGGGGCGGGCATCTTGTCTGGGCAAAATACTCAATCTTAATCCTCAACAACTGCTCGGAATTAATGACTAACTTTTCGTTCAGTAACTAAAGTCAAACTTACCCATTCACCCCGATCGTTGTAACTGCGAATCATCCGAAACCGCAAGTCAGGTTCTACCAACCAACCAGCCTCGAAAAATATAGGTTTTCTGGATTCAATCTTGACAGGTAAAGTGCAAGAACCACCGTCAGGAAGCAGCACAACTTGCACGGGCATAGCACCTTTGTTAAAATTTAATACAGAACCGTCAATGCTGGCGCTAGAACTGATAACAGTAGCATTACTGCCAAAAGTAATTTTCTGCACTAGGCGATCGCTACTTTCCAAATGCAATTGTAAATTGGTAGAATAAAAGTCAGGAGAACGCGAATCTGGATACATTGTCACGGCCTCGCCCTGCCACTCTCCGAGCAAATCTTCAACAGTTAAAGGCGGACGTTCGGGGACATTTTTATCCGGCTGTTTTTCCCGAATTAAGGTAAGTTTGGATAAATTGCCGTCGGTATTGTATGTCAGAGGGAAGCGCAATCGGCGATAATTGTAGATAAAACCAAACTCGGCACCGCACTCAGAATAAGGCGCTAGTTGAATAGTTCCCTGACAAAAAGCTCCATTCTCAAAAAACAGGATATCTCGTCCCAAACTTTGATATTCTCGAACAAGTTCGCTCACTTCCGGTTCGCCGACACCGCTAGGATTTGGGGAAAAACGACGGAGTTTCAATCGCACTGTTTTGTTGTCATTGAAACCTTCGAGAGAAATAATGCTAGGAGTATCTTGAAGTACCTCTCCTCGTGGCGATAACTGGGTAAAAGAACCGTGCCATTCTCCCAAGTTTTGCAGAAAGTTTTCCCATTGTGATACCATATTTTTACTTTTGGATATATGTCTAAAAATAGAATTATAACTCTGCTGACGGATTTTGGATTAAGCGATGTTTATGTGGGAGTGATGAAAGGTGCGATCGCCCAAATTAACCCGCAGTTAAAAGTCATTGACATTACGCACCAAATACCATCTCAAAATATTGCGGCGGCGAGGTTTTGTTTGATGACTGCTTTTGCTTATTTTCCGCCGGAAACCGTACACGTTGCTGTCGTCGATCCGGGGGTGGGAAGCAAGAGGCGCCCGGTGGCGATTAAATGTGCTAATTGCTTTCTTGTCGGGCCGGATAACGGGTTGTTTAGCGGGGTGTTGAGTCGGGAAAGTGCGATCGCCTCTGTCGAACTCACGAATTCTCAATACTGGCGATCGCCTCAACCCAGCAGCACTTTCCACGGTCGCGATATTTTCGCTGCTGCGGGCGCTCACTTGGCGAATGGGGTGGCGTTGGAAGAGTTGGGGGAAAATCTCGACCCTGCAAGTTTAGTACAGTTAGAGATACCAAATTGTGCGGTTACAGCCACAGGTTTAGAAGGCAGCATCCAATATGTCGATCGCTTTGGTAATCTAATTACTAATATCCCCAATAATTGCATTATAGGTAATAATTGGTCAGTAACAATTAGCAATAGTTCTGATGCAATTCGCATCCCCAGCGGTAAAACCTACAGCGACAGCGAACAGGGAGATTTGATTGCCATAACTGGTTCTGACGGTTGGGTAGAGATTGCCGTTAATGGCGGCAGCGCTCAATCAGTATTAAAATTGGAATGCGGAGCGATCGTGCAATTGCTTTTTGAAACAAACAATTAAAACCATCTTTTTCAGTCCCTCTCTGCTGGAAATTGGTTCGTGTAGAAGCGATTTCAATATACTGTTTAATATCTGAATAAGAATTTGACTATTTAGCCAAATTAACAACAATAATTATTAACTTCAAAAAGGAGCCTATTTTGAGGTAAAATCACTCCTGATGCTTCCTCAGTTAACAATTCGTTGTATATTGTATTCGCTTCACCAAAAGATTCTTGAGGCAAAAATCTAAATATTGATGCAGCAACATATTGTTTTTCTTTTTCAAAGCTTATCCAGTTTCTTGATAATTGTTCTGCTGCATAACCCGTAGTATTAGAACCCGAGAAAATATCTACTACCAAGTCTCCCGCTTCAGTAAGAAAATTTATAAAAAATGACGGTAATTTTTGGGGAAAACGTGCCGGATGCGCCTTAACATTAAACTCTTTGCACCAACGCAAGTATTGAGAATTACTTTCCGAATTAGAAATTTCTAGCAAATTAGATGGAATAGCACCTCCGTTATCTTTGGCAAATCGATCGCTAATATTGTGACCGGAAGGACGTTCTTTGGGGGTGTAAAATTCATCAGCATTTTTTAAAAGTTTTTTCATTCTCTCAGAATACTCTACTTTGACTTTAGTAATATTCGCTTGAGGCTGATTAGTTTTGGAAAGCCACCAAACAGTATTCACTGAATCTTTAGCCCGGATTTTCTTTTTATTCACCCACTCTATAGGAGAAGGAAGTTTGGAAGGATTAAACCAGAAAAACTCTTGAGCAAGTTTAAATCCATACTCGTCGCATAACCTAATAAGGACGCGGTAATTATACAGCGACCGTACAGGTATTCCTTTTTGATAAGCACCTCCAAGGTCTATAACAAAACTTCCAGTATCCTTAAGAACTCTTTTAATTTCCGGAGCAAAGCCCAGCAGCCAATCAACATATAAATCTTGATCTTCATTTCCATAACTCTTTTGGCGTTGCAATGCAAAAGGAGGGGACGTAATCAACAAATCTACAGAATTGCTAGCCAGACTATTCAGGAGATGAAGAGAATCTCCCAAATAAGATTGACCGTATTGGGTGGTGTAAATTGGGGTGGGCAAAATGTTACTCATGCTTAATTTAGATTAGTTTAAGGTACAACAGACACAGCCTACTGTCATTATATCAAAATCCGTACTCTTAGTTCTACTAAATCCGTACTTTCAGTACGTTGTTTTATCAAAAAATTCTTCGTACCATTCAAAAAGCGAACTTTCAGTTCGTTTTTATGAATTGGGAGGGGTATGAATTACAAAGCAGCCAGACAACAATTTGCGGCCAAGGTAAGTCAGTTACGCAGAGAAAAAAGGATGACACAGGACGAGTTAGCAGAACTCATAGACAAGACTACTGACTATATCAGCTTATTGGAACGCGGTGAAAGATCGCCATCCTTTGAAGTTATTTTCGCTCTAGCTGAAGCGCTTGATGTACCCGCTACTTATTTAATCAGTTTTAGCCAAAGCGGCGAGAGTACAGCTCTCATTAGCACCCTAATAGCTGAACCAGTTTCTCCGTCAGTTGTAGAGCCTGTTGAAGAGGCTGTTACCACGGAAGCAGAACGCATTTCAGATGCTAAACGGCTAGAAAATGCTATGAAAAGCATCCAAGAATTGCAAAATCTGGCTAGTGAATATGGTATTGCGGATATTTTTCAAGATAACGGGGGAAAGACCTTACAGTTATTAATCCTTTTAGGGTTGCGGATATCGCCGGGACGTGAAGGAAACGATGCTATTGATGCTGAAGGAAAAGAATACGAACTTAAAACAATAAATATTGCTCTCAATAGAAGCGGTGGGGTCACTACTCACCATCATTTGAATGAAATTATACTTGACAAGTATCGCAGAGTAGAAGCTTGGTATATTGGACTGTATGAAGGCATAACTCTCAAAGAGATTTATAAACTTACACCTGAAATGCTGGAACCTAAGTTTAAAGAATGGGAAGAAAAGGTGAGGCTAAGAAACGAGCCGCTCAACAATCCTAAAATTCCCTTAAAGTTAGTAAAAAAAGGGCAACTTGTCTACTCTTACAGTAAATAATAGTTGCCCGATAGTGTTTAAAGGGGATTAGGTTGTGTTTGTGTAGAAACGATACGTTGCCTACAGGTAGCGACTTTTACACTCAAGCTACCACGAAATTAACCAACTTTCCCGGCACCACAATTACCTTTTTAATCTCCTTACCTTCAAGGTGACGCTTAGCCAATTCCGACTCGCGAGCAAACTTTTCCAACGCAGCTTTATCAGCACCAGAAGGCACTTGAATTGTGCCGCGAGTCTTGCCCATAACTTGAATTACCAGCGTAATTTCATCGGTAATTAATGCAGATGGATCGACACTCGGCCAAGTTTGCGTATGCACCGATTCACTGTTACCAGTATTATGCCACAATTCATCAGCAATATGCGGCGCAAAAGGCGCTAACAAGCGAATCAAAGTGTTAATTCCTTCTGCATAAATTGGCGAATCTTTACATTTAGCATCATTCAAAGCATTGCTGAGTTTCATCATTTCAGAAACAGCAGTATTGAACTGATAATCACCCTCCAAATCTTCGCTCACTTCCTTAATGGCAGTGTGAATTGCCCGCCGCAAATCCTTCTCAGATTTACTTAACACCTCTTTCTCCCCCCCTTGGCAAGGGGGGGCTGGGGGGGGTGAACCAAACTCTGTCACCACGCGCCAAACGCGATTTAAAAAGCGAAATTGCCCTTCCACATCAGCGTCGTCCCACTCCAAATCCTTCTCTGGCGGCGCTTTGAATAAAATAAACATCCGCGCCGTATCTACCCCATATTTGCTCATAACTTCCAAGGGGTCAACGCCATTGTATTTTGATTTAGACATCTTCTCGTAGAAGACTTCCAAAGCTTCGCCAGTTTGAGGATCTCTGGGATTTGCGGGGTCTATATCTGCTGGGGGAACGTATTTGCCAGTAACAGGATTTTTATAGGCCATTGCTTGCACCATGCCTTGAGTTAACAGGCGTTTAAATGGTTCGTCACAATTAATCAAACCCCGATCGCGCAAAACCTTGGTAAAGAACCGCGAATACAGTAAGTGCAAGATGGCGTGTTCGATGCCGCCGACATATTGGTCTACGGGCATCCAATCATTAGTTTTCGTACTGTCGAAGACTTGCTCTTGATTTTGAGCATCGGGATAGCGCAAGAAATACCACGAAGAATCTATAAAAGTATCCATCGTGTCTGTTTCCCGCTTCGCCGCAGTGCCGCAACTCGGACAAGGAACGTTTACCCATTCTTCCATCTTTGCCAAGGGCGAACCTTTGCCCGTAAATTGTACATTCTCCGGCAACAAAACGGGCAAATCCGATGCGGGGACGGGGACTGTTCCGCAGGTGGGACAGTGAATTACGGGAATCGGAGCGCCCCAATAACGCTGTCTAGAAATTAACCAATCTCTCAAGCGGTATTGGATTCGGGCTTTGCCATAACCTGCATTTTCGGCATGGTGAATAATCGCTGCTTTGCCTTTAATTGAATCCATGCCGTTGAAGCTTTCGGAATTAATCATAATTCCTGGTTCTGTGTAAGCTTCGGTCAGCGGAACTTCATCATCATCTACAATTACTACTTTAATTGGCAGTTGATATTGATTGGCAAATTTGAAATCTCGCGTGTCGTGGGCGGGTACTCCCATAACTGCGCCGGTGCCGTATTCGTACAGCACATAATCGGCAATCCAAATGGGAATTTCTTCGCCGCTGAAAGGATTGATTGCTTTGCCGCCTGTGGGGATGCCGCGCTTTGGTTTGTCTTCGGCTGTGCGATCGATCTCGCTTTGAGCGGCGACTTCTTTGATGAAGGTTTCTACGGCGGCTTTTCTGTCTGCAGTTGTCACGCGCTGAGTTAGTGGATGTTCCGGCGCTAAAACAAGGTAACTGACGCCGTAAACTGTATCGGGACGTGTGGTGAAAACGGCGATTTTTTCATCCATTCCGACAATGGGAAATTCTAAGTAAGCGCCGACTGATTTGCCGATCCAGTTGGCTTGCATTAATTTGACTCTTTCTGGCCAATCTGGCAATTTGTCTAAGTCGTTTAATAACTGTTCGGCGTAATCGGTAATTTTGAGGAACCACTGCCGCAATAATTTGCGCTCGACTTTGGCACCGGAACGCCAGGAACGACCTTCGTTATCTACTTGTTCGTTTGCTAAGACTGTTTGGTCTATGGGGTCCCAATTAACAGCGGCTTCTTTTTGATAAGCTAATCCGGCTTCTAAAAATTGCAAGAAAATCCATTGAGTCCACCGATAATAATCGGGAGAACAAGTTGTAACTTCTTTTGTCCAGTCGAAAGAAATACCCAGGCGGCGAAATAAGCCTTTCATTTGGGCGATGTTTTGATAAGTCCATTGTGCAGGAGGAATTCCTCGCTCGATGGCAGCATTTTCTGCGGGCAAACCAAAAGCGTCCCATCCCATCGGATTCAATACCCGATAACCTTGCATTCGCTTGAGTCTGGCAATTACATCAATGATTGTGTAGTTGCGGACGTGGCCCATGTGCAAGTTTCCCGACGGGTAGGGGAACATGGATAAGGCATAAAATTTAGGCTTTTGCGTATCTTCTGGCATCTGGTCTAAGTTTTGCTCAGCCCATGTCTGCTGCCATTTTTCTTCTATGGATTGGGGGTTATATCTGGAATCCACAACAATTGCTCCGTGCAGGGTTTAGTAATGTTTGCTTCAGTATTTTTACACATTCAAGGGGCCTCGATTCTGATTTTTCTGAGCTCCAAGGATTTTGGCTCAAATCTATGTATTATATATTGTAGTATATGTAATTTTAACTGGGGGGCGATCGACCAAATATCCCCGTTCGCCCTGAAAAAAGTAAATAACTGCAATCCCCAGAAACCAGATTTCTTTGACAAACCGGGTTTATTCTCCTGGTTCGAGCTTAGATGCTATCTGGATCGATGTTCAATTCGCGCAGTTTGGCGGCTAAACGTTAGGCTTTTTGAGCTTCTTGTTCGGCACGCTGCGAGGATTCTTCTGCGCGCAGAAATTGTCTTTCTGCACGCAGAAATTCTTGTTCGGCGCGCAGAAATTCTTGTTCCGCACGCCGTCGCTCTAATTCTCGCTGTTCATCTAATTCGGAATAGGAAAGAAACTTTTGTCCATCAGGTCGATAAATTTCTAACCCTTCCGATTCTAACTCAAACCGCACTCCCAATCTTGGACTTATCCAGCCCTCCATCGGTTCAATCACTTCTAACATTCCTTCAATTCTCTGCCAACCTGTTAACTCATTTTTTGCGGGATCATAAAGGTAATACTCCTCGACTCCGTAGCGATTGTAAAATGAAAATTTTTTGTTCATTTTTATTTGGCTGTCGCTGAAAGAGCGAATCTCAAACACGACTTGAGGAGGAATATTATCTTCACGAAATTGTAGATAAGAACGCCGATCGCCCTTTGGCCTCCCAAATACCACCATTACATCGGGCGCTTGAGAAATATCTGTTCTACCTTCAACCGGATACCACAGTAAATCGGCTGCTATAAATACGTTTGGGTCATCTTTCAACAGCGACTCGCAACCTTATTTGATTGTGACAATTAATTTGTATTGAATTGTGCTATCTGCCATCGGCTGACCGTCGCTGCCTGGATAAATAATTTCTTCGGTTGTGACTTGCATTGTGGTTGTCTCCGAGAAGTATCTCAGCTTAATTATACTATTGTTTGAAACCGCTATCAGCGCCGGAAATGGCACTGCTAGTTTCCTACTAACAGAATATTTAAAATAGCGAGCAGCGGCGCTTCAAAGCTGCTTGTAAAAGAGTGTTGTACAGTTTTTCCTTAACAGTATAAGCTCCGAATCTTTCCAAGTGCGGATTGTTCATTTGAGCGTCGAACATCAGATAAGATCGATCGCGCAATCTCTCCACCAACTTCACCATCGCCACCTTAGAACCCTCGGGAATTCGGTAAAACATCGACTCCCCAATAAACGCACCGCCGATCGACAATCCTAAAATACCACCCGCCAATTCGTCCCCGCACCAAGTCTCGAAGCTGTAAGCCCAACCGGCCTCATACAAACCCCAGTAAATCTTCTTGAGCTCCTTAGAAATCCAAGTCGTTTCGCGATCGGCACAACCCTCAACCACCGCCCCAAAATCGCGGTTCACAGCCACCGAAAATCGATTTTGATTGATTTGGCGACGCAGGGATTTCGGATAGGTAAATCTTTCATCCAGGGGAATCAGCGCCCGCTGCCGACTCGAATACCACCCCAAACTTTCCTCGCCGTCATTTGCCATCAAGAAGTAGCCTTGGGCATATCCTTGTATAATTGTCGGTATATCATATTGCATATATTTATCAGTTGTCATTTCTCAGTTAACTTTTCAAAGTCAACATTAGCAATTAGGAATAATCATGTCTGAAACCATTGAACCTATTACCTTACCGCCCGCCAAAAACCCCGAACAAGAAGGCCAATGGCTGCAACAAACGCTGCTGGCTTGGCTAGACTCCGAGTTTATCCCAGAAGCAGCCAACCAGCAAATAGCTAAAAGAGCTGCCCAAATCTATGTCCGCCAGCGCATGGAAGGCGAAAATGACGTGGGCAGCCTCGTAATTGCGATCGTCACCGAAATGCAGGCCTATGATTTTTCTAAAAGCTTCTACGGCGAATTTGCGATCGCCAACGCCGTCAGCGACTTGTTACTCGAAAGTCTCGGCATCGATAAATGCTGCGGCCAGTGAAGCAAGAAGGAGGAAAATATAACTCATAAGTCTGAAACAAAAATCAACCCCAAACCTAATCCTGCCGATTAATTGTGAGTTTTTTTCTTCCTTCTTCCTTCTTCCTGACATCCGTTACATCCGTTACATCCGTCGAGCGAATCCGTTGCCGAACTTCCTTCTTCCTTCGTGCTACCAGCTAGACTTCACAACACCGGGCAAAAGACCTTCGTGAGCCATTTCTCGCATCATGTTGCGAGACAGTCCGAAGTCACGATAGTAACCTCTGGGCCGTCCAGTTGCCCAGCAGCGGTTCCGCAAGCGAGTCCGCGAACTGCTGCGGGGTAGCTGTTGTAGTTGGCGGTGAATCGCCATTTTGTCCATCTGATTGTTAGCTTGGTCAAACTGGTCTTTCAGGTCTTCCCGCTTGTCGGCGTACTTGTCTACGAGTCTTTGGCGCTTTTTCTCGCGCTCGACCATGCTCTTCTTAGCCATAATCTGTTGATATCCTTAGATTAATCACAATCTACTATTGTACTATATTTTGGTGATTTCAGATCGCTTTTATTTGAATTATTTCTTTTGTTAACAAGATTTTTAGCAACAGGCAAGATGCCTGTTCCACAATAACTCAACATTTTTGTGGAACAGGCATCTTGCCTGTACTTAACATTGGTGCAACACCAAACTATTAGCAAAAGGGTACAAATCTGGAATAACTCAACATTTTTGTGGAACAGGCATCTTGCCTGTACTTAACCTTGGTGCAACACCAAAATATTAGCAGAAGGACACAAATCTGCAAGTTCGCAAATATTGCAAGCCGGATTTCTCGCATTACAAACTGCCCTGCCGTGATAAACCAACCGAATCGACCAATTTTCCCAATCCGGCTGCGGCAACAATATCATCAAATCCCGCTCGATTCTTATAGGATCGGTATGTTCGGTCAATCCCAACCGCTGAGTCAAACGTTTGACGTGAGTGTCTACGGTCACGCCCATATTAATACCAAAAGCGTGGGCGAGAACGACATTAGCCGTTTTGCGGGCAACTCCGGGCAATTCTAACAGCAGTTCCATCCGCTGCGGCACTTGATTGTTAAATTTATTGACGATCGCCTGACAAGCACCTTTAATATTTTTAGACTTATTCCGGTAGAAACCCGTCGATCGCACCAGACGTTCCAATTCTTCTAAATCAGCATTTCCCAAAGCTACCGCATCGGGAAAACGCTCAAACAAAGCCGGCGTTACCAAATTTACTCGATCGTCCGTACACTGAGCAGAGAGAATCGTCGCCACCAGTAACTGCACGGGAGTTTCGTAGTTGAGAGTGCAAGGAGCTTCGGGATAGAGGCGTTTGAGGCGAATCAGAATTTCGAGCGATCGTTGTTTCAAACTTAACTTTTTAGTCATTAGTCAGTAGTCATTAGTCATTAGTCAGTAATCAGTAGTCATTTGTTATTTGTTTTTAACTGGTTCCCATGCACAACCGGGGAACCCATAACCAGAGGCTCTGCCTCGCTTGCGTAGGAAAAAAAGAGAGGGAAAAATAGGAAAATCGGAAAAAGGAAAACTAGACATAATTCTTCCTTCTTCCTTCTTCCTTCTTCCTTCTTCCTTCTTCCTTCCTTCATTTACTATTGCATGAAATTTCGCAAATCAAACCCAGCCAAATTAGCAGTATCGCGAATAATCAAGAACACTCCCAAACCCAGCAACAACACCAAACCAGTCTGCATGACATTTTCCTGAATGCGGTTCGGCAGAGGCTTGCCCCGCAGTCCTTCTATTAACAGAAAAGCTAGCTGACCGCCGTCCAAAGCAGGTAAAGGCAAGATATTAATCACAGCCAAATTGACGCTAATTAACACCGCATATTGAAACAAACTCGCAGCATCCGATTTGGCAATCCCTGCACCAATCGCCACAATCGCCACAGGCCCGGACAACTTGTCGGCAGTCTGGCTGAAATTGCTAAGTAACTGCCCGAAACCTTGAACCGTCAGCACCACAATCCGCTCAAATTCTTTGGCGGCCTTGCTAAACGCCTCTACAAATCCGGCCCTCTGCCGCACCACAGTGCCGTTAGAAGTTAGCTGCACACCAATGCGACCTTTGCCGTCGGGCGACTCTTCAGGAGTTACTGTCACCACAAATTTTTGTTCTTGGCGCTGAATTTCCAACGCTAGGGGTTGGTTGGGATGATCTTGAATTGCTGTGACCAATAATTTGACTGCTTCGCGGGAAGCGCCCAATTCCTTGCCGTCAAGAGACAGAACAACGTCGCCCGATCGAATTCCGGCTTGTTTCGCCGCCGAACTGACTTCTGCGGCGACTTCCGGGACTTTAACTCCCGGTAGGTAGTTCATTTCTGCAGCGCCGACAGTGCTCAATTGCACCACCAGCAGAAAATAAGCAAAAATTAAGTTGGCAATTACCCCTGCACTAATGACGATCGCCCGATCGAGCACGGGGCGATTTTTGAGCAAATTCGGGTCATTTGGGGGAATTGTACTGTCTGGATCGTCATCCGGGAAACCCACGAAACCTCCCAGGGGAAAGGCGCGGAGGGCGTATTCAGTTTCCGGGCCTTGGTACTTCCAGAGGATGGGCCCGAAACCGATAGAGAAGCGGTTGACGTGGATGTGTTGAAGTCTCGCCGCCAAGAAGTGGCCGAGTTCGTGAACGACAATCAAGATACCTAAAACTGCGATCGCTGCCAAAACTGACATGAAGGATTCCACTAACACTTTTATTGGACTTTGATTTATTTTAATATCTTTTTAATATCGGTGGCTTCGGAGGGGCAATTTTCAGTCAAACTGGAAGGTGGTGTTTTTGTCGGAAGTCCCGGCTGCTGCGATCGACCCGACGCTGCCAAACCGATCGCGCGATCGTACCTGAGTTTACCTCTAAAACCAATTCCCATTACCAATTCCCTATTACAAATTACCCATTACCAATTCCCAGTTACCCATTCCCAATTATGAAAGACACTTCTTTGAATATTATCGCTATTTCTATCTTTGCCATCACCGTTTCAATATTGTTGGGTCCCCTATTCAACTTGCCAGAAGCCGTACCTGCGATCGCCACTTTTTGCCTGTTGGGGCTAGCAACCCTTGACAGTTTCCAGTGGCAAGGTCAAGGCGGTACTATTTTATTAGATTGGCTGGGGGGAACTTCCAAACAAAAGCGCGATCGTATCCTTCACCACGAAGCCGGACACTTCCTAGTCGCCCACCTGTTGGGAATTCCCGTAACCAGCTACGCCCTCAACGCTTGGGAAGCATTTAAACAAGGTCAAACAGCCCAAGGCGGCGTCCGATTTGAAGACGAACAATTAGCATCTCAACTGCAAAACGGCACTCTTTCCTCCCAACTTTTAGACCAATACTGCACCGTGTGGATGGCCGGAATAGTCGCAGAAAAATTTGTTTACGGCAGCGCACAAGGAGGAGCAGAAGACCGCACAAAAATTAGCGCAATTTTAACACAACTGCGCCGTCCCATTTCCGAAATTCAACTAAAACAAAACTGGGGTTCGCTGCGAGCAAAAAACCTGATCGAAAGCCACCACTCAGCTTACGAAGCCCTAGTAGCAGCAATGAAAAAAAGAGCCACTGTTGCCGAATGCTGCGACATAATTCAGCAAAATTTATAGGAAAAAGATTACGGAATCTTGCCTAATAAACCCGGTTTCTATCTAGATTATAGATATTTTTTTGCATAAAAACCGAGTTTAACAGCGTATTATAGGGATTAAAAATTCATGTCAGAACCAAATATTTTCCCAACAACACTGCAAACAGCGAACCCAAATACAGAAAAATTGTTGTGGCTGTTCGGTTTTCGGATCGACCCCGGCACCGAAATACCAAATCTATATACTCTAATTGTCTATGGAGAACAAGAGCCGCCCTTAGTAGCCGGCGGTCAACTTGTATTTTTTACCCGTCCAGAACTAGCGATTAACGCTCTCCAATTGTGCAATATCGATGTCAGCGAACTGGGAAAGCCACCCACACAAATAGACGCTATTTGCGACATTGCAGAAACGCTATACTTGCTCGATGCCGAAGATTTTGACGAGTCAGCTACTATCCTCAACTGTTTGAACGCGCTTTTCGATTTAGTGAAAGCTACTTTAATACCGATGCCAACGGAATACAAGCGCATACTTTATGATTTTGCCGACCATTTGAATATTGAGGAAGAGTTTGCAAGTTTTTTAGATGCAGAAGATATTCAGCGATCGGAAATTGTCAATGCCATTTTGTGGTGTGTGGGAGCAATTACAGCTAAATCTAGAGTGCTGACCTAGCAATTTCAGAAAAACTAGAATGTTAATCGATAATAGATAATATCCCCAAAGGAAATTGTGCCATGACTGTAACAGATGTACGCTTGTGGACTGTAGAGGAATACCGCCGCATGACGGAAACTGGCATTCTCAATCCCGATGAACGAGTCGAATTAATTGACGGGCAAATTATTTCAATAAGTGCAAAAAATCCTCCCCACGCAGCAACTAATCTCTGTGCAGCCGACTATCTCAGAAATCTGCTGGCAGGACTTGCTTTAATTCGCATCCAAGACCCGGTTACTCTAAGTTATAATTCAGAACCAGAACCGGATATTGCTGTAGTGCAAATCGACCCTCGGCTTTACCAAGATTTTCATCCCGCACCCGACAATATTTTCTTATTAATAGAAATAGCTGACACGACTTTAGAAACAGACCGCAGGCGGAAAACACCGGCTTATGCTAAGGCGGGAATTACTGATTATTGGATACTGGATGTTAATACGCGGCAAGTTTATGTTTTTCGCGAACCGGGCGAGGCAAACTACGGACAAGAAACAGTATTTAATGAAGATGATGTTTTGTCAATGCTGGCTTTTCCAGAAATAGAAGTTCAGATTTCGCAACTGTTTCCTTAAGTAGCGGCAGGTTTTACCAAAAATAATTGCTTCAGACAAATAATCTGGTAAACCCGCCCCCACTAACCTATCAATATAAATTTTCAGGCTCGTCCCGATCGCTACAAAAAACTTAGTATTAAGGCGTAGCATGAGCTATACTCCTACTGGAAAGACTATGACAGCCAAAAAATCCCAAAATCAAAGTTTATGAGCAACACTTCCCCGCCTCAACCAGCCGCCAACAATCCTGCAAGACAAAAACTCAGTTTATCAACAAAATTAGCTTACGGTGCCGGCGACCTCGGCCCGGCAATTACCGCTAATGTTTTGGCATTTTACCTCCTAGTTTTCTTTACCAATGTCGCTGGTTTACCTGCTGGCTTAGCCAGTAATATTTTAGTAGTTGGCAAGGTTTGGGATGCCATAAATGACCCGATTGTGGGGGTTTTGAGCGATCGCACTTCTCATCCTTGGGGCCGCCGATATCCTTGGATAATATATGGTGGCATTCCCTTCGGCATATTCTTCTTATTGCAGTGGATTGTACCTAGCACGGATCACACAGTGTTATTTTGGTACTATGTTGCGATCAGCATTTTGTTCAACACCGCCTACACGGCTGTCAATCTTCCCTACACTGCCCTCACTCCAGAACTTACTCAAGACTACAACGAACGCACTAGCCTTAATAGTTTTCGATTTGCTTTCTCCATTGGCGGCAGCATCTTTTCATTAATCTTAGCTCTAATTATCTTTCGTGTATTTGAAAAGGACCCGAATCAACAATATTTAGTATTAGGTTCAATCTGTGCAGTTATCTCTGTCTTGCCTTTGTACTGGTGCGTTTTGGGAACTCGCAAGCACGTCGCAGCCCAACTATTAGAAAACGCAGATCTAGATAATTCTACATCCTTGCCACTGAAAGAACAGTTGCAGATTGCATTTAGCAATCGCCCTTTTTTGTACGTCATTGGAATTTATCTTTTTTCTTGGCTGGGAGTGCAATTAACTGCTACTATTATTCCCTACTTTGTTGTTAACTGGATGCAACAGCCACAGTATGTTTTTAGCTTGGTTGCGATCGCAGTTCAAGGCACTGCATTAATCATGCTATTTGTTTGGAGTAAAGTCAGCGAGAGATACGGCAAAAAAGCCGTATATTTTATGGGCATGAGTTTGTGGATTATTGCCCAAGCTGGACTGTTTTTCCTGCAACCAGGACAAGTATTGCAAATGTACGTATTAGCAGTCATGGCAGGTGTCGGAGTTTCCACGGCTTATCTCATACCTTGGTCGATGATACCGGATGTGATCGAACTCGACGAACTGCAAACAGGAGAAAGACGCGAAGGCGTTTTCTATTCGTTTATGGTACTGCTGCAAAAAATCGGATTGGCAGGGGGTTTGTGGTTGGTAGGCCAAGCATTAGAAGGAGCTGGATTTTTATCTACAGTTCCGGGACAGCCTGCACCCGTACAGCCAGAGTCTGCACTGTTTGCGATTCGAGTTGCGATCGGGCCGCTGCCGACAATTGCTTTAATTGCTGGCATGATTCTTACCTATTTTTATCCTATAACCCGCGAAGTTCATGCAGAAATATTGTTGAAACTGCGAGAAAGAAAAGCACAAAATCAGTAAGCGCTAATAAGGAGTTGTTGGTAATTAGTCAAATCAAAAAACAACAACTACCGATAGCTAATCTGATCAAGATCAATAGCAATCCTCCCACCCTGTGCGAACTCTTTTTTTTCTTTAACAATGTGTCATCTTCTTATGGCATTGGTTAATTTCCCAAAAAGCCCGTTGCGCGTTTACCGAAAGGATTGCTATAGCTTGCTCGGAGGGCGAATAAAAGCGATAGTTTTAGTAATAGCCCCGGAACCCAGAAACCTAGCTTTTTTAGGAAAATACATAAACCGCGCCGCGCCCTCCGCCCCGGTAGAAAAACCCCGAAGGCTGGAGTTGTTCGAGATGTCGATCGAGCTTGAGAACACAACTTATTAAATTTTATGTCTGTCGCGCACTATAGAGATGAGGTGGTGATATAATTACCACGGTTAACTAAGTATATACACTTAATAAGTCATCCAACTCCTCAAAAAGTTTATAATTAAAAGAAGAAACAGATTTTTCTCGGAAATTGATTGGATTAGTTGCCGTTCCAAAAAATCTGCTGACTGTGGCTAATTATATCGACATGGGAAATGCAAAATCTTTTAGCCGATCAGTTAGCGCATAAGTTAATAAGTGCTTCTGCCGTTGACTCTGAACCGAAAAATGACATAGAGGACAAATCAATACCAGCGCAAGCAGCGGCTGAGGTGTTACGGTCAATTGTAAAAGTTTGGTAAAGTTATGGAACCCCCTGTCGGGAAGCTGAGCGACACCTGAAAAAGTTTGCTTCGTCGCCCGGAAACCCGAAATACAAGCACAACGCAGCAGAGCCAAATGCAGTCTGATATAACTCTCCAGCAGTTGTAAAAGAACTTTTACTGCCGACCTAGCATAGGGATTTAGTTATTTTTGTATACTATGTGAAAGTAGTGAGAACTATTAGAAGGAAGTGGGCTCAACCAACCAATAATTTCGTGTGATATCCTTAAGCCAATGCTCAAAGTATCAACCCGAAGGCTCGCAGAAGAAAGCTGATTTTACCCACAAAATATCCAAGAGGTCAACATGGAAAGAGAACAGGACGCTCATATCGTACCCATTAGCAACCAGAGCCGACAGGTGCAGCAATTTTCCGTTGACGAGGGAGAAGATTTAAGCGCGCAGCCTCAGAAAGGATTGAATGTAAAGCCGTTGTTGAGGACTTTTCAGCGACAAGCCCTAATCATTATTGGGATTATAAGTCTAGTTGGCGCTGGAGCTGTTTATCAGATCAAGGGAGGCAAGAAAACATATCAAGGCGATTTTCGGATGCTAGTGGAACCCGTGACAACGGAGGCCAGAATTGCTGATCCCTCTGCCCTAGCCAATCGCGGCGAGGGGGGGGCGGTGCCTAATCGAGATTTTTTTAGTTTGGACTACGCAACTCAACTTGAAATTCTCAAGAGTCCTCAGATGCTGTCGGCTATTGTTAAACAAGTCCAAAAACGATATCCAAAAGTAACCGAAAAAATTCTTGAAAAAGAATTAATCGTTTTGCGGATAGGAGAAGATGAGAGGACGCTGACTAAAATTTTGGAAGTTCGCTTCATGGAGAATGATACTAATTTAGTTGAGTTCGTTTTACAAGAAACTAAAAAGAAATATTTAAAGTACAGTCTTGATGAACGCAAGACTCGCATTGGTGAAGGTGTAAAATTTATTGAAGACCAGCTTCCGGGACTCAATAAGCGCGTAAACAGCCTGAAATCGGAGTTACAGGTGATACAGGAGAAGCAAAAGATTACCAATCCTCAAGAACAAGGCGCGCAATTAATCCAGCAAGTTCGTACCGTAGAAACTTTAGAGTTAGAAACTCAAAGGCTACTGCAAGAACAGAAAACGCTGTACGCTAACTTGCAAAAACAATTAGATTTTACACCAAATGAAGCTATTGCCGCTTCAGCTTTAAGCGAAGAGCCTCAATATAAAGAGTTGCTGACCAAGGTTAAGGAAGTAGAAGGTCAGATTGCTGTAGAAACAGCTCGTTTTAAATCTGCTAACCCTATAGTGGAAGCTTTAGAGCGCAAGCGGGCAAATTTAGTAGCTTTGCTCAACCAGCAAACTGATCGAATTTTGGGGCAAAATTTAGTCGGCACCCAAGCTAATTCTAAAGTTCAAAATTTTCAAAATTCTATTCGCATAGGCTTGATTAAACAATTGGTTGATACTGCTAACCAAGTTGAAGTCTTAGAAGCTCGCCTTCAGGCAATCACTCAAACTAAAAACAATTTAAACAGGCAAGCAACAGAATTCCCCACCATAGCCCGCCGCTACAACGAACTGCAACAGCAATTAGAAGTAGCCGCCCGCACCCGCGATCAACTTTTAAGCCAGCGGGAAACTCTGCGCGTCCAAGCAGCTCAAAGCCAAGTACCTTGGGAAATAATTTCTGAACCACGGATACCGCGAGATGAGAAGGGCAACCTGATACCAGTTCCATCGAAAGCTAAAAATAAATTAATGATGGCAGTTATTGGAGCGCTAGTTTTGGGTCTGGGAGCTGCTATCCTCATTGAAAAGTTCCGCAATATTTTCTACTGTGCTGATGACGTTAAAGATGCGGTTGATGCGCCTTTATTGGGAGCAATTCCTCTGGACAAAAATGCTAGAAAATTGCCGCCTTCTATTGCTAATGCCTATGCTTATATTGAAGGAAAAGAGGGTAATAAGAAAATTGCTGCAGAATTTATAGAAGCTTTTGACTCTCTTTATACTAATATCCGCTTTCTTTCTTCAAATCGAACGATTAGCTCTGTGGCAATTGGTTCGGCTACAGTTGGCGAAGGCAAATCTACCGTTGCTTTAAACTTAGCTCACGTGGCAGCGCTGGCGGGTCAGCGAGTGCTGTTAGTAGACGCTAATTTGCATTCCCCCAGCCTGCACTTGCTGTTGGAACTGCCTAATGTCAAGGGATTGAGCAACTTGCTCGACCATAAAAACGAACCCAATGAAATTATCCAACGATCGCATCTAGCAGATAATCTTTTTGTATTAACTGCAGGTCTCCCGAATCCTGGTACTGCCAGACGGCTGGCATCATCTCAGATGCAGTATTTAATGGAAGAACTTCAGGCAAAATTTGACTTAGTTATCTACGATACGCCGCCGCTCGTTGACAGTAAAGATACGAATTTTTTAGCGGCGCGCACCGATGGCATACTGATGGTTGTAGCAATTCAGCAGGTTCCCTTTTCTGTAGTCAAAAAAGTTTTCAGTCAATTAGAAAATTTTGGCATACCATGCTTGGGCACAGTTGCGAATCATGCCCCTAAACGCAAGAAGTATCCAGCATCGAGATCATCAGTTGTTGAAGATAAAAATGAATATTTGAATTTGACGCCAGCACCGTCTCGTATTCAAAAACTAGCTCCTAAAAAAGAGTGACACCCAACAAAGATGACCCCAAAAAAAAGGATACAAGCCTCCGATAGTAGTCATGGAACTCCCAAAATCTTAGACTCTTGTTCAATCTCCCAGATTTGTCTGTGGAGTAAATCGAAAATCTAAAATCGTTGGACTGAGCGCGACTTGACGCTCGCGCTCGCCGAACCTCTTAGGCCGAAGTCTAAAATCTAAAATCTAAAATCTAAAATCTAAAATCTAAAATTGACTCAGGGCGGACTAATTTCCATCTGGGTTGGTAGGAAATGTGACGATAAAATTAGTCCAGCCATTGCTGCTTTCAACCTCAATTTTTCCCTGCAACTGTTCCACAAGTTTTTGAACCAAAGCTAAACCCAAACCTGTACCTCCTTGTTTCCAAGGATCGGCGTTGGGAACTCGATAAAATTTCTCAAAAATTCGAGGCAATTCCTCTATGGAGATGGACGATTGATTGCGGAGTGTAAATTGGATTTCTGAAGCCATAGCACTTGCTTGTCGCGAATTTTTTCTTTGTCCTCTTTGTTCACCGTCTCCGTTTTTGCACTCGACTTTCAGAGAAATTTCGCCGTCATTGGCAGTATATTTGCAGGCATTGTTGAGGAGCTCGGCTAAAATTCGTCCCAAACTAGCGCGGTTGGAACTGATCGTGGGGAGGTGACGAGCGCACTCTACTCGCAAATCCTGGTGGCGGTCGTGGGCCCGGGTGTAAAACGGGTCGATAATAGTAGGCAGCCAGACTTCTAAGTTTACTGGTTCGAGGTCGATCGGACAAGTTGCGGCTTCGAGCCGCTGCAAATCTAGCAAAGCATTAATCAAATCTGTTTCTCTAGTACATTCTGTTTCTAAAATTCCTAGATAAATCTGGCGTCGCTCTGGTGTGGGAGAAATTCTCAGCATATGAATAGCCATTTTTATATTAGCTAAAGGCGTCCGCAGTTCGTGAGAAACGGTGCTGAGGAATTCATCTTTGAGGACGTTTAAATGCTGGAGTTCGTGAACTTTTTGCTGTAATTCGGCGGTGCGTTCTTGGACTTGGCGTTCGAGGTCGGTGTTGAGATTTTGGACTTGCTGATAGAGTTGGGCTTGCTGAATGGCGATCGCGATTTGAGTTGCCAGTTGCAGCAGCAAATCCACTTCCGAAGGTTGCCACTGACGCGATTGGGAACACTGATGAACACACATCATTCCCCACAAATTGCCGTCTTGCAAAATTGGTACAATCAAATAAGCTTTGATTTGCGCTTGCTGGAACCGCGCATATTTTTCGGCGTTCAAACAGGCTTGGTCGAGGTCTGGAACCGCATAAATTTCCTGTTCGATCACGGAAGCAGATTCTTGCCAAATATTATCCGGCATGATTTCTCCCAAGATTGAAGGCCAATTTTCGGCAACGGATTCTGCCACTACAATGCCGTAATTGCTGGACTCTAAATGCAGGATTGCTACTCGGTCAGCTTGCAAAACTTGGCGGACTTCATCGACGCTGGCGTGGAGAATTTCTTCGAGGTTTAAGGATTGATGAATCCGCAAGGAAATGTGAGTTAACAGCCGATCGCGCTGCAATTGTTCGTGGAGTTTTGCAGTCCGTTCCCGCACCTGCTGTTCCAGTTTGGCGTTGCGACTTTGCAACAGTTCCACTTTTTCGGCTTGCAATTGATAAACCGACTGCTGCAACTGTTTGACAACTCGGTACATTTCCGTGGGATCGAGGACTCTGAGCAAGCTGGTCTGAGTAATAATTCCCAACAGTTCTCCGCGCCCCCCGCACACGACCAACCGCTGCACTTGTTGCTGCTCCATTTCTTTGTGCGCCGTCCATAGGGAATCGGAAGGTTGAAGAAATTGCAGGGGAGTTCTCATGACTTTTTGAGCTGGGGTTTGCTCGAAATTTAGTTCGAGAAACTGTGCCTGCACAAGGTCATATTCGGTAATAATTCCCAGGGGTTGGTGAAAGGAATAGTGAAAAATGGAGGTATAGTCATCTTTGGGCTTCTCCATTGTTAATTCTTTGTTTTTTGTAATCACTACACAACTGACTTGATGCTCTGACATCAGTTCGGTTATGCTCAGCAGTGAGGCGGTGTGGGGCGCTGTAATTGGCGTAGTCATTAATTCTGCTACCCGCCGCAATTTAAGAATGTTTGAAGGCTGCAATACTTGGCGAATTCTTTCCCGTGTCAGCACTCCTACCAAGTGGCGAAATTGATTGACGATCGGCAAATAGCGAATCTTGTGCTGGCGAAATAAGGATAAAGCGGTAAACACGTCTTGGTCATCGGATTCTGTGAGGGATACCGACACCGGGGACATCACTTCGGAAATTGGTATTTTGTGCAGGGCTACTTTGTGCTGGCTGTCTATTTTGCCAGAAGCTATCAGCCTCACTAGGTCGGCGGGTGTTAATATGCCGATTAACAGCCCGCGGCTGGGGTTTTCGGATAAGTTGCCTGTGGTAATAGTCTGCTGGTTCTGCACGACGAAAACGCACCGGGCCCGCATCTTTTCCGGCGCCGATGTTTCGGTTATCGCCCCCCGGTCTGAGGGTACAGGTGTTTTGACTAGGGGACAACTGTTTTGCAACTGGCTCATCAGGGCGATCGCCACTGCTAAGGAAGTTTCTGGCCCGGCAGTGAGGGGGTAGCGATCGATCGCTTGTTCTAAGGCTGAGGAGTAAAAGGGCGGGTGGTAGAACGGCATAGTTGATCAGGTTGTCAGAGGGCGGCTAACTATCGGGCAAAGCCTTAGGGAACGGCAGAAACACCTCGCCTGTGCTTGGGATTTAAATAATAAACTTTCTCATTGATTATTTCCAGGCAATCTGAGCTTTAGATTAATCGTCTCACTAATCCGCAATCTTACTCATCTCAAATACGCAGGGCGGTTTTTACTGCCTGCTTTTCCCCTGAGACTCCCCTATAATCAAAATAACCCGAATGTAAAGTTTTACTACAAGATTTATCCATAATGACAACTTTAAGCTTAGAGCAAATTGCAGCCAAGTTAGAAAGCGAAAATTCCGCCGATCGAATGGTGGCTTTGGCCAACTTGCGGAATGTGCCTGCTGCAGAGGCGGTGCCTTTGATTAAAAAGGTGTTGAACGACGAAAGTTTGCAGGTGCGATCGATGGCTGTGTTTGCTCTTGGGGTAAAACCGACAGCAGAGTGCTATCCCATTCTAGTCAAATTGCTAGAAACAGACCCGGATTACGGCATTCGCGCTGACGCTGCGGGTGCTTTGGGCTATTTGGAAGATATCAGAGCTTTTGATTCTTTGGTGCGGGCTTTTTACGAAGATACTGAATGGCTGGTGCGCTTCAGTGCTGCTGTTTCTCTGGGAAATCTCAAAGATCCCCGAGCCCGCGATGTGCTGCTAAAAGCTCTCGACAGCGAGCAAGTGGTGATCCAGCAGGCGGCAATTTCGGCTTTGGGGGAAATTAAAGATCTTGGGGCGATCGATCGCATCCTCAATTTTGCTCAGTCGGAAGATTGGCTGATTCGCCAGAGGCTGGCTGAAGCTTTGGGCAATTTGCCGAGTGTTAAGAGCGTTTCGGCTTTGAAATACTTAGAAAAAGATAGCAATTCTCAAGTATCTCAAGCTGCAAAAATTTCTCTCGATCGTTTATCAAAAGCAGAAATGTGACATAAAAGTTTTAGTATGTTAAAAAACCCGGTTTATTCAATAAACCGGGTTAATCAGTATGTTAGCAATCTTAATAAAATTTATAGACTATTCAGTAAAACCAGAATGTATTATTTAAGCTGCGAGGCTAAATCGCAAGTTAAAATAGTTGTCGATCTCCTTTAACCGAAACTAACCATGAATCAAGCGCCCAATCCCTTTAACTCAAATCCCTCCAATCCGCTAGACCCCTTGGAGCAAGAAGTTGACGAGCAAGGTGAAGCATTGCCAAGACAGTACCACCCAGCTACTAAAAAAACTCTGCAAAAAGTCTTTATCATCCTGATAGTTGTTGGGGCAATCGTTGGGGGAATTCTATCTATAGGGGTGATTTCGCTGATGCAGAAAGCCGGACTCACTGATGTGCCGGCGCGGGTACAGAATCCGAAGTAATCAACTCCGAAGAATCTGTCGATTCTGAATGCACTGATTTTCTAGGATGAAGCTTGAGAAACTATGATGTTTTGTATGGATGTTTTCTAAATAATTGATGCTTAAAAATTCTACGGCTGCGCCCGATCGCATTTCACACCGACAGATTTCTGAAAAACTTGTCTCCGCAGGCTTTCACGCTCTTTCTGACCCCCTGCGGATTCAGATTTTGGAGTTGCTGCGAGAACAGGAGTTGTGCGTGTGCGAATTGTGCGATCGACTTTCTGTCCCCCAGCCTAAACTCTCTTTTCACCTCAAAGCCTTGAAGGATGCAGCTTTAGTCCGCAGCCGCCAAGAAGGTCGCTGGATTTACTACAGCCTCAATTTAGCTCAGTTTATCGCCCTCGAACAGTACCTAGCCGAATACCGCCGCTTCAGCCAAATCCTGCCGGCTCGTCCTTGTTCTGACGCGGGTTAACCCATCAATATTTCTTAATGTGTTTATGGGCTATTTGTCTTCCCTCATACTTGACATATCAAATTTTATTGATATGATTCCAGTGTACCCCTTAGTTATGGCATTGGGTGAGGTCAATGAACCCAGCAGAAAAGCCCAAAGTTTTCGCACTAAGTATAATTGCTGTGACCATAGGTGCGATCGGGCTTCTCAACTCCTGCGGACAAGTCCAGTCGCCAGAATCGCAAAGCATTAAAATTGACGGTTCCAGCACTGTGTATCCAATTACGGATGCGATCGCGAAAAAATATCAAAATACCAATCACAAAAAAGCATCAATTACTGTTGATTTTTCCGGTACAGGTGGAGGGTTGAGAAAGTTTTGTGCTGGCGAAACTGACATCAGCAACGCCTCGCGACCCATCAACCCAGGGGAAATGGAAGCCTGCAACAAAGCTGGCATCCGCTACTACGAATTACCTGTCGCATTTGACGCTCTCACAGTAGTAGTCAATCCCAAAAATAGCTGGGCAAAAGACATTACTGTAGCCGAACTAAAAAAACTTTGGGAACCCGCCGCCCAAGGAAAAATTACCCGCTGGAATCAGATCCGACCCAGTTGGCCAAACCAACCCATCACCCTCTATGGTGCAGGTCAAGATTCCGGTACATTTGACTACTTCACAGAAGCAACAGTAGGTACTGCGAAAGCTAGTCGTACCGACTACACAGACAGTGAAGATGATAATGTTTTAGTCCAGGGAGTTATCAAAGACCCAAATGCCTTGGGTTACTTTGGCTTAAGCTATTACGAAGTCAATCAAACTCAATTAAAAGCATTAGGAATAGACAATGGTAAAGGGCCAGTTCTACCCAGCATCGAAACTGTAGAGAAAGCTCAATATCAACCCCTCGCTCGGCCTCTTTTTATCTACGTCAGTTACACCGCTGTCCAAAATAAACCAGAGGTGGGCGAATTTGTGCAATTTTACATGAAAAAAGCACCAACTTTACTCCAGTCGATCGGTTACATTCCACTACCAAGCGAAGGCTATCAACTGATTTACAAGAATTTCTACAATGGCAAAGTTGGGACTTTTTTCGATGGCAAAGCTAAGTTTGACTTAACCATAGGAGAGTTATTACGAAAAGAGGCTAAATTTTGATTTTTTCTCATAAATTTTCACTTACCAGTTAACTAAAATGAACCATCCTCAAGCGACTAACTCACCTGTCCAAGCAGGAAGCAAGCTCAGTTTTTTTGAAAGATACCTCACCCTTTGGGTATTCTTCTGCATTTTAGCCGGTATTATTCTCGGTAGATTATTCCCCAGCGTCGCCGTCACCCTTGATGCTCTCAGCTTTTATCAGGTGTCAATTCCTATTGCCATTTGTCTATTTTTTATGATGTATCCTATCATGGTAAAAATTGACTTTACCCAAGCGGCTCATGCAGCGCGAACGCCCAAACCAGTGCTCTTAACATTGGTCGTCAACTGGCTCATCAAACCATTGACAATGGTAGCATTTTCTCAGTTTTTCTTAGGTTGGCTATTTCGCCCCCTCATTACCGGCACCGAAATAATTCGTGGCAGTGAAGTCTCCATCGCTAGTTCCTACATTGCGGGTACAATATTATTAGGAATTGCCCCCTGTACTGCGATGGTTTTAATGTGGGGATATCTGTCCTACGGCAATCAAGGACATACCCTCGTTATGGTTGCCATTAATTCCCTAGCAATGCTGTTTTTATATGCACCATTAGGCAGATGGCTGTTAGCAGCAAATGATTTAGTTGTTCCTTGGCAGACAATAGTATTGTCTGTATTCATTTATGTCGGTTTGCCCTTAGCCGCCGGAATGTATAGCCGTTTCTGGATTTTCAAACATAAAGGGCGAGAATGGTTTGAACGAGAGTTTATGCAATATCTGAGTCCAGTTGCTACGGCTGCCCTTTTGATTACGCTAATTCTTTTGTTTGCCTTCAAAGGAGAGTTGATTGTTAACAATCCTCTGCACATTCTTTTAATTGCTGTGCCTCTGTTTATCCAGACCAACTTCATTTTCCTGATTTCTTATGTAGCAGCTTTAAAACTCAACCTGTGCTACGAAGATTCAGCACCGGCCGCCCTGATTGGGGCCAGCAATCATTTTGAGGTAGCGATTGCTACGGCTGTGATGCTGTTTGGCTTAAACTCAGGTGCAGCCTTGGCTACAGTTGTCGGTGTTTTAATTGAGGTTCCAGTAATGTTAATGTTGGTAGAATTCTGTAAGCGAACAGCATTTTGGTTTCCCCGAAAACCAGAAACTGCCTCGCTGCGAGATCCTCGTTGTATTCCCCATTCCCATTGCTAAAATCTCATGAACGACTTTACTCATAAACCTCGAATTCTCTTTTTATACGGCTCTTTAAGAGAGCGTTCTTACAGTCGCTTGTTGGCGGAAGAATCGGCGAGAATTATTGAGGGTTTCGGTGCCGAAGTTAGGTTTTTTAATCCTCTGGAATTGCCGATTTACGGCAGCGTTCCCGATACGCATCCGAAGGTTCAGGAATTGCGGGAATTGAGCCTGTGGTCGGAGGGTCAAGTGTGGTCTAGTCCAGAAATGCACGGTAATATTACTGGCATTATGAAAAACCAAATTGACTGGATTCCTTTAAATATTGGGGCCGTCAGACCAACTCAAGGTCGAACTTTGGCGGTGATGCAAGTCAGTGGCGGTTCGCAGTCTTTTAATGCTGTGAATACTTTGAGAATTTTGGGCCGCTGGATGCGGATGTTTACGATTCCGAATCAGTCTTCGGTTGCTAAGGCTTATCAGGAGTTTAACGACGATGGAACGATGAAGGATTCGCCTTATCGCGATCGCGCGATCGACGTAATGGAGGAACTGTACAAGTTTACCTTGCTGTTGCGGGAGCAAACCGACTATTTGACCGATCGCTACAGCGAACGCAAGGAACAAGCAGCTAAAGAGGCGATCGCCCTAGCAAATCGCGCCCTTGAAACATCTAACTAACGACCAACAACTAACAACTCACACCCAACAAAAACCATGAAAAAAGTAATGTTTGTGTGCAAAAGAAACTCCTGCCGATCGCAAATGGCAGAAGGATTCGCTAAAACCATCGGCGCCGGCAAGATTGGAGTCACCAGTTCCGGGTTAGAATCAAGCAGAGTTCATCCAACAGCAATTCAAGTCATGTCAGAAATCGGCATTGACATCACCGATCAAACATCCAATCCATTAAACGAATTCAATGCAGAAGACTACGATGCAGTAATTTCTCTCTGTGGCTGCGGCGTGAATTTACCCGAAGCGTGGGTATTGCGAGAAGTGTTTGAAGATTGGCAACTCGACGATCCCGACGGACAACCCATCGAAACTTTTCACCGCGTTCGAGATGAAATTAAAGCACGAGTTGAAACATTAGTTGACTCTCTCAAGTAAGATTAAGTAGACGGGCGGGCAGGATGCCCACCCCACAAGAAAATTAACTTTTGTGGAACAGGCATCTTGCCTGTTCTTAAGAATGGTGCAAGATGTGAGTTTCAATTAACTTTGTTGCCAATCATTCAAATTAGTCGCTGTCGCATCCACATAATTAGTGCTAAATTATGAGAGGCGTTCCCCCGGAACGCCTCTACATTCGTTGCGAGCAGAGACCAAAAGGTTAGCACATGATTCAGACCGCAGTCACGCCTTTCAAAAACAAAATTCACTCAGCTTTAACTAAAAAGCAGATTACAGTTTTACAAATAAATCTCGGCAAACGCTGCAACCTCGCTTGCACTCACTGCCACGTAGAAGCTAGCCCAACACGAACAGAAGAACTTTCCCCGGAAATTTGCGACCAATTAATTGAAATCATTAGCCGCTTTCCTCAAATTCAAACTGTTGACCTGACCGGCGGTGCTCCCGAAATGCTTTACGGTTTTAAACCGCTAGCGGAAGCTGCCAGGGCTGCAGGTAAAGAGGTAATTGTTCGTTCTAATTTGACGATTTACTTTGAAAAAGGTTTTGAAGATATTCCCGCATATTGCGCGCAGCACCAACTCAGAATTGTGGCGTCCCTTCCCTGCTACCAAGCTGACAATGTGGACAAAATGCGTGGCAACGGTGTTTTTGACAGTTCGATTCTGGCGCTGCAAAAGCTAAATCAGTTGGGATACGGGAAAAACCCAAATTTAACTCTGGATTTGGTGTACAATCCACAAGTGCCCGCAACAGATAAATTTTCGCTAACACCGGAACAAGGTCAGTTAGAGCAAGATTACAAGGTTTATTTAGCCGAACATTTTGGGATTTGTTTTAATCAATTGTTCGCGATTACTAATTTGCCGGTGGGACGGACTAAGTTTCATTTGGAACATAAGAAACTTCACAAGCCTTATCTGGGGTTTTTGGAGGATAATTTTAATCCCGGTACTCTGGAACATTTAATGTGCCGCAACGAATTGTCGATCGACTATTTGGGCAATGTCTACGACTGCGATTTTAACCAAATGGAAAATCTGCCAGCGAAAACTGGCAGCGGGGAAAAGATAACTGTTGCTAAATTGCTCGCATCTGGCAGTTTAGATGTGATTCAAGAGGTGCAAACTGCTGCTTATTGTTACGGCTGTACGGCAGGTTGCGGTTCTAGCTGCGGCGGTACTTTGATTTAATTTAAGGGAAAAGTTGCGCTTTATTACAGAGTATTGCAGGGCTAAAGCGCAACTGCCAAGCTTAGGGTGTATGCAATGTAGACAGGGGAGTTTAAGCAATGAATGATTCGCGATCGCCCGATGAAAATCCGCCGCCATCAAATAGGTGGAAGCTGATTTTAGGGATTGGTTTAGCTGTGGCTTTGATTGCAGCGACCCAGTTTTTCAACTTTCAAGGAATTCTGAAAAATGCGCTGGAGTCGATCGCGAGTCTCGGCCCTTGGGGCCCGGCAGCTTTTATTCTAATTTACATTGTCGCAACGGTTCTATTTATCCCCGGTTCTTTGCTGACTCTTGGTTCTGGCGTTTTGTTTGGAGTCGTTGGCGGTTCGGTTTGTGTTTCCATCGGATCGGTTTTAGGCGCAACTTGCGCTTTTTTGGTAGGGCGGTATTTAACTCGCGACTGGGTTTCCAAACAGATAGAGGGCAATCAAAAATTTAAGGCGATCGACTCCGCAGTTGCTTCTGAAGGATGGAAAATTGTGCTGCTGACGCGACTTTCTCCCATTTTTCCGTTTAATTTGCTGAACTATGCTTTTGGAGTCACGCAGGTATCTTTAAAAGACTATTTTTTGGCATCTTGGATCGGCATGATTCCCGGAACAGTCATGTATGTTTATATCGGTTCCCTGGCCGGGAGTTTGGCTGCACTTGGATCTAGCGGGCGATCGCGCACTGCTGCTGAGTGGACTCTTTACGGCATTGGTTTGCTAGCAACGATCGCCCTCACCGTTTATGCAACCCGCTTGGCTAAAAAAGCTTTAGACGAAAAAATTTCCCCTTGAAACCACAGCACAAATCAGTAAAATTGTCAAGAGAGTTTTGCTCATACATTATAATACATTAGCAATCTAAAAAACTCCGTATTTTCTCTGTGTTATTTACAATTATTTTGTTATACAAACGAGATAGATATTAAAGATATCGTAAAGCACAAACCTCAAATAGGTAAATCGAAGGTCGAAATATAAAATTGATGCCAAAATAGAAGGCGAGTGCCCAACCATAAGAAAAATTGTTTGCAATCCGGAATGTAAGTCATATTATTTTAAATTTTAGATTTTAGATTTTAGATTGCGAATGACTGATGACTACGAGGGTTTGAATCTTGGCTACAGTTGCATTCTTTTCTTAAATTGTCTCACTACTTGCCTGATATTAAATCTGCCGAATGACGAAGACCGTTTGATGAAGTTGACTCTGAGGGAACATTTGATGATGCAAAACCCAGCAAATCAAGCCGGATCTGTGTCTGCGCCGCCGCCACAAACAAAAAAGCTGCGCCGCTTTTGGCAAAACATCAGCAATTCGACTCAATCGCGGTGGCAGCAAGCGCACAGTCTTTGGCAACACAGACGGCAGCGCCGCCATTTGCTGACCCTGCTAATTCTGGCCACCACCGCTTTAACCATTAGCACAACTGCTTGCATCAGCTATTTTTTTGTACGCGGACTAATCCTTGACAATTTAAAGCAAATAGCACTATTAAAACTAGAAAAAGGCACCGATGAAATCGACCGCTGGCTAAGCAGCCGCAAAGCAGAAATAGAAACCATTGCTTACGATCCTACGGTTGGCACTCTCAATTGGCAATTAGTCGAACCCCGGTTGCAAGGAGAAATATACAGATTAAAAGAGTATTTCATCCTGTCATTAACTCAATCGGACGGCTCATTTATCAACACTTTAGGCAACCGCGCGAACAGTAAAGACCGCCAACACTTTCAAAAAGCAATGGCCGGACAGCTCAACGTTTCCGACCCGCTGATAGGCCGCAGTACAAAAGTTTCTACGATTATTATTTCAGCTCCTATTTGGGCCTTGCCCCCCGCTCCCAATCAAGTAATGGGAGTCCTTTCGGGCAGCATTAAATTAGACCGAGTAACATCTGTCGCTAACAGCTTGCTGTACGGTTCCGACAGTTATGCTTTTGCGCTCAATTCACAAGGAGTGCCAATTGTTCATCCCAACAATAACTTAATCGGAAATATCGACCGGGAGGCCCCAAGCTTTTTACAGTCAAAAGACCCCGCACTCTCCACAATTGCGCGGCAGATGATCGACCGTCAGACGAACATCGAACTGGTAAAAATAGATAACAAATGGGTGTATGTAGCCTATGCTCCCCTCAAGGAAGTTAACTGGTCTATGGCTTTAGTAATTCCCCGCGAAAATATTGAATCCAAACTCCAAGCATTAAATTTGCTGACATCCGTAGTCGCCGGACTGCTCATCCCGGCAATGCTAGCAGCAATTTGGCTAATTTACTCCTCCGAAAATAATCGCGCTCAAGCGGAGCGAGAAGCCATGCTCAACCGGATTGCCGGACGCATTCGCGCTTCCCTGGAACTAGACAAAATTGTGCAAAGTACGGTCGAAGAAATAGTAAGTTTGCTGCACCTAGAACGGGCGGCTTTTGGATGGTACAAACCGCAAGAAAAAACGTTACAAGTTCTGTGGGAATGTTGTCCATCTGATTCTCCGACACAAGCCATAAAGTTTGAGTCTTACTTTCTCGAAAATGTGTTAGTACGGAGTGGTCAAGGCGAACCAATTATTCTTTCGAGCGACACTTGGGCGAAGGGTGTAACTCAACCGCCGGAACTTAAAGCTAATAGCTATTTAGCCGTACCTGTTCAGACTCAGAACCAGCCGCAGGGTTATTTAATTTGTAGCCACGCTACTCATTGGCTTTGGAGCGGGGAGGAAATCCAACTATTAAAAGCTGTGGCAGACCAATTGGCGATCGCAATTACTCAAGCTCACCTTTACAGTCAAACCCAAGATCAAGTAAAACTGCTTAATAGTGCCTTAAATGAACTGAAAAAAACTCAAACTCATTTAGTGCAGAACGAAAAAATGTCATCCCTAGGTCAAATGGTGGCTGGAATAGCACACGAAATCAATAACCCCGTTAACTTCATTTCGGCTAATTTGCCTCACACTAGCAAATATACTAAAGATTTATTAGAATTGGTGAGTTTATACAAAGAAGCCTTCCCAGAGGTTCCCCAGGAAATCGCAGATTTTACCGAAGAAATTGAGTTAGAATTTATCGAGGAGGATTTGCCGCATATATTGGATTCTATGAAAATAGGAACCGAACGCATTCGCAGCATAGTTCTTTCTTTGCGAAACTTTTCTCGCCTTGATGAATCTGACAAAAAGCAGGCGGACATTCACGAAGGTATAGAAAATACCTTACTGCTGCTCTCCAACCGCATAAAAAATAGAATTTATATAGTTAAGAAATACGGAAAAGTGCCTTCAGTCGAATGCTATCCGTCTCAGCTCAATCAGGTGTTTATGAACTTGCTGAGCAATGCGATCGATGCTTTGAACGAGATCGCTCGCCTGGATAAAATTATTACTATTTCCACGGGGGTAGTTCGCGAACATGGGGCTAAATTTCTGAAAGTGGCGATCGCCGACAACGGCCCCGGCATTCCCGACAGCGTTAAAGATCAAATTTTTAACCCATTTTTTACGACTAAAGAGGTGGGCAAAGGCACTGGTTTGGGATTAGCAATTAGCTACAAAATTGTAGTGGATGGACACGGCGGCAGCATCACAATTTCTCAACCTCCGGGCGGTGGTACGCAATTTTTGGTCAAAATTCCTATTAGTAACGGGAACTAAGACGATTTAAGATTTAAGATTTAAGATTTGAGATTTGAGATTGGGAAAGGACTGATGAAATAAGAGTTTAGAGCTTGTCTATAGTTGCATTGATTTGGGAAACTTCTCTAAGAAGAAAGTGGGAAAGGAAGCCCAGGGATTTTGTAACGGAGGTAACGGATACAGGGAAAAGAGAAGAGAGGATCAACAATTTTAATTAATGCTAAATTTACGGCCTTTGGCTAAAATTAGAAGAGTTTTTGTTAAAGGTGTTTTATGGCTGTTGGCAAGGATACAATTTTCGAGCGCTTTTTGTCGCCCCTGATTCGACTGGCGATCGACGAAGAAGCACTGAAACGACTCTACGAAGGTATTGACTGGGAAACAGCGGGCGATCGCTACCGACAACCCGATTTAGTTTATCCCGAATATTACAGCAGCCAAAACTTTCACGGCATTAAACGCGGCTACCTCAACCCCAGTGCCGCCGTTTCCTACGATCCAATCACGCAATATGTTTTGCCTCCCCACGAAACAGTCGTCAGACAAGGCTTAATTGACGCTGTGCGGGTGAAACCGCGCCGAATTATCGATTTGGGATGCGGCACCGGTTCGACAACGCTCATGCTCAAGCAAGCCTTTCCCGAAGCGGAAGTTGTCGGCTTGGACTTGTCGCCTTATATGCTGGTAGTTGCCGACATGAAAGCGCAAAAAGCCGGCTTAAATATCCAGTGGTTGCACGGAAATGCCGAAAGCGTTGCTTTTGGCGATGCCAGCTTCGATTTAGTCGCAGCTTCCTTGCTGTTTCACGAGACGCCACCTGCTGTATCGCGGGCAATTTTGCGAGAAAGCTTCCGACTGCTGAAGGTTGGGGGACAAGTGGCAATTTTGGACGGAAATCAAAAAACTTTGCAGCAGACAGAGTGGCTGACTGATATCTTTGAAGAGCCTTATATTAAGTCTTACGCGGCTGGCAGCCTTGATGCTTGGGCGGGGGCGGCTGGATTCGCGGCGGTGCAAACTCACGAACACTGGTGGGTGAATCAGGTGACGCAGGGCGTGAAACCTTTGCCTGGGGAAGATTTGGAAGAGGCAAAGGTGGCGAGGGGGTGGAATTGGGGCGATCGAACTCCTGATTTTGATGGCGATTTACCGGGCATTCCAGCTCCCGCTTGATGTATTAACTGTTGACTGTTGACTGTTGACTGCTGACTAATGACTAATGACTACTAACTAATGACTACTGACTACTGACTACTGACTAATGACTCTAAAAGCTGTTTTATTTGATTTTAATGGCGTGATTGTTAATGACGAGCCAATTCACGAGAAAATCATCGATCAATTGATGCTCGATGAAAATCTCCAGCTCAAACGTGGGGAGTTTCGAGAAATTTGTTTGGGAAGGAGCGATCGCGCTTGCATTACCGAACTACTCAAGCGCCGGGGACGATATCTAACAGAAACATATCTCGATCGACTGATGCAGCGCAAGGCAGAAGCTTACAAAGCTCAAATAGATACTTTGGAGAAACTGCCGATTTATCCCGGTTTGGCAGAATTTATTGATAAAATTCGGGTTGCCGGACTGAAAATGGCCGTTGTTAGCGGGGCAATGCGATCGGATATAGAATTGGTGTTAGATCGGGCCGGTTTGGCGGCAAACTTTGAGTTGATTGTCGCAGGGGATGACTTGACGGCGAGCAAACCAGCACCGGATTGCTATTTATTGGCTGTGGAACTTCTCAACCAGAAATATCCCGACTTTAACCTGCAACCGATCGAGTGTTTGGCGATAGAAGATACTTTTGCGGGGATTGAAGCGGCGAAAAAAGCGGGGATTCAGGTTGCGGGTGTGACTCACACTTACCCGTTTCACATGATCCAGCGCCAAGCTAATTGGACGGTGGACTATTTTGCTGATTTAGAGTTGGATAGAGTGGCGACACTTTGCTCGATCGCCCCCAATGAGCCGGCAGCAGAAAACACTTGACCTTTTTAGCAGTTACGTGCTAGTGTAAGTGACGGTCTGCGAACGTGAGAGCCAGCAAGACCTGTAAGCCTTTTAGATTCGGCAATCCGGCATCTAAAATGCTAAATTAAAACTCAATCAGGGGAATTAGCTCAGTTGGTAGAGCGCTGCGATCGCACCGCAGAGGCCAGCGGTTCGAGTCCGCTATTCTCCATAAATCAGGGGCATTTCTACAGGTGACGATCTCACTTCGCTTTGAGTTCAAAGCGAAGTGCGATCGTCACCTGCTTTGACACTTGCCTATTTTATGCGATCGACCCGGTTGCTGCCTAAGTTTTAGCATCAATAACCTGTGGAGAGCGAGAAACCCGCTTTCTATTTGGTGAAATGACCCCGTTGCTGCCTAACTCCTACCATCAATAAGATAATTTCTGTAAAGAAACCCGGTTTCTAATTTCACACTGATTGCTGAAAAGACGTATTTTGGTGTCTAAACGCGGTTTCAGAAAAGAATGCAACGGTAGGTAAACTCCAAAGGCTTATGTCATTAGTCAATCTTAAATCTAAAATGGTATCAGCCCAGTTTTTGCAGCAGTAGCCATCAATCCCCAGAAAAGTTTCTCTTTGTCAACAAATAATAACTTTTGTATCTAAAAATACAACAGTCTTCAGCAGCCAGTCTTAATATCAAGTCGCTATGTGTTATTATTCTCAATCATCTGACTCATCTATTCAAGAGTAACCAGAAAAAATGACAAAGCGATTCGATCGACGGAAATTTCTTTTATACGGTTCTGCTACCCTAACATCCAGTTTATTTCTAAAAGCTTGTAGAACTCCCACTCCAACAGGAACTCCCGCCGCTTCTCCCACATCAACAGGAACTACACCAGCAGCAGCCGGGGGCGGAAACACGATCAAAGTAGGAATTTTGCATTCCTTGAGCGGCACGATGTCAATCAGCGAAAAAAGCGTAGTCGATGCCGAACAATTAGCGATCGAAGAAATTAATAAAGCTGGTGGCGTCCTCGGAAAACAAATCGAAGCAGTAATAGAAGATGGCAACTCAGACTGGCCGACTTTTGCCGAAAAAGCCAAAAAATTGATCGACCAAGATAAAGTTGTCACCGTCTTCGGGTGCTGGACTTCCGCTAGTCGCAAAGCAGTATTGCCAGTATTTGAAGAAAAAAATCATATGCTCTGGTATCCCGTACAATACGAGGGTCAAGAGTGTTCCAAGAATATCTTTTATACTGGGGCGGCGCCGAACCAGCAAATCGAACCAGCAGTTGACTGGCTGCTAGAAAATAAAGGCAAAAAATTCTTCTTAGTCGGGTCGGACTACGTTTTCCCCCGCACGGCAAATACCATTATCAAGGCACAGCTAGCAGCCAAAGGCGGCGAATTAGTTGGAGAAGATTACATTCCTTTGGGCGGGACAGAAGTCACGCCAATTATTACTAAAATTAAGGCAGCTTTGCCAGACGGCGGCGTCATTTTCAATTCTCTCAACGGCGACAGCAACGTAGCATTCTTCAAACAGTTGCAGGGTGCAGGTTTGGGCCCGGACAAATATCCGTCAATGTCTGTCAGTATTGCGGAAGAAGAAGTAAAGGCGATCGGCGTAGAATATCTTAAAGGCCATTACGCCGCCTGGAATTACTTCATGACTGTAGAATCTCCGGCAAATACAAAATTTGTGGAAGCTTTCAAGGCAAAATACGGCAAAGATAGAGTGACCAATGACCCGATGGAAGCAGCTTATATCATGGTTTACCTGTGGAAGCAAGCTGTCGAGAAAGCAGGGACAGCCGACGATTTAGAAAAAGTGCGGGCTGCCGCTTTGGGTCAAACCTTTGACGCACCGGAGGGCAAAGTTACGATGGAAAACAACCACCACATCTCTAAATTTGTGCGCTTGGGCGAAGTGAGAGAAGACGGTTTGTTTAACATCGCTTATGCTACACCAGAAGCAGTGAAGCCGGTGCCTTGGAATCAATTTGTCGCTGAAACAAAAGGCTTTGCTTGCGATTGGTCAGACCCCGCAAAAGGTGGAAAATTCAAAGCTTGATAAGTAGGTAATACCAATTTTGTTAACGTTGGTAACGTATCCTCGATTCTCCTAGGGTATGTCTTTAAACCCGGAGATCCCCCCGGCCCCCCTTAATAAGGGGGGAGTAAGAGCATTCTTTCGTCAATCCCTACTCCCTTAATAAGGGCGAACTGGACTCTTCAAAGTCCCCCTTATTAAGGGGGATTTAGGGGGATCGAGACTCGGCTACAAGCGAAATATACAGAGGGTTTTAGTTCTAAGTTGACACCAATTGGATAAAATCCGCCCCTAATTATCCGCGAACAAAGTTGACGGACTTGATGCAGGAGTAACAAAAGTGGCGATATTAGATGGTTTATTTAACGGCATTAGCATCGGCGCTGTTTTACTAATTGCAGCCCTGGGATTAGCGATTATTTTCGGGCTGATGGGCGTGATTAATATGGCTCATGGCGAGTTGATGATGCTGGGGGCTTATACAACTTTCGTAGTGCAAAATGTCTTCAAAGGAATCGGAGGATTTGCTTTTGAAACCTATATTTTATTTGCAATTCCCCTAGCTTTTTTAGTAGCTGCATTAGTAGGATTAATTCTCGAACGCGGAGTGATTCGCTATCTTTACGGGCGACCGCTAGAAACTCTGCTGGCAACTTGGGGCGTAAGTTTAATTTTGCAGCAGTTTGTCCGCAGCGTTAGTTGGGTGATGGTAATTGGGATTGCGGTGTTTTGTTTGCTGTTTTTTGGCGGTTTGCGGGTGCTGAAATCTCGCATGGATTTCGATCGCATTCGCAGCCAAATTATTGCCCTAATTTTGCCTTTATCTTTGGGTATTTCCTGGGCGGTGAGCGCTTTTTTAGGGCAAACTTATAAACTGGCAGTAACTAAACCTTGGTTTGGCGCTCAAAATGTGGACGTAACTGCACCGCAATGGTTGCGGGGTGGCATACCGCTGGGCAATTTTCAGTTGCCCTACGCCAGAATTTTTATTATTGTGCTGACAGGAATTTGTTTGGCGGGAATTTACCTATTTTTGCAAAAGTCTGTGTGGGGATTGCGGATTAGATCCGTGACACAAAATCGCAGCATGAGTGCGTGTTTGGGAATTCCTACCGAACAAGTAGACGCGCTGACTTTTGCTTTGGGTTCGGGGTTGGCTGGTGTCGCTGGGTGTGCGATTAGTTTGATTGGTTCGGTAGGGTCAAATACCGGACAAAATTATATAGTCGATACCTTTATGGTGGTGGTTGTGGGCGGTGTAGGCAAGATTGTGGGGAGTGTCGTTGCTGCGATGGCGATCGGCACTGCGAATTACCTGATCGGTTCGGGAACCTTAGCATTAATGTTCGCTCCTATCAAGCCTTTAGCCGACTTCTTCACATTTTTCGCCACAACCAGCATGGCAAAAGTAATGGTATTCGCCTTAATTATGGCTTTTCTGCAAGTGAAGCCGGGAGGGATTTTCCCGCAAAAAGGGCGGACGGTAGAAAATTAAAAATTACAACTCCGAGTGTAGCGAAAAATGCAGAAAACACATCAAAAACCCTGGCTAAAAGAAGCGGCAATTGTCAGCGCGATCGCCCTCACATTCATCTTACTCCTCCCAGGAATACTCCCAGACGTTCGGCTCAATCAATTAGGGCGATTTTTAGCACTAGCAATTGCCGCCCTCGGCATAGACTTAATTTGGGGATACACGGGTTTACTTAGTTTAGGGCATGGGGTGTTTTTTGCGATCGGCGGTTACGCTTTCGCCATGCACCTAAAACTGCAAATTCCCTCAACCGCCAGCAGTCAATTGCCAGAATTTATGAACCTCTACGGCGTTACCGAACTCCCCTGGTTTTGGCAACCATTTTATTCATGTCCTTTTTCAGCATTAGCAGTAGTTCTCATCCCCGCTATCTTGGGCGCACTTTTAGGTTATTTAGTATTCCGCAATCGAATTCGAGGCGTTTACTTTTCAATTCTTACCCAAGCAGCAACCATTGTATTTTTCAACTTCTTTAACGGTCAGCAAAAACTGATTAACGGCACCAACGGACTCACAGACTTTAAAACCTTGTTCGGGGCCACAGTAAATGACCGAGATACTCAATATATTTTCTACATTCTCACCATACTCTTTCTAGCAGCAACTTACGCCCTGTGTCGATGGCTAACCAGCGGGCGTTTCGGTCGCCTGTTAGTAGCAATTCGCGACGACGAAGTGCGCCTGCGTTTCTCAGGTTACAATCCCACAGGCTACAAAGTTTTAGTCTTTGCAATTTCCGCCGGTTTAGCCGGGATTGCAGGCGCATTATTTACCGTACAAACCGGAATCATTTCGCCAAAAGCAATGGATATTGCCTTTTCAATTGAAATGGTAATCTGGGTTGCAGTGGGAGGTCGCGCCACATTATCTGGAGCAATATTGGGAACACTGCTAGTCAACTTTGGCAAAAGTTTCTTAAGCGAACAATTTCCCGAAGTGTGGCTATTTTTCCAAGGCGCGCTATTTTTAATAGTAGTAACAGTCCTGCCCGACGGCATAGTCGGATGGCTGCAAGATCAGAGTTTCGACCAAATCCGCAGCTTGTTCAGAAAACCGAAGTACGTATCTACTTACCCCAGCCTGGAACAAGACCCCCAAGTGCAGCTCGAAAAAGAAGAACTTGAACATTGAGTGCCAAAATATCGTGTAATTTATAAGTAGGCTGACATAAATAAATTTCACCTACAACAGACAAACAAAGCAATCGCAATAGACTTGACAAACGCTGCGTTTATATCTGTCTGAGGAAACGTAATATATATGTACCTACTTAGATATTCGTAGCAAGTAGCTTCGTTCTTTAACTTGAGGGGCAACATATGGCAGATATTATTGACTACAAAATCTACGGCGACGATTTGCAACTCATCGAGATTGAACTTGACCCCAAAGAAGGCGTCAGGGCTGAAGCTGGAACCATGACATACATGGAAGGCGACATCCAAATGCAAACATCCACAGGCGGCGGCTTATTTCAAGGTTTCAAACGAATGCTCACAGGAGCGGGTTTTTTCATTACCACCTTTGTCAACGCCGGAAATCGCAAGGCCCGCGTCGCTTTTGCCGCCCCCTATCCGGGTAAAGTAATTCCCCTAGATTTAGCCCAACTTGGTGGTAAATTTTTGTGTCAAAAAGACTCATTTCTCTGTGCGGCCAACGGCATTGAAATTGAGGTAGCTTTCACGAAGCGACTCGGTGCGGGTTTCTTTGGCGGAGAAGGTTTTATTCTGCAAAAATTGCAGGGTGACGGGCTAGCTTTTGTTCATGCGGGAGGAACAATAGTTGAGAAAAATTTGGGAGTTGGCGAAGTGTTGCGAGTAGACACCGGGTGTTTAGTAGCTTTTGCAGCGAGTGTAGATTACGATATTCAGTTTGTTGGCGGGTTTAAAAATGCTTTATTTGGAGGTGAAGGCTTGTTTTTGGCAAAGATGACTGGGCCTGGTAAAGTATATGTGCAAAGTTTGCCACTCTCGAAGTTAGCTGAACGCATTTTAGCAGCCGCTCCACCTCCAATGTCGAGCAGTTCTAGCAGTTTTAGTTTACAGTAAACTGCCAGCAAAAAGTAGTAAGGATGGTGTCAGCAAAGGGAAAAAATCTCCTTGATAAGGGAGGATATTTGCCTTCGTAACCTACAAGAGGTATGCGTTGTTTCTTATTAGTGAGTGAATAGTTAATTATGAATGGAAAAGTATTAGAAATAGAAAACTTGACTGTGAGTTTTGATGGTTTTAAAGCTATCAACGGTTTAAATTTCAGCATGGATGCGGGCGAACTGCGAGTTATCATTGGGCCCAATGGTGCGGGGAAAACGACTTTTCTCGATTCAATTACCGGGAAGGTGCAGCCGACAGACGGCAGGGTATTATTTAAGGGACAAAATTTACGCAAGTTGTCGGAAGATAGGATTTCGCGCTTGGGAATTGGCCGCAAGTTTCAGACGCCGCGAGTTTACTTGAATTTAACGCCACGCGAAAATTTGGAATTGTCTTGCAGCCGCCATAAAAATGTTTTTTCGACTTTGTTCAAGCCTGCTTCGGCTGCTGAAAAACGCACGGTTGCGGGTTTGTTAGAAACAATTGGTTTAGTTGCTAAAGCTGATATTTCGGCGGGTTTGCTTTCTCACGGGGAAAAGCAATGGTTGGAAATTGGAATGTTGGTGGCTCAATCTCCTGATTTGTTGTTGGTAGATGAACCTGTGGCGGGTTTGACGGATGAGGAAACGATGTTAACTGGAGAGTTGCTAATTTCGCTCGCCGAAAGTCATTCGGTGTTGGTAATTGAACACGATATGGAGTTTGTGCGGCAAATTGCGCGGCAGGTGACGGTGTTGCATCAGGGTGCGGTTTTGTGTGAGGGAACTATGGATGAGGTGCAAAATGACGATCGGGTAATTGAGGTATATTTGGGCAAACCAGAAGAGTAAGAAGTCATTAGTCATTAGTCATTAGTCATTAGTCATTAGTCATTAGTCATTAGTCATTAGTCATGGGTCATTACTCATTTGTTAGTTGACTGTTTCCGATTACCGATTGCCAATTACCAATTATTCATTACCAATCCAAAGAATATGCTACAAGTTTCTAATTTGAATGTTTACTACGGCGAAAGTCACATTTTGCGCGATGTCGATTTAAGCGTCAGGGCGGGGCAAATGGTTTGCTTGATCGGCCGCAATGGTGTGGGCAAAACTACGATGCTAAAAACGATTATGGGGTTGCTGCAACCGCGAAGTGGCACTATTGCTTTTGGCGGAGAATCTATTGCTTCTAAGTTGACTCACCAGCGGGCTAGATTAGGCATTGGTTATGTGCCTCAAGGGCGTGAAATTATTCCACGTTTGACGGTAAAAGAAAATTTATTGTTAGGTTTGGAAGCGAAACTAACCAAAATCAAAAATCCTGAAGTTCCTGATGAAATTTTTGATTTATTTCCTGTTTTGAAAACTATGCTCGATCGCCTGGGAGGTGATTTGAGCGGGGGACAGCAGCAGCAGTTAGCTATTGCTAGGGCTTTGATGGGTGAGCCGCAGTTGCTGGTTTTGGATGAGCCTACGGAAGGGATTCAACCATCGATTATTTTAGATATTGAAGCGGCTGTGCGCCGTGTGGTTGCGACTAGGGGAATTTCTGTTTTGTTGGTGGAGCAACATTTGCATTTTGTGCGACAAGCTGACTGGTATTATGCTATGCAAAAAGGCGGAATTGTGGCTTCTGGAAGCACTAGCGAGTTAAGTGATGAGGTGATTCAGAGGTTTTTGGCTGTTTGATTCAGAAGGAAGTTCGGCAACTGATTCTGTAACGGATGTAACGGATGGAAGGGAGAAGGAAGAAGGAAGAGGGAAACGAGGCAGAGCCTCTAGATATTTATTCCCAGGCAGAGCCTGGGAACAAGGAATCAAAAAACTTGTATTCAGTCCGCGCACCATCCGGGCTTTGTTTGAGAAGAAGCGATTTCAAGCGCTCAAAAAACGAGGTATATTCCTTCTTCCTTCTTCCTTCTTCCTTCTGCTATATTATTGATTTTTCCTGCCGTCGGGCATTGTGGTGCCGGCCATACTTGCTCGATCGATACTAGCGCCATCTATATTAGCATTGCGGAGGTTGGCATCGGAAAGATTGGCATCTCTCAAGTCGGAAAATCGCAAGTCTGCACCGTCTAGATTTGTCTTGGTCAAGTTGGCTTTTCTGAGGTTAGCGTTGCTGATTCTCGCTCCTACTAATTCGGCTCCGCTTAAGTTTGTGCGAGCTAGATTGGTGTTGACAAAATCTGATATCTCGAAGCGACTACCGCTGAGGTTGGCATCTGATAAATCTGCTCCTGTAAGGATGGGATTTTTTAAGTTAATGTTAACTAATTTTACGGCTCGGAGGTCGCAGCGCGAGCAGCTTTGAGTTAGCAGCAGCATTTCGACATTGGCGTTGATTTGGTCGATTTGTTGCTGGGAGAAATTTTCGGCAAATTCTGGGGAGACATAGCCGAGGTTTTTGGGGTCGGCTGGTTTTGGTTGGGGTGTTTGTATTGGGGGTGTTTGGATTTGTTGGGGTGTTTGGATTTGTTGGGGTGTTTGTGGTTGGGGTGTTGGGATTGGTTGGGGTGTTGGGATTGATTGGGGTGTTGGGATTGGTTGGGGTGTTGGGATTGGTTGGGGTGTTTCTATTTGCCCGATCGCACTTAGTTGCAGCCCCACCTTCGGCAAATCGAGAGTTGCTGCAAAAATTACTAGGGCGATCGACATGATTGTGAGTTTTTTCATAAATCTATAACTTTTTGTTTGCAAAAATACCATTTATATGGTATGATACCTCGAAAAGTGAACCCCCTACATTTCGCTAAATAGATCAAAATTCAGATAAAAAACTTCGGAACCATCAGGTGCGCGAATTAACTTTTCTATTACCGGAGGCAGTTGCTGTTGACGGTACAATTCGGGAATCTCGCAGAAGCTTTCTTCGGTAATTTCCAAAATTTTTGGCATATCAGGAAGGGGAATCCCCAACCGATCGCTTTTATTTAAGGTACAAATAATCAGGTATTTGCACTCAGCCATGCTCGGACTGCTGGGAAATATTTTGGATAAATTAATTATGGTAATCAGTTCTTCTTGATGCCGCAGTAAACTATTACCGTTAGGTAAAGTGCCGTAGGCATTAAAGTTTTTAACAATGCGCTCCACTCGTTCAATAGGAACAGCATAGTAAATATTTCCAAGTTCAAAGGAAACAAATTTTTTAGGGGCAATTCTAACAGTGGCTTGTTTCTTGCTCCGAAAGCGGCGATTGTAGTTGGCGTGAGTCATTCGATTTTAGATTTTAGATTTTAGATTTTAGATTGAGGATTATTTGATTTTAGATTGAGGATTATTTGATTTTAGATTGAAGATTATTGATTTTAGATCAACTACTCCCTTGGGATCTGAATTAGTCATCTCTCTCTTCCCTTTCTCTGTATCCTCTGCGTCCTCTGCGGTTAAATCATTCCGATACAACCGGAATAGATATTAGATTTTAAATTGAAGATTATTGGATTTTAGTAGGTGATTCGGCTGCGTAGCTTCGCACTATAATTCGCGGGTGGAATTATTTTTTGCCTAAGTTTTGTTTGAGATTAGGGATTATTTGATGGGAAATTTGAGATTGTGGATTAAATTATTGAGTGGTGGATTAATTTGGGGATAGCTTGTAAAAGTTGGGCTTCGCTGTAAGGTTTGGTGAAGTATTGATTTGCGCCTAATTCCATTGCCATTTGCCGATGTTTTGCCCCGCTACGGGATGTCAGCATGGCTACAGGAATCTTAGCAAACCGCTCAGTCGATCTGATCGATCGCAACAATTCAAATCCATCCATCCGGGGCATTTCAATATCCACGATCGCCAAACTGCAATCAAGACCATTTTGCAACTTTTCCAGGGCATCCACACCGTCTTTAGCCTGTACCACCCGGTAGCGAGCACGAGTCAGCGTCATAGACAGCAACTGGCGAATTGTATAGGAATCATCCACTACCAAAATCTGCGGTGACTGACTCGAACTCGCCGGCGTCTCCTGCACTTTACCGGAGACAGCGGCGATCGAACTATTTACCACAGGTTGACCCACCAAATCATCCACATCCAGAATATTCACCACGCGCCCGTCCCCCAAAATCGTAGTCCCCAAAACGCCGCGAGGCTTGGATAGAGGCGGTGGCAAAGGTTTAACCACAATTTCCTGCTGACCGATCAGCCGTTCCACGGCCACGGCCAGCATTCCTTCGGTAGAAGCCAAAACCAGGACAGGAATTTCGTCTAGGCTTAAAGGGTCAGGAGAGGGGGCATCCGGCCCGACGACGCTGTATTCGAGCAAATCTTGCATTCTCACCAAACGAATAAATTCCTCCCGCCACCACAGCATCGGCTGATTGCCTGCGATGTGAACTTCCGAGGCTTTAATGTGCAGAATTTCTTCGACTGCATCCAGTGGCACTGCTATTTTATTGTGATCGGTCTTGACCATCAAAGCATCAGTAATCGACAGCAGCAGTGGCAGTTTAATGATAAAACTCGTACCTTTTCCCAGGCGAGAGTCTACCTTCACAGTCCCCCGCACAGTCCGCAAATTTGTTCGCACCACGTCGAGTCCGACTCCCCGCCCCGAAAGGTCGCTGACCCCTTCTGTAGTGCTGAAACCCGGCCAAAACAGAAAATCGTAGAGTTCGGCAATGGAAAATTCTTGAGCTTGTTCCTCCGTAGCCAAACCCTTTGTTACAACTTTACGGCGAATCATTTCCGGGTCAATGCCTTTGCCGTCATCGGCGACAGTAATAATAGTTTGGCCGCCTTGGTGGCGGGCTTCTATTTCAATTTGACCGCTGGCCGGCTTGCCGCTTGCTTTCCGAACTTCGGGCATTTCGATGCCGTGGTCGAAAGCGTTTCTCACTAAGTGTATTAAGGGGTCGCGCAAAGCGTCGAGCAAACTTTCGTCAATTTTGGTATCTCTTCCCACTAGCAGCAGGTTGACATCTTTATCGTATGTGAGGCACATCTCCCGCAGAGCTCTGGGCAAGTGATCGACGGCGCGACTGAAACTCACGACTCGCAACTGCATGACGCGACTGCGTAGTTGTTCGGTAATGCGGCGCAGTTGGTCGGTACTGCGCTCGAATTTCATGGCTAAGGTGTCTAATTTGGTGGCGGAGTGAGAAATTGCTTGGGCAGTTTCGATGACTTCGGCGGCTGTCGAGTGGAACTCTGTATAACGATCCATCTCTAAGATATCGAAGTGAGCATGAACCGGAGAGGATTTGCCGTTAGCAATCATGGGCAATTCTGGTTCTGCTGCTGCAAGTTTTACCAATCCAGAGTTCCCGTTTCCCCCTCTCCACTCTGCAAAGCTCAGTCTGTCGTATTCTTCTCGCAACTGACCGCCGAATTGGTTCAAATCTACGATATTGCGGCGGATGCGCTTGACTTCGCCGCGCAGTTCGGATTCTTGAAGTTCTAAATTTGTACGGTTGATGACTAATTCCCCGACTAGATTCACCAATTCAGTTAAGCGTTCTAAGTCTACCCGGATTGTCGGCCTTTGCGGGTTGGCGACTGGGAGAGTCGGAGAGGGGGGGACAGTTGGGGATGGGGATGGGGAGATTTCCGGGGGAGTCGGGAAGTCGGGGAGTCGGGGGGAGTCGGGGGGAGTCGGGGAGGGGGAGATTTCCGGGGGAGTCGGGGAGTCGGGGGGAGTCGGGGAGGGGGAGATTTCGGGGATGTCGATCGCCCTTCCTTCCAATATTTGTTGGCGTGCGGTTTGCAAGTTTTGGGCGATCGCCCAACCCTCGGATTGCAACCGTTGTAGAGTCAAGTCAGGAGAGTCGATCAAAGCGCTGAGGGCTGCAGCGACTTTCGCAAAATCCGGCAATTGCAGCATTCCAGCCAAACCGGAGAGTTGGTAGTAAACCTGCTTGAGGGCGGTGACGCTTGTTGCCAAATCTGCCTCGGAAGCTTGGGAAAGCTCGGTTTCTAGGCGATTGAAGAGTGCCGGCACTTGCTGTTCAAAAATCAGTTTCAGGGTGTCGGGGGCGGGCGATTGGCTGGCTGCGGGGACTGGCGACTGTTCTGACTTGCCGTACTTGGCCTGGAACTGATCGAAAATTTGGGCGATCGCCTCCAAGTTTTCCGTTTGATCCGGAGTTGTGACATCGGAGTGTTGAACTGATTCGATCGTAATCTTTTTGAGAGCATCCACCCCTTGCAGCAAAACACTCACAGTAGTCGGTTCCAGGGCTGACAAGTCTGTGCGATCGCGCAAAATGACAAAACAGTCCTCCAGCGTGTGAGCCGCCGCCGATACGTTTTGAAAGCCCAACATCGAACCCGCACCTTTAATCGAGTGAGCCGCCCGAAACATTTCTTTAACTGCCGCTTGTCGCTCTTTCAAACCCGCAGCTTCCATCGCCAGCAGATTCGTCTCCATTGACTGGAGAAACTCTTCGCATTCTGCGGTAAAAGCATCTATTAATTCGTTTAAATCGTCATCATTCATATTAGTTTGTTGTCTGTTGTCTGTTGACAGTTAACTGTTGTCTGTTGACAGTTAACTGTTGTTTGTTGTCTGTTGGCAGTTTATATATAATATGTGCCGTTATTTAACTGTAATTGTTGTCAGGGTTGGTTCACGATTATCTATAAATTCGCATTCAGGATATTTGTCAACCCGCCCCGACAACGATAGTTATTAGTGATTCGTATAACTGTCAACTGTCAACTGTCAACTGTCAACTGTTAACAGTCAACTGAACTAACTACGGAAATTCGCCACCGACTTTTGCAATTGGCCCAGAGAACCAGACAGCTCGTCCAAAGATGCTTTGACATCAGCACCTTTTTGTGCAGTCGTATTAGCAATCTCGTTGACTTGCTGCATACTGTTAGCAATTCCCTCAGCCGAAACGGTTTGCTTGGCAGATGCGCTAGTAATATTCTGCACCAAAGCATTCATTTCTCGACTAACTTCGATGATGGCATTGAGGTGAGTTTTAGCTTCGCTTGCCAGCTTAGTGCCTTCCACTACCTCCAGCGTCCCCGATTCCATTGCCTTCATCACGCGACTGATTTCTTCTTGAATTGTACCGACAATTTCGGAGATTTCCTCAGTAGCGCCGGCGGATCTTTCTGCTAATTTCCGCACTTCTTCGGCAACAACTGCAAAGCCTAAACCTTGTTCGCCGGCTCGCGCCGCCTCAATAGTAGCATTCAGAGCTAATAAATTAGTTTGCGAAGCAAGTTGAGAAATCGAAGTCACAATTTTGCCAATTTGCTGCGAAGATTCGCCCAAACGCTTCATCATTTTCGAGGTAGAGGCGATCGTCAACCGAAGCCCGTTAATACCTTCAACAGCTCGATCGACCGCCATACCGCCGACTTCAGCCGTTTGAGAAGACTGCTGGGCGACTGTTTCGGCGCGCACCGAAACATCTCGCACGTCGCGGATCGAATTCACAATCCGCTCGATTTCGCGCATGATGGCAGATATTTTTGCTGCTTGAATTTCCGCCTGTTGGGTGAGTTGACTGGTATTGTTAATTGACTCGTCGGTGGCCGATGTTACCTGTTCGGCTAAAGTTTGAATTCCCGTTACCACTTTTCGCAGAGAACCGATTAAGAAGTTGAAAGAGTCGGCGACAGCACCTAAAACGTCGTTAGTCACTTCCGCCCTGACTGTCAAGTCGCCTTGAGCCGCGCCTTTAATTTCTCCCAACAATTTAAGGACTTGTTGCGTCAGAGAATCAGCTTCAGCTTTACGTTCTGCTGCCAATTTTCCTAGTCGTTCTTCTGCTTCTTTGCGCTCGGTGATGTCAAAGCGAATGGCGATATATTTGACTATTTTGCCACTGGTATCAAAAATGGGGGAGATCGTCGAATCTACCCAGTAAAACGAGCCATCTTTGCGTCGGTTTTTGATTTCCCCTTGCCACACCAAACCACGAGAAAGTGTCGCCCACATTTCTTCAAAAAATGATTGGGGATGGTAGCCGGAATTGACGAGGCGGTGGTTGCGGTGCAGGAGTTCTCCCATACTGTAACCGGAGATTTCAATGAATCTGTCGTTGACGTAAGTAATCATGCCTTGAACATCAGTTTCGCTGACGATCGCCGATTCGTCTAGGGCATTTTGCCGAGTTTTGAGTTCTTGCAGCAAGCGTTCCTGTGCCTCTGCCAACTGCTGCATTTGCTGCTGGGATGCTCTTTGTTCGGTGACGTTGCGGCAAACGACTACGCCGCCTTTAAGCGCCCCCGTTTCGTCTTTGAGCGGCCGACCGTTAATTTTCACCCACAGGCCCTCTGGCTTGCCTGCGTGGCGGGTGAAAAGGTCTACGTCGTCAACGGCTTCTCCTCGAACCGTGCGCGCTAAAGGTATGTCGGCTGGGGGAAAGGGAGTTACCGTATCGGGCAAGAATAAACCGTATCTTGCCGACCATTCGTTGAGAATAGCATCTGTCGCACCCATGCCAAACATATCTTCGGCGGCGGGGTTGAACAAAACAAAATTGCCTTTTTCGTCGGCAGCAATTATGCCGTCGCCAATGCTGTCTATTAGCAGTTGCAAGAGATTGCTTTGCTGGCGAAATTGGTCTTCGGAACTGGCTAATTGGGCAGTTGTTTTTTCCAGTTGCACCATCGCCTGTTTGCTTTCGGTAACGTCGCGAGCGACTGCATACATGAGCTGTTGTTCGGTTTCCGGTCGCACTTTCCACGACAGCCACCTGTAGGAACCGTCTTTGCAGCGGTAGCGATTTTCATAAGACTTTAATTCGGCGCCGCTGGCTACTTTTTCCGCTTGTTCTCGGGTTGATTCGCGATCGTCTGGATGGACTAAATCGATATAATAGTTGTCTTCAAGTTCATGCGCCTTATAGCCGAGCGTGTTTTCCCAAGAGGGATTGATGCGCTTGAATTTGCCTTCAAAACTTATAATACAAATCAAGTCTAGGGAAAGGGTAAAAAATCGATCGCGCTCTTCTTCTGCTTTTTTGCGATCGGTAATTTCGATCGCCACAGCCCCGATACCGATGGGTTTGCCGTCAGGGCCGGGCAAAGGAAAGTATGACGCCAGCCAATCTCGCAGGACGCCCGGTTCGTTGAAGAATGATCCCGATACCTCAACGTTTAACAACGGTTGGTTGGTGGCGAGAATCTGCTGCAACATCGGCACTTGGGTATCGCTCATTTCGGGTATAACTTCCCTCACCGTCTTACCGAAGTGTTCGGCAACTGAGACGCCGGTGGTTGCCGCTAATTTCTCGTTGACTTGCACGAAGCGCAACTGCTCGTCAAAAATACACATTGAGGTGGGGGCGGCTGTGAAAAATGCGTCAAAGCGGGTTTGACGCAAAACTAATTCTCGTTCTAGGGCTTTGCGATCAGTGATGTCGCGGCCTTCTGGAATTAGCATCAAGACTTTGCCACTGTCGTCTGTGATGGGTTTGATGGAGAAGTCAACGGTCGCTACTGCACCGTTGGCAACTAGCACATCCACTTCGTAACGGACTACCTCGCCGGCGGCGGCAGAGACGATCGCTTCTCGTATCTGTTGCTTGGTTTGTGGGGAAATCTGCCACCACAGGGTTTCGGAAAACGGAGTGCCTATTATTTCTTCGCTCTGCAAGCCTGCTGCGGCCAAGGCTGTTTGGTTGGCTTCCAAAACGGTGCCGTCCGGTTTTAGCAGACCTATGAATTGGAAAGATTGGTCAAAAATGGCTCGGAATAGTCTTTCGCGATCGCGCAGCATCTCTTCTGCACGTTTGCGATCGCTGATGTCGCGAGTAACTGTTGCCAACCCGATAGGCTCGCCGGTTTCTGGGTTTTTGACGGTAAATATGGTGAAGTCAACCGGAATGTTTTCGCCAGTTTGAAAGTTCCTCAAGCGGAATTCACCCTGCCAAAAACCGTCTCGCACAGTAGGCGGCAGGATTTCTTCTTGGAAAAACTTAACATCTTCTGCACAGAAGAACTCATAAACACTTTTATTTTTGACTTCTTCAATATTTGGCAATCCTACTAATTCCATTCCAGCGGGATTCAGGTATGTTGCCTCTCCATCCAGGGTTGCCGTGCCGATAAAATCCGAGCTGCTTTCTACGATGGAAATCAATCTTTGTTTTTCAATTTCGGCTTGCTTTCGACCCGTAATGTCGTTGTTAGTTTCTAAAATGGCTTTGGGTTTACCCTTTTCGTCCCGCTGCAAATTCCAGCGACTAAATACGGTAATTTTGGTATCATGATTTGTGGTGTGAATTACTTCTCCTTCCCAATAATCTTGATCTTCTAACTGTGCCGAAATTGCTGTTAGAGGCTGGGGAAAAATGGTGTGCAATAGAGTATGGGTGACTTTTCCCAAGGCTGCTTTTTTTGTCCAGCCGTACATCCGTTCGGCTCCCTGACTCCAATAATTAATCGTGCCGTCTATATCGCGAACGATCAAGGCGTCGCTGGCAAGGTCGAGCATTTGCAAGTTCTGCTGCAATACTTCTTCTGCGCGCTTACGTTCTGTAATGTTGCGGGCGATCGTTGAGAGAAATTCAACTTCTGAATTCTCGGATTTGTGGGCAATAATTACTTGAGAAACTGGTATTTCTTCGCCGTCTAAACTCTGCCAAACTGTCTCGCCACTCCACGCCCCGTCCCGGCAAGCTGCGGGGATGCCGACGTTCACAATAGTGTCGATACTTTTGGGGGATGTCAGGTCAGAAATGTTGATTCGGGTTAAATCTGCGTCAGAGCCAACTCCCAACATTTCTCTGGCGGCGCGGTTGAGATAAATGGTGCGCTGTTGGGTGTCGGCTATGCCTACCCAGTCTGTTGTGGTTTCTAAAATTGCTTTGAACCGCAAGAGTTCTTGTTCAGATTTCCGGCGCTGTGTGATGTCGCGCGCGAAGCCGAGCATTCCTAAAATGTTGCCTTCTGCATCTTTGAGGGGCAATTTCTGGGTGTCGAAGGTGTGTACTTTGCCGTCGGCTAAGGTGCCTAAGTCGTTGGAACCGGGCGCGAGGTGCTTGTCTGCCCGGAAGTTTTGGATTTGGTTTTGGGAATCGGTTTCGGCGTGGAAGTTGGCGAAGATTTGATCGACCGATATGCCGATTTCTGCGTCGTCTTTGCCAATAATTTCTGCTTGAGTTTTGCCGAAGGCGGCGGCGAAACCTGCATTGACTAGGGTATAGCGCGAGTTTCTATCTTTGACAAAGATGCAGTCTGGCGTAGCGTCAATGACTGTCCGCAGCAAGCTTTGGGAGCTTTGTGCTTCTGCGAGTGTGTGCCGCAGTTGTTCTTCCATTTGCACGCGCTTGGTGATATCTCTCATCGCGGAAACGAGAAATTTCCTGCCGTCGGTATCTACAAAAATAGATTTTTTGGCGGAGAGAAAGCGGGTGTTTCCTGCTGGATCTTGGATGGTTTTTTGGACTTCAGTGCTGGTATTTGTCAAGAAAACTAATTCGTCTTTTTCTCGATATTTCTCTGCTTCCTCTTTGGGCAAAAACTGGTCGTAGCATTTCCCAATTAGTTCTTCTCTGCTGTGACCTATATATTGACAAAAGGCATCATTTAATGTTATCCAGCGGTGCTGTTGGTCTTTGACGTAAAGCGGGTCGGGGATGCTGTTGAGGATGTTGTTTAAGAATTGTTCTGAGGCTTTTAATTGCTCTTGAGCTGCGGTGCGATCGAGAATTTCCTGTTCCAATTGTGCGTTAGTTTGCAGTATCTGCTCGGTTCTTTCATTCACTCGCTGCTCTAGTTCTGCGCTTAGCTGCTGCAAGGCGGCTTCGGCTTGTTTACGCTTGGTAATCTCCCGGCCTTCTGCGAGTATTTGAAATACTTCTCCTGTTGCATTTAACAGCGGCTTAAACGACAAGTCAATTACTGTTACCTGGTTGTTAGCTCCGGTGATTTCGTATTCTTCCCGGACAAAATTCCCGACCGAAACTTGTTGAATGTTCGTTTTTAGGCGCTGCTGGTTAGTTGGGGATGATGCCCAGCCTGGTGTCAGCCAAAATTTCATGCCCAGCACTTCTGATGCTGGGAAATCGCCCAATTTTAGCGCTGTCTGATTGGCTTCGAGCAGAGTACCGTCTGCATCCAATAATGCGATCGCTTGAAAAGCTTGGTCGAAGATTGCGTGAAATCGCTGGGTAGTTTCGCTCAGCGCTTGTTCTGTTTCTTTTTTAGCGTTAAGGATACGGGTGGAACCTACTAAGAAGCCGTAGCGGTTGGACAAACTCAAAAAAGCGATCGCCGCAATGACAGTGATCCAATCAAACACAGTTTGCACCACCGGAGAGTGCGGCAGTCCTAGGTATTCGGCGGCGTGGCCGCTGTGGCCGAAAGCGCAAGTCCAAAATATGCCTGCTGTGACTGTGGCGAAGATGTCGAACCCGAATTGACGGTTTCGCCACAAACTTAAGCTAATTAGCCAAGCGATGGCAAAGTAACATCCAGAAATAATGACATTAGCCGCCCCAGATACCAGCGATGGGGACAAGTCAGGCAATGTCAGGGTGAAAGTTGTTGCGAGCCAAGTATAGAGAAGTTTCATCATAAGATTAAGGATTGGCAAATCGGATGCGGGCGATCGTTAGTTAAATTTATAGATGCAAAGCCGTTGCAGACTTATGTGTATGGCGGATTTTTACCAGCGTTCGGAATGGGCGATCGCTTCTACATCGACAATCATTAGCAAGCGTCCTTCGGAATTGTACAGACCTTTTAAGAATGGAGCTAGGTCGGGACTGACATCTAGTGCTGAGACAATGCGATCGGGATTGAGAGGTAAAACTCCTTCGACGCGGGAGACGGCTAATCCCAGGCGCATTTTCGACAACAATCTCACGTCTCGTGGATCGGGCGCTTCTACCACTAAGATGCGGCTGTTTGGGTGGTAGGTGTCAACAGACTCAATACCGACAAACAGTCCAAAGTCTGCTGCTGCTAAGATTTCGCCCCGCAAGTTGGTTAATCCCAGCAAAAATGGCTGGGTATTGGGAACCAGGGAAATGGGTTGTTCCTTGAGTGAAAGGACTTCCCGCACTGCATCTAATTCTATGCCGAACAGACTGCCTCCTTGACCGAACAAGAGAAATTGCTTTGTTGCACTTGTCTGATTCCCCCCAGCGGGGGGAGCCGTTATTTTCATGGCTTATTTTTAGTTTATAGTGTAGCTTACCAATTAGAGTTTTGCGACCCTAAAGCCGATCGCCCATCAAATTTTTCACCATCAGTTTGGGTGGCTCAAATGTACCCGTTAAATAAATCACGGTGGCGTAAAATAAGCAGGTTTTTATCATTAAACATAAACTTTTATGTGGTTCAAAAACCCTGTCTATTAAAAAAACGGGGTTTATCTGTATAATGTTTTTTGGGAAGCGGTCGATGAATTTATATTTTGTTTACGCCGAAAGCAGACGCTGCACTATGTGGACGAGTTGCTGAGGTTCAAAGGGTTTGCTGACGTAAGCATCGGCCCCTAAATCAGTTCCCCAAGCTTTATCGATCTCTGTGTTTTTATGAGTACAAAATACTACGGGCAATTTGGCAGTTGTGCGATCGCCCCGCAATTCTCTGATCACTTCAAACCCATTCATTCGTGGCATCACTACATCTAAAACGACCAAAGCCGGAGGAGTTTTGCGGATCATGGCGATCGCTTCTTCGCCGTCACCTGCCCGCATCACATCCAATCCGGCATCTTGAAGAATGCGACAGATGATTTCTAGTTCGCTCTTTACGTCGTCCACTACTAAAATTTTTGACATAATTCCACACTTCCTTGCTGTTACTGACAGCGGACTACGTTTATTCAGAAGCTGGCGCCACCGGCGGCGATGGGACTATACCGCTTTGCGGACAAATTAATGTACTTCTAAATACAATATAGCCGATCGTATGGCTGAAGGTTAGCTGTAAGCGATAAAAAGCGATAAAAATTTACTTTGCTAACGGAATAGCTCTGAATAAATTAATCGGCAATTAGTAATTAATTTTTGGTGATTCGCTGTGTTGAAACCAACAACTCTTAGTAGAAGGAGCGCTTGGGGTACTGAAGCGATATTTTCTACGTATATTTTTGAAATTTGTTCCCAACTATCTAGTTAATTTTATTGCCTAAATAATGCTAGCTAATTGATTTAATTAGTGCCAATAACGGTCACTCAAAAGTAGCTATGACGGGGGAAGTTATGGCAGTGAGAGAAACTTTGTTCACTTAATATACAGCGCTATATTTCTGAGCTAGCGCTATTTTGTAATTAATAATACAAGCTTAATTTTAGGAGGGTAACAATGACATTTAAAGAATTTTATTGTCTGTGCTTTATAATTTGGAGGCAAAATAAATTGACCGCGCGATAGTCCCATTTGACCCAGTAGAGGAGTGTTGAGTTCACCAAAACTACTGCCAGCAGGCGATATCAATCCTTGAGCTTGATTGTGAACCCCGCCGAAAAGACTGCGGAAAGATGCGGTCAATCGATTTTAGATTTTAGATTTTAGATTTTAGATTTGAAGAAAGTGCTCGCGCTGATAAATCTGGGGGCCGGTGATGAGCAGTCGGAGCTTTTTCCTCGCTTCACGGATGAATCCGGGAGCCCCGGACGACATTGCTTGATTGTCAAATTAGTCGGCGAGGGAGAGACGGCGATCGGCTATAATAAAGGGCTAGAGGAAAAGAACACCGAAAACCCGAAAATATGGTTGCCATCCAAAGAAATCTCAACATTGCCGCCCTAGAATCAGAATACAGTCAAAAAACACCGCGAGACATTCTCAAATTTGCCCTAGAAAATTTTGACAATATCTCCATTTCTTTCAGCGGGGCTGAAGATGTAGTTCTGATCGATATTGCCTCAAAAATTACCAAAAATTTCCGCGTTTTCACCCTAGACACCGGACGATTGCACTCGGAAACTTATCAGTTTTTGGATCAAGTCAGAAAACATTACGGCATTAAATTAGAAGTAATGTTTCCCGATGCAGCCGAAGTACAAGCCCTAGTAGAAGAAAAGGGATTGTTTAGTTTTTATCAAGACGGTCACAAAGAATGCTGTGGCGTCCGGAAAGTCAAGCCGCTGCGCCGCAAATTGAATACTCTTGATGCTTGGATTACCGGTCAGCGGAAAGACCAAAGTCCCAGTACCCGCAACGGTATTCCGGTTATTGAAGTTGACACTGCATTCTCAACTCCTGACCATGAATTAATTAAATTCAACCCCTTAGCAAACTGGTCTTCGGCAGAGGTTTGGGAATACATTCGCGCTTTGGATGTGCCTTACAACAAGTTGCACGAACGCGGTTTTGTAAGTATTGGTTGCGAACCTTGTACAAAGCCGGTATTGCCGAACCAACACGAACGCGAAGGTCGCTGGTGGTGGGAAGAAGCGACCGTAAAAGAGTGCGGTTTGCACGCAGGTAACGCCCAAAAATAGTAAATCACTTAGTGGGGTGCACCTAGCGCACCCTACTATTTGTTTGGTGCGCCTAGCGCACCCTACCCAAGAATAAATGCACTTCACAACATAAATAGTAGCGGAAGAATTCGCAATTAAAATAAACAAAAGTTACGCTGAGCTTGCCCTTGAACTTTGATAAAATAATCGATAGTCAGAATAAATAGTAGCGGAAGGATTCGCAATTAAAATAAACAGAAATTACGCTGAGCCTGCCCTTGAACTTTGATAGAATGATCAACATTCAGAAAAGTTTTTAAAGCAGGTACTATTATGCTTGTCTCAACTCGCGAATTGCTGAACACGGCCCGGAGAAAGGCTTATGCGATCGGCGCTTTTAACGTCTACAACCTCGAAGGAGTAAAAGCCGTCATCAATGCGGCCGAAGCGCTGGACAGTCCTGCGATACTGCAAATTCACCCCAGCGCCCTCCTATACGGAAAGTCGCCTTTAGTCGCGCTGTGCATCAAAGCTGCCCGCACATCTTTAGTACCGATCGCAGTACACTTAGATCACGGCACCTCAGAAAAAGATATTCACGTCGGTCTAGCCGCCGGCATTAAATCAATTATGGCAGACGGTTCTCCTTTGCCCTACGAACAAAACTTAATATTTACCCGGGAAATGACTAAATTATCCCACGCTAACGGTGCGGCAGTTGAAGCAGAAATCGGCAGAATTAGTGGCAGGGAAGAAGGTTTGACAATCGATGAGAAAGCCACAAGGATGACAGATCCAGTAGCAGCAGTAGACTTTATCAAAGAAACTAAGGTGGATTTTTTAGCCGTAACAATTGGTAACGTTCACGGCAAATATTTAAGCCAACCCAAACTCGATTTTTCGCGTCTGGCAAAAATCCGGGCTGCTGTTTCAGTGCCGTTAGTGATGCACGGGGCGAGCGGTTTGCCGAACTCAATGATTCATCAATGTATTAAATTCGGAGTATCTAAATTTAATGTGAATACGGAAGTTCGCGAAGCTTATATGGACGTGTTAAAAAGTAACATTTCTGAGCCACATCCGGATTTGTTGGAAATAATGGAAAAAGCTATCGCTGCTATGCAATCGGTCATTTCTGACAAACTGCAACTTTTCGGTTCTGTCGGTAAAGCTTATTTGCATCAATCTCCCTACGCGGATGACTTGACTGACCAGAGTACCAGCAACAAAGAAATAAGCCGCAACCAATCAAGTTTTGATCAAATGTTAAAGCCTGCCTATAGTGAGGCCTTCAGTCTTATGTTGAAGTAAAAAAAAACTAACGTCCTGACGGCGAACCACTTTTTAGTCAGGACTTTAGTCCTCTTTAACCGTTTAACAATTTATCAGGATCGATGCCAGATTCCCGCAGCCGCCGAATTAAAGACTGTAATTGAGCTTCCGCTGACTCAGCCCGCTGCCGTTGCTGTTCCGCTTCAGTGAGAATCCAATTACCATCAACATCATACCAGCGCAACCACAGTCGATCGATTCCCTGAAACTCTCCTTGCCACAAACCCAAGCCCAAATTTAGGTCAGCAATCCACACTCGCGACTCGGGCAATTCTAATTCTTGATAGTGTCCGCCCTTCAATTCAAACACTCGCAATTTGTTAGTATAGCGGCTGAAAACTGCATAAATAGGAACCCGCAAAATTTGCTCGTAAACCTCCCATTTTCTCGGCGGTTCCTCCTTCGTCTCGTCCTCCAAAACTTGCCCGTTACCCGCAGTGTTTCCCGACTGAGGTGGCAAATTTTCTTCATCGGTATTGTCGCCTAAATCTTCTTTTTCCGTTCCCGGCGAAAGCAGTTCTACAATTACAAAAGGATTCACGCCTTCCTGCCAAGTAACATAACTCATCCGCAGTTCGGATCGATCGTAAAGTCGGGGAACTCCCACAACTCCAAACCAATCCGGTCGCTTGTGCCACAGAGTGTGATGCACGTCATAATAAAGGTTCATGTCGGTGCCGCTAAATATCTCAGAAGCCGGATAATTCCGAGATCGAAACGTCAGGCTCAACAACTGTGGCTGTAAATCGTGAAATTCGTCAGGCAAACCAGGTTCCTCCGGGTCTTCGCTGGGTAAATCGTACATCGTCGGCAGCGTTTCTCGGGGCGATCGCGGCGGATCGGTTTGCGGCACAGGATATTTAAAAGGAAACATATAATATTGAGAAATGACTGCATTTATGCTAACATCATTTTAATACTTGCAGGACGAGCGCCAACACCCTGTAAAACGTTTATTTCAAACTTTTCTTCCTCTTTTCCGTGAAGTCAATCTCACCTCTTAAATCTCAAATCGACTGATCCGAAATTCTGCACTATGATCGACATTCCTCAACTGATTGCTCAAGAACTTTCCATCAATTTGTCTCAAGTCAATAATGCTCTGGAACTTTTCGCCGAGGGAGCAACTATTCCGTTTATTGCCCGCTACCGCAAAGAACGCACGGATTTGCTGAATGAAATTCAGTTGCGGGACATCTCCGATCGCTTCACCTATCTGACGGAAATTGAAGACCGCAAAAAGTCGATTTTAGAGACGATTAGCTCTCAGGGAAAACTCACAGAAGAACTGCAAGCTAAAATCGAATCGTGCTTGCAAAAAAACGAACTCGAAGACCTTTATCTGCCTTACAAACCCAAGCGGCGGACGCGAGCGACAATTGCTAGGGAAAAAGGTTTGGAGCCGCTGGCGAATTTTATCAAAACTCTGAATTTACCGACGGCTAAACCAGCAGATTTGGAGGCGGAAGCTGCTAAATATATTTCGGAAGAAAAGGGAGTGAAGACAGCAGAAGAAGCTCTCAAAGGTGCTGCGGATATTTTGGCGGAAGCGGTTTCGGAAAAAGCCGAATTGCGGGCTTATTTGCGAGAGTTTTTGATGAAAACAGGAGTTTTTGTCTCGAAAATTAAAGATGATTTCCCGGAAGGAAGCACTAAATTTGAAATGTACCGCAATTATCAAGTGGCAGCGAGAAGCGTTCAGTCGCACAATATGTTAGCGCTGTTTCGCGGGGAAACGGAAGGGGTTTTAGATTTGGAATTGGCTTTTGATGAATCCGCCGTGATGGCTTATTTGGAAGCTCAGGAAATTAGAACTAGGATACCGGAAGTTAAAGAGTTTTATCGATCGACTTTGAAGGATGCCTTCAACCGACTGATGAAGACTTCGTTAATTACAGAAGTACGATCGCACAACAAAGCCGTCGCTGATATCGAGTCGATCGCCACTTTTGAAACCAACCTCCGCGAGTTGCTGCTGTCGGCGCCGGCGGGAATGAAACCCACATTGGCGATCGATCCGGGATTTCGCACGGGGTGTAAAGTTTCCGCCCTCGATGAAACCGGGCAATTTTTAGAATATCAAGCTATTTTCCCCCACCAAGCGGCCGCTCAGCGACAGCAAGCTGGTAAAATTGTCAAGCATTTAATTGAAAAATATAAAATTGAATTAATCGCGATCGGCAACGGTACAGCTTCCCGCGAAACAGACGAATTTGTTTCGGAAGTTTTGGCCCAAATGGACAGGAAACCGATTAAAGTCATGGTGAATGAATCCGGTGCATCGATTTATTCAGCAAGCGAAGTGGCGATCGCCGAATTTCCCGACCTCGACATCACCGTTCGCGGCGCAGTCAGCATCGGACGACGTTTGCAAGACCCCCTCGCCGAACTCGTGAAAATCGACCCGAAATCAATAGGAGTCGGTCAATATCAGCACGATGTTGACCAAAAACTGCTCAAAAAGAAACTCGACGAAACAGTCGAAAGCTGCGTTAATTATGTCGGAGTTGACTTAAACACAGCGTCCAAAGAACTGCTGACATTTGTGTCAGGAATGACGGCAACAGTTGCTAAAAATATCGTCAATTACCGCAACGAAAACGGCGCATTTAAAAATCGCCGCCAACTCCTGAAAGTTCCCAAACTCGGCCCAAAAGCTTTTGAACAAGCAGCCGGGTTTCTCCGCATTCGCGGCGGCGAAAACCCCCTGGACAATACAGCAGTTCATCCCGAAAGTTATCCTGTCGTGCAGGCGATCGCCAAGGATTTAGACTTGCCGCTGACAGGAATAACACAAATATCGGAAAAAATCAAGACTGTAAACATCAAGAAATATGTCACTGAAAAAGTCGGAGAACCAACACTCCGAGACATTATTTCCGAACTAGAAAAACCGGGAAGAGACCCGCGAGCCGAGTTTAAATATGCCACTTTCCAAGCAGGAATTAAAGAAATCTCCGATTTGCAAGTTGGGATGGAATTAGAAGGCATAATCACGAATGTAGCTAACTTTGGAGCCTTTGTTGATGTGGGAGTACACCAAGATGGTTTGGTTCACGTTTCTCAATTAGCCGATCGCTTCGTAGATGACCCTAAACAGATTGTTAAAGTCGGACAAGTTGTGAAAGTGCGGGTTTTGGAGGTGAATGAGAAGTTAAAGCGGGTTAGTTTGACAATGAAGCTGCAAGAAAAACCGCAACCGCAAAATGGCAATAGCGCGAGGCTTCCGGCCCCGCGCCGACGTTAAAACTTTGGGGGAAAGCTGAAATACTCACCGGCCTGAAGGCGCGGTGAGTATTTCAAAAGTCTGGAACTCTCATAAATGCGTGGAATGAAATTCGTCTGAAAGCGCTAACCCAAGCGTATTGCTCTATATATGCTCTATAACAGAACAGTATCAAGAGCGTTCTCACCACCAGTGAGCGCAATGATTTGAGCAGTATTAATGTATGCAACATTGGTTTGGGCAAAAGTCGCTAACCCCGTAATCGAGAGGGGACTTCCTGCCAGAATAGTGGGACTGCAATCAAACCAGTTATCAACTGAATGCCACCAAAGATAGCGAGAGAAGGCCCAAATCCAAAGCGCAGTAGCTCTCCAAATATGAAACTGCCTACACCAAATCCAGTAAAGAGAGTAAATACCTTCAGTCCCATCGTTTGCCCCAAATTGTTGTCATCTCCGAGATCGGTCACAATTCCTACAAACAACGGTTGAGTCAGGTCATACCCTAAAGACAAAATAAGAACTGCGATCGTCGTTCCGATTGGCGGAATCTCAAAAATCATTCCAATCCCAGCCACAGCAGCCATTACCAACCCTGCTGGAACTAGCCAACGCCGTCCCCACCGATCGACAGCTTGACCAATGAAAGAACTCAGCAATAAACCGGGAATGCCGTACCCAAGAATGTTTAAACCAATGCTCAACGCATCCATACCGTACCGTTCCGATAAATACAACCCTAGCCATGTATATACCCCAGAGTGGTAGATACCATTCCACAGAACATAAGCATATGTACGCTGCCCCCGAAAGGTTGCTAATATCTGGCTGTATCCCCTAAAGATTTGGCGAATAGGCGGTAATTTGGTGACTTTTGGTGTATCAAATAAAGAGCCGTAAGGATGAAGTCGCCAAAGCACAACAGCAGCAAGCACAGCAGTACCTAGAAAGAGCGATCGCCAACCTACAAATGGCTCAAGAATCGCTCCCCCCGCAGAGCCTGCTGCCATTCCCCCTTCCATTGCTGCAAACACCAATCCTAGCTTGGCACCTCGCTGATCAAACGGGAATAAATCGCCAATTAAGGCGAAGGTAAGGGGAATCACACCACTGGCTCCAATCCCGGTTAATAGCCGCCAGGTTGCCATCTGCGAAGCATTTTGAGCAGTGGCAGTTAAAGCCGTGAAAATGACAAAAAGAGCAAGCGAGATGCGAATAATAGACCATCGACCAAAGCGATCGGACAGGAGGCCGAAGAATAATGCCATCAGTGCATAGGACAGCATATAGGCTGGAACGATAAAGCCGATTTCCTGAACCGGAACATTAAAAACTTCCGCCAAACGTGGAATCAGGGGAGCAATCATGTACCCCTGTAGAAAAATTAGCCCCGCAGCGATCGAAAGCCAGGAAAACAGGTCTTTATGCTGCTTTAGGCGAATCGTGGCATCGGCTGGTTCGGTATGAGGGTGATTAAAAGATTCTTTGAGTTTCGGCATGGATTTAAGAGATTTCAACTCATATCACATTTCACAGATGACTAAAATCTGAGAACTTAGCTGGAGTGCCAACGCCAACAACCAAAGCCCCTAGCCTGGTAAAAGCTTGGAGTACCTTCTCAACTCTGGAGGTTACAAATTTTGTAGGTAAGGTGTGGAATCTAGCTCTTAATGTCAGGATAACTTGATAAATGTCATGATTTATACAAAAAATGTATATTTAGATACAGAATTTCTTATAAGACTTATTACTTCAGGCTATCAACAAAGCTATGGTTTACGCATTGAGCAAAAATTTTGGGTTTCAAGCCCCTTCTTCAGTGGCCGGCTTTATGTTAGAATTTAATTGATTGAAATACCCACCTAAGATTGCAGCAATATATACTCATTTTGAGTTGAAACCGCGACTGATTCAGTAATAGGGAAAGACTGAAGGTCAATGGTTAAAATCCAACAGATTACCGCACTTCTGAAAGTTTGCAAGAGGATGTGCTAATCAATCAAGAAAGAGTTAGTGTAGAGTGTTTTCGCCGGAATGCAGAGGATTTGTGGGTGCTTGATTCTTACACTCAAGGGCATGACGTTCAGTTGAAGAACGTTAATTTTAGCTGTGCGATCGAGACATTGTATGAAGATGCGATCGAGATTAGTTGATTTTAATTACTCCTGAATCACTGATATTGATATGATTGAACCGCGAAGACGCAAAGGACGCGAAGGAACAGAAAAGAAGAAGAAGCTGGTAATTGCTATTTTTTCTTGGTGGCTTTCCAAGTGCCGCCGTAGAAGTAAAAAGGATTGTTTTTACTTACCGATTTCCAACATTTAAGACATAAAAAAAACCACTGCCCCGACTCGTCATACCGGGCACGGTAGAGAGTCGGGGCAGATTGGGAACAACGATCGCAATATTTGATTCTGATTGCCCTGGCCATTGTTTCTCAGTTTTAAACAATAACGGACTCTTGAGGGCGGGCGAATATCATGCGACCGGCGCTAGTTTGCAGGGCGCTGGTGACTACGACTCTGGCTTCGCCACCGACATAGCTGCTTCCTGCTTCTACTACAACCATTGTGCCGTCATCCAAGTAACCGATTCCCTGAGAGGGTTCTTTGCCTTCTTTGCGGATTTTGAGTTCGATCGTATCTCCCGGCAAATAAGTCGGGCGCACCGCATGAGTCAAATCATTGATATTCAAAACCGGCAGTTTTTGGACGGTAGCTACTTTCGATAAGTTGTAATCGTTGGTAAGTAAAATGCCGTCGATATCCAAGGCGAAGCGGACTAATTTGGCATCGACTGTGGCAATATCTTCGTAGTCAGCCGAGTGAATTTGAATCCGTTCTGGATATGTTTCTTTGATGCGGTTGAGTACATCTAAGCCGCGGCGTCCGCGCACTCGCTTTTGATCGTTGGCTGAATCAGCTACCAGTTGCAGTTCTTGGAGCACGAATTGCGGTATGATAATTTGACCTTCGAGGAAACCTGTTTCTAGGAGGTTTTCAATCCGGCCGTCTATTATACAGCTAGTATCGACAACTTTGGCAGAAGCTGGTTTGAAAGTACCTTCAGCTACCAACACCGTGTCAAAGCTTTTGGGGTTGATCAGCCGCAAGAAAGCGCGGCCGTGGGTGTCGGTTAAGCTGACGCCTGTGAAGCCGAACATGACGCTTCCCAAGACTGCGACTAGAGGTTTGATGAAGCCGAACTCGCGGGGAATTGGCAGCAGGAACAGCGGAGCCAGCATTAAGTTTGCTACTAGCAGTCCGATGATTAAGCCGATCGCCCGCGTCAGCAGCATCTCCACTGGCATATCGCGGACTTGTTTTTCCAAGCGCCGATAGGTTGTTTGAGCCACTAATCCCATCACGAAGCCGATTAATGCTCCAAAGGAACCTAGTACAGAACTTAAGCCTTGTATATTTGTAACTTGCTGCAGGAGATTGCTCGGCAGGAGTTCGACTCCGTAATAGCCGATGCCTCCGCCTGCGATTATGAATGAGATTATTATGATTGCGTCTAGCATTAGTTCTAGGTTAATGAATTTATTCACATTATATCTTTGCAGTGCTGATACTTGTTTTCATGCTTTGGTCGGATATCGCCCTATTTACTCAGCGATTTTCATAAACTTATATTTCGCGGTTGTACCCTTTGGGGGATGTGCCAGGGAGGCGCTCGAATTTACTACGCCGGACCCAAAGCAGGCACGAAGTGCGAATAGACCGCCCTGCGGGATGTTCGGGGATTTTGGTCGATTAAAACTGGTATGAGGTTAAATTAACAGAGCCGTAGCTTGCGGGGCGGGACGCCATCGTTCGCAGCGCTTTTTTGGTAAGAAAATGTCATAATATACATAATTATTCATGATGGTTTAATTAAAATTTTAGATTTGAAGTTGCGCTTTTGGCTTGAAATGTAATGAACCCTCCCACAGATTATTTAACATTTGAATTAAAAAAAAGTGTGCAAGCGACAAATTCCGGGATTCCTAGTTCGGCTTACCTGCACATACCTTTTTGTCGCCGCCGCTGTTACTACTGCGATTTTCCGGTTTTTGTGGTGGGCGATCGCAAAAATGGCGAGAATTCCGGGACAATTGTGCAATATGTTGCTGTACTGTGTCAAGAAATTCAAGAAACTAAAAATTTAGGCGCATCTCTGAAAACAGTTTTTTTTGGTGGTGGCACGCCTTCGCTGCTTTCTGTCAGTCAGTTGAGCAATATTTTAGAGACTCTCGACGGCAAATTTGGGATTGCTGCTGAGGCGGAAATTTCTATAGAAATAGATCCGGGTACGTTTACTTTAGAACAGTTGCGGGGATATGTAGCGGCGGGAGTAAATCGAGTTAGTGTGGGAGTGCAAGCTTTTCAAGATGAATTGCTGCAAACTTGCGGGCGATCGCACTCTGTCGCTGATATTTTTGAAGCAGTAGAAATAGTGCGATCGGCGGGTATTGTCAATTTTAGTTTAGACCTAATTTCGGGACTGCCACACCAAACTTTAGAACAGTGGGAAGCTTCCCTGAAATCGGCCGTCGAAATTTCGCCGACTCACCTGTCGAGTTATGACTTAATTGTTGAACAGGGAACTGCTTTCGGGCGCTACTTTGAAGCAGGCGCGCAGCCGCTACCAGCAGATGAAACCGCTGCTGGAATGTACCGTTTAGCGCGGGAAATTCTGACAGGGGCTGGCTACGAACATTACGAAATTTCTAATTACGCTCGCTCTGGCTATCAGTGCCGCCACAACCGCGTTTATTGGGAAAATCGCCCTTATTACGGTTTGGGAATGGGGGCGGCGAGTTATGTGGAAGGCCGGAGGTTAACGAGACCTCGCAAAACTCAAGAATATTATCAGTGGGTGCGATCGATCTCTGGCCTCAATTCCCCAGCTACTCCTCGAATTGGGGGGGAAACCCAGCCAGATATTTACCCACCAATTGAGCAAAATTTTCCCGTCTCAGAAAATGACGTTTTGTTAGAAACGCTGATGCTAGGTTTGCGTTTAGCAGAAGGAGTTAGCCTGTCGGCGCTGACTGAAAAGTTTACTCAGCAAACAGTTGATAAAATTTGGCGTTGTTTACAGCCCTACTGGCGGCAAGGATGGGTAGAAATTATCACTGCGGATGGGGCGATCTCAAATTTAGGTGAGGGCGAGAAACTGCCACTGTCGGGCAATTTGAGGTTGAGCGATCCCGAAGGTTTTTTATTTTCTAATACAATTTTAGCCGATTTGTTCAGCAACTTAGGCGAAGATAATTAGCTCTGTCTGAGGAAGTATACCCCCTGACAAGCGCGATCGGCTCTAAAGCCGGGGCCGCCAATTCGATGAAAGGAAATTTAATCGCTCCCTAGCTTGATCCTCTCTAAAATAGTATATTTTCTCTCGATCCCTACACAAAACTTAAAGGCGAACTAAGCCTTGGGATAGACGCCACGACAGCACTCCAGCCGTCATACTTAAGACTGAACATTTAAAAAGTAATTTAATGAACACTTTAACAACTATCGAGCGCAACCAAACCCAAAACCAGCCCTGCCTTGTAATTAGCGATCGCGGGTGCAATCCTGCTTCCAAGTGTAATTTTTGCGGTCACTACCAACAGGCAAGAGGTTCAGTTGGTCACTGTCAATTGTTGAACGCACCTGTTAGGGGAGGATGGAAATCTTGCACTTTAGCACTGCCGGCTTTTGCACCTTCTTGGGAATAAGTGGAAGGCGCTGATGTTTCCCTGGCGCAATTTATTAATTAACCCAAAAAATATAAAAAAAATGTATAAAAAATTGTGTTTTAACTGGTAATATGCTATATTAAGTCTAGGTTCGTCGCCGATCGTTCGCACAATTGCACAAACAAGTTAAAAAAATGAATTTGACACTAAATCAGGTAATTTCCGAAGGTCATACGCGCATTTTGTGTTGGTACCTTAATAATACTAGCAAAGTGCAAATCGCTCGTATTACAAATATTCCTAATTGGTATTTTGAGCGGACGGTTTTTCCGGGAGAGCGTTTTTTGTTTGAAGCGTTGCCGGAAGCTCAGTTAGAAGTTTGCAGGAGTGCGGATACGGGTGGTATAGTGTGCGAGCGAATTTTGTGCGATCGGCTGCGAGTTGAAGAATTAAGCACGGCTGATTGAAGATAATTCCTTAGACTTACCAAACAGATGTAGAAACCCGGTTTTTTTTCAGAAACCGGGTTTCTCTGTATGATGATAAAAACTTCGTTTGCGATCGCACTCCCAACCTCATAAACCCGGTTGATTCCTAGATTCCTTGTTACTAAGCCCAAAATTCGTAGAAACTCACATCTTGCACCATTCTCAAGAACAGGCAAGATGCCTGTTCCACAAGAAAATCTACTCTTTGTGGAACAGGCATCTTGCCTGTTCCTAAAAAGCTTATTGACAAGGGTGCAACATCTTAGTATGAACCGGGATTCTCGCCACCCCATGCGTCAGCCCTGAAACTGTCGGAAATGTGGATCTAAGCTAAATTATAAAAAATCAACCACTGTTTAATACTAAAACCCGATGTCCCTCACCGAACAAATCCTCTCCCAACTGCCAGGAGACGCCCTCACAGGCCTGAGAAAAGTCGATCGACTCTGGGAAAACCTCAAACAAAACACCGCAGCAACACCCCAAGCAGTCAAACACAGCCAACAACCCCTCGAAACCCTCGACTTCGACATAGTTATCGGCGGCGGAACCCTAGGAATATTAATCGGTACAGCCTTAGCCGTGCGGGGTTGGCGAGTAGCCTTGATAGAACGCGGCACCCTGCGAGGACGCGATCAAGAATGGAACATTTCTCGCAAAGAATTAGACACATTCTTAGAATTAAATTTGCTATCTGTTGCAGAGATAGAAAAAGCCATAGCTACCGAATACAACCCAGCCCGCATCAGCTTTGCCAACAGCCCAGACATTTGGGTGCGCGACGTACTCAACATCGGAATAGACCCAGTTTACCTCCTAGAAACCTTGAAACAGCGATTCCTAGAAGCCGGAGGCGAACTATTTGAAAATACACCATTTAAAACAGCCACAATTCATCCAAATGGAGTCCTTGTAGAATCGGAAAATACCGATTTACAACTTGACAAAAAATTATTTAAAACCCGATTATTATTAGACGCAATGGGGCATTTTTCGCCTATTGTCCGCCAAGCAAGACAAGGCAAAAAACCCGACGCCGTATGTTTAGTAGTCGGCAGTTGCGCTCAAGGATACCCCAAAAACGACACTGGCGATATATTTGCATCCTTCACCCCAATGCAAAATCAGTGCCAATATTTTTGGGAAGCATTTCCAGCCAGAGACGGCCGCACCACCTACTTATTTACCTACATAGACGCCGACACAGAAAGATTCAGTTTAGAAACATTATTTGAAGAGTATTTGCGCTTGCTTCCCCAATATCAAAACGTCGAAATCGAACAGTTAAAATTCCAAAGAGCACTCTACGGATTCTTCCCCTGTTATCGCCAAAGTCCTCTAAAAACCCCTTGGGATCGCATACTTCCAGTCGGAGACAGCAGCGGTAGCCAATCTCCCCTCAGCTTCGGCGGTTTCGGCGCCATGGTACGCCACCTCAAACGCTTGACTCTAGGAATTGAGGAAGCTTTGACAAGCGACAGTCTCAGCAAAAATTCCCTCGCACTTTTGCAACCCTACCAGCCGAATCTATCAGTTACCTGGTTGTTTCAGCGTTCGATGAGTGCTGCGATGAATCAAAGAATAGACCCTAATCAAATAAATCAACTTTTGGCTGCCGTATTTCAGGTAATGGAAGACTTGGGAGAACCAATAATCAAACCGTTTCTTCAGGATATCGTGCTGTTTCCGGCTTTGTCACAAACCCTGTTTAAAACAGCAATTAGCCATCCCGGATTAGTTCTGAAAATTATCCCGCAGGTAGGAATAGCTAATTTGCTCGATTGGATGGTTCATTATGTAAATTTAGGAATTTATACGGGATTGCAGCCTTTGGGGAAAGCCGTAGAACCCCAGGTAAAAAATTTAGCCCCGGAGCAGCAATATTATTTTCACCGATTAGTTGAAGCCTGGAAATATGGCGCTGGAGGCGATTATTAACTGATTAATTGTGGCACAGGCATCTTGTTCGTGGCTAATATCTGAACAGGCAAGATGCCTGTTCCACAACACAATATAATTTATTGATTAATTGTGGCACGTGCAAGATGCCTGTGGCTAATATCTGAACAGGCAAGATGCCTGTTCCACAACACAATAACATCATTATATTAGTTGTGAGTCATGAAGGAGCTATAACTGCTAAAGCTTGGGGAATCACTCGAAATTTTGCAGGCGTGTAAGTTGTAATTTCACCGTCAGTATTAATCGGACGGCGTTTGCTAGTATTAACCTCAAATTCTTGAGCGTGCAAGGCGCGAACGTTAGGCCAACTGGTATGATTTCCTTGCCTCATAGCTGGCAGCAAAGCAATGATTTCCCACCATTTTTTTATTTCCAAACTGTACAAATCTAGTCGCTTGTCGTCGATTGTGGCATCCTCGGCAACTGTCATGCCACCGCCGTAGTAGCGGCCGTTGCCAATGGCAATTTGAATAGTTTTAACATTAAAAGATTGATTTTTTATCTTAATTTGTGCTCGGAAAGGTCGCGCTGAAAAAATTGTCTGCAAAGCAGTAAAAGCATAAGCTAACACTCCCCAGCGCTGCTTTACGTCTTTAGTCAGGCGCTGGGTAATTTCCACGCTTAGTCCCAAACTGGCAACATTAAAAAAATATTGGCTGTTAACCCAACCCAAGTCTATTAGCCGAACTTTACCGCTGGCAATTACTTGACAAGCTGCTGATAAATCTGTAGGAATCCCCAGAGTGCGGGCTAGGTCGTTAGCTGTTCCCATCGGCAAGATACCCAGGGGTAACTTGGTGTCTATCAAACCTTCTATGGCGGCGTTGAGAGTGCCGTCGCCACCGCCAATTATTACTAATTCGACTCGATTTTGGTAGTGGCGAATAGTGTCGGAAAGTTCGTGGGCGTGGTCGGTAGATTCTACCATTAACTCAAAACCCAGTGTTTCTAATTCTACAGTGGCTTGAGATAATAGCTTTTGCCCTTTTCGGGAGTGCTGGTTTACTAAAAGTAGAGCTTTCTTCATTTGTTAATTTTTAATTAGGAATATTGCGTATTTTAAATTACAAAAAGTATAGATTGATGCCTTAACTACATCAAATTAATGCTTTACTTCCATTTTACCAGTTATGATGGATTGACAAAAATGTTAAAAAATGGATAATTGTAGCAAAAGATTCGTACAAAGTAGTTCCCTCCCGCTCTGACCTAGCAGCAAAAAACCTTGCTTCTCGATCGAACTTAATTTAAAATCATGTATAATATTTTACAAAAAGCGCAAGTCGCTGCCGATCGCCAAAACTGGCCGGGGTTAGTCGAATGCTTGCAGCAAGTGACAGCCAAAGCCGGCAAGCCGCAGGAACAACACATTTTAGAGCAAGCTGTCAGTTTAGCAATAGAAGCCTTAGAATGGGGCGATTTTCAAGACCGCTGGGAAATTGCTAAAGTATTGCCCAATTTGGGAAATGGCGCGATCGCACCTTTAATTGCCGTACTCGAAGATGAAGACGCAGACACGGAGCCCCGGTGGTTCGCTGCCCGCATTCTCGGAAAGTTCGATCGCCCGGAAGTGATTCAAGCTTTAGTAGAATTGGTCAAAAATTCCGACGAAGAATTGAGCCAAATCGCCGCCCAAACCCTAGGGAATTTCGGCCCGACAGCCATAGAATCCCTCGCAACTCTCCTACTCCAAGAAGACTCGCGACAGTTTGCCACAGCAGCACTCGCCCAAATTCGGCGCACCGAAACTATCCCACCGCTGTTGAGCGTAGTCGCAGACTCTCAAGTTGCGGTGCGGGCGCACGCAATCGCTGCCCTGAGCAGTTTTCACGACTCCCGCATCCCCCCGATACTGGTAGCAGCACTCAAAGATCCGGCAACAGCAGTCAGAAAAGAAGCCGTGCGAGCTCTTGGGGTGCGCGCGTATTTAGATGCGGAATTAGATTTAGTTAACTTGCTCAAACCTCTGCTTTCGGACATCCGATTAGAAGTTTGTCAGCAAGCGGCGATCGCGATCGGGCGAGTAAAAACCGATGCTGCAGCGGCTGCTTTATTTGAATTGTTGCGATCGCCCACAACTCCGATTGAATTGCAAATCGAAACTGTGCGCGCCCTAAGCTGGATGGAAACTGCAACCGCTTTAGCATATTTGCATCAGACATTAATGGAGCAATTCACTAACATAAATTCTACTGTTTATCAAGAGATAGTCACTGTTTTAGGGCGAGTAGAAAAGCCAGAATTAAAAGCTGCTGCTGCTGAAATTCTGATTGATTTGTTGAAAACAAATCATCCGGCCGTGCAGGAGGCAGTCAGCAAAAAATCTTTAGCTTTAGGTTTAGGAAAATTAGGAGATATGAGAGGGCTAGATGCTCTGATTTCAATGTTGGGCGACACAGAAAGCAGCGTCAGGTTACACTGCATGGCAGCGCTCAAACAGCTAGGTGCTGCCGAGGCCAGGCAGAAATTAGAAAGCTTAGTTAAGCAAGACAATCTTGAACCGAGATTGAAACAAGGAATTGCGATCGCCCTGCAAGAATGGCAATAAAATCAAGAGCGAGCGGATTAGCGGAGAACATTTAAATTTAGGGTGCGCCATCAACACCTTACGTAGAACTTAAATATTGAATTGTGAAATCGATAACTGAAAAATCAAAACTTTAGCTCTGCTCAATTGGCAGCCGCACTCCGAAAGTCGATCCGAGTCCTTCCCCTGAACTTTCGGCCCAGACACTGCCGCCGTGGAGTTCCACGAGATGGCGGACGATCGCCAATCCCAGTCCCAGACCGCCGTAATTGCGCGTAGAAGTGCTGTCAGCTTGGCGGAAGCGATCGAACACAAAGGGCAAAAACTCCTTGCTGATGCCAATTCCCGTATCGCTGACAACGATCGAAACAGAGTGCACCGGAGACGGCCCAGACAATATGGCGCCAGCCGCTGCTCCCGGTTCCCCATCCTCCGAGAGCCTTATTTCCACGCGACCCGACGGCGGCGTAAACTTAATAGCATTCGAGAGCAAATTCCACACCACCTGCTGCAAACGAGTAGCATCGCCCTTCACCAAGCTCACCCCTTCGCCACAAAAACTCACCAATTCAATTCCCCTAGCTTCAGCATCAGGGCTCAGCGTCTTCAGCGCTGTTTCTACAATCCGCACCAAATCCACCGGGAACAGCTTCAAACACACTTTGCCGCTGACAATCCGGGAAACGTCCAGCAAATCCTCAATCATCTGAGTCTGCAACCGCGCGTTTCGCTCAATAGTCTCCAAACCGACAGCCGTTTTTTCGGCACTCATTTGGCGCTGCCGCAGCATCTGCGCCCAGCCCAAAATTGCGTTCAGAGGCGTCCGCAACTCGTGAGAAAGCGTTCCCAAAAACTCGTCTTTAATCCGGTTGGCCTCCGCTGCTTCCCGGTAAAGCCGCGCATTGTCGATCGCCACCGCGGCATCCCGCGCCAAATCCTCCAGCAAAACCAAATCGCTCTCCCCGCAGCGACGGCCAGATTCCCCGCACAGCAACGAAATCGCTCCCAGCGTCCGCCCGCGAGCGATTAGCGGCACGCAGATTGCCGACAGCACTTGGGATTGGGATCGCAGCACCAACTGCAGTTCCCTGTCGGGCACAACCGCCTCGATCACCCATTGCGGTATTTCTGGGTAGAGCTTCGACTCACCAGTCCGTAGCACCTTTGCTACTCCGTGCCGTCCCTGGGGGTCTAGCGGCATACGCCGATCGATTTGCCACAGCAGAGCGACTTTGCTCGGATCTGAGTGAGCAACTGCTTGCAAGCGGATCGAGCCGTCGGCATCAAGCAAATGCACACAGCACCAATCTCCCAGCCCCGGTACTGTTAAATCTGCCAAACCTTGCAGCGCCTTCTCGTAATCCAGGGAAGCTGACGACAGCAAAGCCAAAGCTTGAGCGTTAAAATAGGCTGTTTGGGCCGATCGCTGGCGATCGTCAATATCGGTACAAGTCCCGAACCATTTGAGAATTTTCCCTTCAGCGTCCAGCACGGGCAATGCCCTACCCAAATGCCAGCGGTAAGCTCCATCAGATGCCCGTTTAAAGCGGTATTCCACCTCGTAAGTCTTCCCCGTCTGCACCGAGGTTTTCCAACTTTCTACAGCATCTTCCACGTCATCTGGATGTAGAGGTAGCTGCCACCCCCAGCCTTGAGTTTCCTCCAGCGTCAAGCCAGTATATTCAAACCAGCGCTGGTTGTAGTAGTCGAACCAGCCGTCGGCTGTGGCAGTCCAAACTATTTGCGGGATCGCTTCAGCGAGGACGCGGTACAACTGTTCGCTGGCTTCGGCTTCGCGGCGGGCTGCCTGTTCCCGCGCCAATGCCCAATTCCGCTGTTCTTCGGCCTCTTTGCGAGCGGTGATGTCGCTAATTACGCCGATCCATTTGTAGGGATTGCCTTGTTTGTCAAGCACTGCTTTGCCCCGATCGATCCAGTGGAGTAAGCCGCCCCCTTGGCACTGAACGCGGTATTCCTGAAAAAATGGGGCGGCAGAACTGTCTGGCGCAGTCAAATACCGATCGACTGCCGCCAAAACTCGATCGCGGTCGATCGGGTGCAAGATACTGTTCCAAGCTGCTCTTGTCCTCGGAAATCCGCCTTTTGCGTACTCCAAATGTTCGTCTACGTGACCGAACCACAGCACGATGTCAGTCTCGATATCCCATTCATAAATCAAATCGCTGGCACTTTCTGCCGCAATCCGAAACCGCTCTTCAGACTGTCGCAGCACTTCCAGAAATTTAAAGCGTTCCGTCACGTCCAAAACCAGAGACAGCACCGATATCAACTCTCCCGAATCGCTGTAAAAAGCCGAATTGTACCACTCGCAGTGTACCAACGAACCTGACTTATTATAATTGCTGTTGTGAACTACATTGCACCGATTTTCTGGTTTTTTTAAACTATAAATTACCGATTTTACCTCTTCAAAATCGCCCTTACAAATAAAGTTCCATTCGCTAAAATGCTTGCCTAAAACTTCGGTTGATTCCCACCCAAAAATCTTCTGTGCCGCCGGTGACCACCCGCTGAGATGAAAGTTTTCATCCCACTCAATCACCGCTAGGGGGGTATTTTCAAAATGAGAAGTGAGTTTTTGCAACGCCTCGCGCAGGGATGCTTCTACTTGCTTACGCTCAGTAATATCGCCAAAAGAAATAGCAATGCCGTCGCCCAATTTAACGGTCATAATCCGAAACCAGCCGACAATGCCTTCGCTTTCGCTGTTGTAATAAATCTCGGTATCGAGGGGAATTCCTGTTTCTAAAACTTGGACGTAACGGTCGAACAAACCGCTATCTTTATGGCCTGGCAGCACTTGCAGCAATCGCTTGCCGATTAATTCGCCCGGGGTACTCTGCTGAATTTTTGCCGCTGCGGGATTGACGTATTCCCATTCAAAATCCACAATTGTGGATTCGTCACGAATGCTGCGAAACACGTTAAATCCGTCTAGAGATAATTCCTGAAAAACGCGGAAGCGTTCTTCGCTTTCTTGCAGCTTGCCTACGGTGTCAAGCAGGAGATCCTCGACTCGCTCGCGCTGTGTTATTTCTGCAAGCAATTGCTGGTTAATTTGCTGGAGTTCGGTTGTGGGGGATGCGACGGAATTTGTAATATCAGAGTTGGCTTGCAGTCGATCGACCTTTTGGGTTTCCAGCGCCGTATTTGCTGGTAAAGAGGCCGCCCCAGCCAAAGCCAACACTTGAGAAATCGAGGGTATCAGGGACGCTACAGCCCACAAAGAGATGATAGCGGTTAAGGCGGCGATCGAACTTGACAGCCATTCGCTGGGATGCACCAGCATCCAAACTTGCATCAAGTGAGTTGTCCCGCCGCAGAAAAACCAGGCTCCCAATAGGAGAAACCCCTTGCTCAAAGGCACCTCTCGCTGCTTCCGGGCATAGTATGTCAGAAGTGCTGGAATTGAATAATAAGCCAAGGCAATTAACACATCGCTGACCGCGTGCAGTCCCATCAACTGGGGTTGCCACTGGCAACAGCCATCTTGAGGAATAAAATTGTGGTTAAATGACATAATCTTAATAAATGGCAGCATTTCGGCTTTCCTGTGCGATCGATCCTAGTTGCACTTGTGTTGCTGACCCGCTAATTTCTAGTTTATACACAAAAAAACAGAAAACAAGAGTGACTTTAGTCCGGGGAGGAAAGTTCACAGCAGGCTTTAACCTGCCTGCAATATTAGTACATTAATTGAGAGGTAGAGGGAGAGTGAGGTACTATAATTCCCAAAGAGGTACGAAATTAAATGCTATTTTTTGAATTCACAACTTACGGAAAAACAGAACAATTAAACTCTGTTGATGAAGGGATTACTAGAGTGCCGTTCATTGAAACGGTTTAGCTAGAAACTGGCAATATTCGATAAATTCATCTTTATGGAATCTATTTTTTGATAATTTTGCAGATTCAGAAATCCCTTCAACATAGGAGAATCGACCTCTACTTGGAGGCTCAGAAATCCTGCCACAGCAGATTGATGCTTAGATCGCAGCATCCCCGCCTCTGACCTCGGAATCAAAACTAATCTGTACCTGTATCAAAGTCTACTAAATTCTGCTACTAAATCGGTTAATGTCACAGATTATCTTCCAGTAAAATTTCTGAAACCATCTCTCTCGAATTAAACCTCCATGCGCTTAGAGCAGCTTCAAGCATTTCTTTCAGTTGCTGAAACTGGTAGCTTTCAGCAAGCGGCCCGGAAGTGTGGCGTTACCCAATCGACTATTAGCCGCCAAGTGCAGGGATTAGAAGCGGAAGTGGGTTTGTCGCTGTTTCACCGCACGGCCCACGCGAAACTGACTGTGGGAGGGGAATGCCTGCTACCTCACGCTCGCAAAATCTGTCAGACTTGGCGAAATGCTGCTGAAGAATTGGGAGACTTACGGGCGGGAAAGCAGCCGGAACTTTGCGTGGCTGCGATTCATTCGGTTTGCGCTGCTTATTTGCCGCCTGTGCTGCAAAAGTTTTGCCGTGACTATCCAGACGTGCAATTGCGGGTGACTTCTCTGGGGAGCGATCGAGCTCTGAAAGTCCTCAAAGATGGTTTGGTGGACATAGCAGTGGTGATGAACAACCGCCATTTTACTCACGCCCCGGAAATGTTGGTTGAGGTGCTCTACAATGAGCCGATCGAGGTGTTGATGGCGGCGGGTCATCCCCTGGCCCAGTACGATCGAGTACCTTGGCCGGAATTGATTTGTTACCCGCAAGTGGTGTTTAAGGACGGGTACGGAATGCAGCGGATGGTGCAAGAACAATTTGGACGCATGGGTGCTAAACTTCATGCTGTTTTGGAACTCAACACTCTTGATGCTTTTCGGGGTGTGGTGCGACAGGGAGAGTTGATTGCTTTGCTGCCGCATTCAGCTTTGGTGGACGCGAAGGGCGATCGCACTTTAGCAATTCGGTCGATCGCCCAAGAGCGGTCAAATTCCAAGGTTTCGACGATCGGTCAATTGGCCGCAGATCCTACTTGGACTCGCGAAGTAGTGTTGGTGACAACTCACGATCGAATGCAAATTCCGCCGATCGCCCATTTTTGGAATCTGGTACGCGAATTTGTGCCACCACTTGATGTAATCAAGCTAGAAAAATCAGGGAGTTAATACCATTTTAGATTTTAGATTTTAGATTTTAGATTGGGAATGACTGATGAAATAATGGTTTGGATATTTCCAACAATTGCCTTCTTTTAGGGAACTGGTATAATTCGATAATTTTGAATAGATAATTCTGAAATTTAAATTTAAAACAGTTCAAATACTACCAATTACCCCTTACCAATTACCAACTTCAAAAGTTATGAGTGACGCATTTAGAGAATTGCTGCGAAAAATTGGCAGCGGAGTACACACAGGAGAAAACTTAACTCGTTCCGAAGCAGCAGCAGCCACGCGGATGATGCTGCTGGGGGAAGCAACACCGGCTCAAATCGGAGCTTTTATGATTTCCCACCGCATTAAACGGCCCACCGGCGAAGAATTAGCCGGAATGCTCGATGCTTATGAAGAATTGGGGCCTATGCTTGCCCCCCCAAACCGAGAAAAAGGGTTTTCCGTCTCTACCGTCGCCGTGTTTGGCATTGCTTACGACGGGCGATCGCGCACGGCTCCAATTAGCCCAATAACCGCCCTAATTTTAGCCGCTTCTGGCGTCCCAACCCTCATGCACGGGGGGGATACCATGCCAACCAAGGAAGGCATTCCCTTGATTGAAATTTGGCGCGGTTTGGGAGTTGACTGGAGAAAACTGAGTTTAGAAAAAGTCCAGCAAGTTTTTGACAATACGGGTTTGGGTTTTGTTTACCTTCCCAAACATTTTCCTCAAGCCGCTGCTTTAGTACCCTACCGCCGCGAAATTGGTAAACGGCCACCTTTTTCGACAATGGAGTTGATGTGGTGTCCCTGTGCCGGCGACGTTAACGTCATATCAGGCTACGTCCACCCGCCGACAGAAGGTATGTTTCAAAAAGCCTTTGAGTTGCGGGGAATCAAAAATTATACCACAGTCAAAGGATTGGAGGGAAGCTGCGATTTGCCGCGCGATCGTACTGCGATTATCGGCATTGCTAAGCCCGCTGCCGAGTTTGAACGAGTGCTTTTAGCTCACGGAGATTACGGTTTTAGCAACACAAATCCTGCCTTTGAATCAGCCCCTGAGTTATTCAAACAAATGCAGGAAGTTTTGCTGGGAAAACCATCGGAATTAATGCAGTCCGCTATCTGGAACGGCGGATTTTATCTGTGGCGCAGCGGAGTTTGTTTGGATATAAACTCTGGTTTGATTGAGGCAGAAACTTTATTAAGTCGCGGTCAAGTAGTGCAAAAACTTGAGGAAGTTAGCCAAGCCGTTAGTGTTTTGAGTTGACAGTTGACAGTTGACAGTTGACAGTTGACAGTTGACAGTTGACAGTTGACAGTTAACTAATGACTAATGACTAATGACTACTAGAGATCTCCAATAATTATTGTGGAACAGGCATTTGGCCTATTCAAAACAGGCAATTCTTGCGATAACTACTGACTGCTGACTACTGACTGCTGACTACTGACTGCTGACTACTGACTGCTGACTAATGACTAATGACTAATGACTAATGACTAATGACTACTGACTACTGACTACTGACTACTAACTACTGACTAATGACTAATGACTAATCATAAAATTGCCGTAATTGTGCTTGCAGGCGGCCAAAGTTCGCGGATGGGTAGTGATAAAGCTCTACTGGAAATAGAGGGCAAATCCCTCTTGCAGCGTGCGTTGGAAGTTGCCGCAGTTGTAACCCCCGAAGTTTATGTTCTGACTGCTTGGCCCGATCGCTATCGATCGACCTTAACCGAAACATCCCAATTTCTGGTAGAGTACAATCCGGGCTCCGGGCCCTTGGTTGCATTGACTCAGGGATTGACAGAAATAGCCGCCGACTGGATTTTACTGTTAGCTTGCGATTTGCCTTTGTTGGATGCCCAGATTATTCAGAATTGGGCAAGTCAGTTAACCGAATTTCCCCCATCAACTTTAGCAGTTGTGCCTTATCAAAATTCGCGCTGGGAGCCTTTGTGCGGTTTCTACCGCCAACAATCTCTGCCCAGCTTGCAAAGTTTTATTGACAAAGGAGGACGTTCCTTTCAAGTTTGGTTAAATCAAATACCCGCAATCCCTTTACCTGTAGGGGAACGAGAAGCAGTAATGTTATCGAATTGCAATACATTAGAAGAGTTTGAGCAATTAAAATGTAAAATGGTTAACGGTTAACGGTTGACAGTTGACAGTTAACTGACTACTGACTAAGGACAACTGGCTCATGACAGTTAACTGACTAATGACTACTGACTACTGACTACTGACTAATGACTAATGACTAATGACTAATTACTAATTACTAATGATTAACCAATATTGGTTGCTCGATCGCAATATAACTTTCCTCAATCACGGCTCTTTTGGGGCCTGTCCGATTCCCGTACTCGAAGCGCAAACCATTTTTCGAGAGCAACTAGAAAGAGAACCATTGCGCTTTTTACTGCGGGAATTTGAACCCTTGTTGGATAATGCAAGAAATCAGTTAGCAGCATTTATCGGTGCGAGTGAGGATGACTTGGCGTTTGTCCCGAATGCGACAACGGGAGTAAATGCAGTTTTGCGATCGCTCTGTTTTTCTCCGGGCGACGAATTGCTAACTACAAATCAGGAATACAACGCTTGCCGCAACACACTTAATTTTGTAGCCGAGCGTACAGGCGCTAAAGTAATAGTAGCAGAAGTCCCCTTTCCCATTGAGTCACCCGACCAAGTTATTGAAGCAATAATTAAGTGCGTTTCACCGCAAACAAAGTTAGCCTTATTAGACCACGTTGTCAGCCAAACAGGTTTAATTTTTCCCATCAAACACTTAGTGGGCGAGTTAGCTAACCGTGGCGTGGATGTATTGGTAGACGGAGCTCACGCGCCGGGAATGGTAGCACTGAATTTAGAGGAAATTGGCGCAGCTTATTATACGGGAAATTGCCACAAGTGGCTGTGCGCGCCGAAAGGTGCGGGCTTTTTATACGTGCGGCGCGACAAGCAAGATGCCATTCGGCCAACTACAATCAGTCACGGTGCTAATTCGCCCCGCGCTGATAAATCGCGCTTTCAGCTAGAATTTGACTGGATGGGAACAGTCGATCCTAGCCCCTATTTGTGCGTGCCTGTAGCTATTGATTTTATAGGTTCTTTGTTGAGCGGCGGATGGCCGGAATTGATGGCAAAGAATCATGCTTTAGCATTGGCGGGGAGAAAAATATTGGCGGACAAATTAGATTTGTCGCTACCTTGTCCAGATGAAATGGTGGGTTCGATGGCTGTTGTGCCACTGGCAGACTCCCAGTCTGATGTGGTTGCAAAGGGAGGAATTCCACCTTTGCAAGAGGCGCTGTGGGAGATTTTTAAAATTGAAGTTCCGGTGATTCCTTGGCCGGATGCTAGCAAGCAGTTGGTGAGGATTTCGGCTCAGTTATACAATACTTTGCCGCAGTATCAATATTTAGCTAATGCCCTGGTTGAGCTGACGAGAATTTGAGCGTGAGCTTCCCGAAAAGAAACATCACACCCAGCTACAAATAGTTATAGGTTTGTAGTTAGGGTGTCGGTTCTCATAGTTTGGGAGAATACAGACTATTTGTCCTTACTATAAACGTAGTAAAGGTTATACAAATAGGCCCCATAATAGTAAAAATCATGCCAGTAATCCCCTTTATTTCCATGATTAGAATACTATTTACCTAAAATAAAAAACACACAAAAATAGATCTAAAGCCCCATAGCCCTAAACTTCGCCAATCCGCCCAAACCGAATAAAGTTTGTAAATAACCCGCCAAAATTCCTAATTTAAAACAGGGTTGTCAAATCGGATAGCGCACAACTTCCGCGCAACAGAATATAATGTATCCACACTTGCATTTTTGCAGACAAAAAAAGGAAATGAAAAGAGGCGAATACCATGTCCAATGCCATGATGGTAATTTACCCCTATCGCGAACAGTACACCTGGGTTTTTGACGACGAACGAGTCGGACTTGTCCGAGAACCTTTTGTTCAGGGCGTCCCCGAAATGATTAACGTGCTCGTCGCAGACATTCCCAATGCCACTCAAGGTTTCCGACTTTTATTTTCAGCCAATCCATTTCCCGGATATCAAGCAGAAATGCTGTGGTTGAAAGCAGAATACGGCGGTAACTGGTATCGGTGGGAATCGAAAAATCTCGAAGGCTGGCTGTGTCCGGCTATGTTCAAATACTTTCCAGAAGCACCGCCCAAGTTTTACTGCAAAGCTGAAAAACTGCAATAATCAACAGCAAGTCAATGAAAAACTTGTCAATTTTTAAAAGAGACTTTGTTAAACCAGTCGATCAAATCTCTCGAAAAAAGCCTAAATTCTTCCTGTATATAGTGGGGCTATTTTTCCTAGTTTTCACAGCCGCCATCTCGGCTACATTGGGGGCAATTACCGCCCTTTTAGCTCCCGTGGAACCCCCAATTATCAATAGAGTATTAGAGGCGACGGGCTTTGACTATCTATCCTCCAACCGCTCTGGATACCGCCTGTCGCGGTCAGTTAATATCTTAATATTGGGAATTGACGGCGTGCCGGAAGATGTCGCCAATTCCCCTAAGATTTTTGAGGGTCGCAGCGATACCATACTCTTATTGCACCTCGATCCTAGAGATAAATCTATTAGTTTGCTTTCAGTTCCACGAGATACTCAAGTCGAAGAGCCCGGAATTAGCTTCAGCAAAATTAGCGAAGCCAATGCTAGAGGAGGAGCAGCTTTGGCGACGCAATTGGTTAGCAGTATGCTGAACAATACGAAAATTGAACGATACGTGCGAGTCAGCAGTAATGCGTTTCAGGAATTAGTCGATTTGTTGGGCGGAGTTGAGGTATTTGTACCTCGCGCGATGTCCTATACAGATAGCGCTCAAAAGTTAAAAATAAACTTAGGGCAGGGATGGCAAACTCTCAACGGAGAACAAGCAGAACAATTTGCTCGATTTCGCAATGATGGTTTAGGAGATATCGGCCGCATTCAGCGGCAGCAATCTTTAATTCAAGCTATTCGGGACCGCCTCGCAAGTCCATCAGTATTGGTGCGCTTGCCACAAATTGTTCGATTGATGCAAAAATATGTGGATACAAACCTAAATTATGAGGAAATATTGACGCTGGCAAATTTCGGTTTGCAATTGGAGCGAGATAATTTTAAAATGGTAATGTTGCCTGGACGTTCTAGTTCAGAAACAGGGGATTTGAGGAGTTATTGGATTGTAGATGCGCTGGGGCGCGATCGCATTATGACACAATATTTGAACCTGGGTGTGCCGGATTTTGAACAAGGACGAATTCGCAATCCCAGCGAGTCCCTGTTGCCCAAAAACCTCAAAATATCTGTCCAAAACGCTTCTAGCAAACCGACAACCGCAAAAAACGTTGCTGAATTTCTCACAAAAAAGGGCTTTTTTAATGTATCTGTAGTGCAGGATGCGCCCCAGAAGCAGCGTCAAAGTCAAATTATTGTTCAGCAAGGCGATTTAGAGGCAGCGAATCTACTGCAAAAAGAGTTAGGCGGCGGTAAACTTGAAGCATCTTCTACCGGTGAAATTAATTCTGACTTGACGCTTCGCGTTGGCGAAGATTGGGTAAAACGATTTTAATTAGTCAGTTGTTAGTTGTCAGTTGTTAGTTGTCAACAGTCAACAGTCAACCGTCAACAGTCAACTATTCCCCATTCCCCATTCCCATCATTATGAAAAGCGTTTTCCGAATATTCCTGAGCCTGTTTTTAAGTTTAGTGTTGGCTGTTGGGTGGGTGCTGCTGAGTGCTACTCCGGCATTTGCCCTGCCGAAAACAAATATTAATTACACAAATATTAATTTGTCCGATCGCGATTTTTCCAACTCGGATTTAGCGGGGGGAACATTTGTCGCTGCTGAAATGCGGGGAACCAATTTTCAAGGTGCTGATTTAACTAATGCGATTTTGACTAAGGGAGTTTTGCTGAATGCCAACTTGTCAGGTGCCAACCTCTCCGGTTCTTTGGCAGATAGAGTTACATTTGATGGCGCTAATTTGACGAATGCTAATTTTTCCGAGGCAATTATGACTCGAACTCGGTTTTTTGATGCTGCAATTTCCGGCGCTGATTTTAGTGACGCGATTATCGACGCTTATCAAGTGACTCTCCTGTGCGAGAAAGCAGATGGTGTCAATCCCGTGACGGGAGTTTCTACCCGCGAAAGTTTGGGATGTCCATAGGAATTCACACTTAAATAAAATCCCTGGCTCATTATCTGATTAGATGTACCTTTAGCGAGGTCAAATACACAGATTAAAGCCCCTCTCCTGCAAGGCGAGGGGTTTGAGGAAATTTCCAAATATCGGCTCTATCGAGCGCTACAAATGCCTGTGCTGGCAGTACCAACTACCAAATCGGAATTCAACAGCAAATCTAAATCGGTGTCGGGATTAACAGCATACAAATCGACTTTATCTCGACCCAAAAACACCCCGATCAAAGTCCCGATTCCCGCACCGCCGAGCACCTCTTCAGTGGCGATCGCCCGATCGCCCGTAACACCTGCGATCGCCGCCGCTGCTGCTGCACCCAACGCCGTATTCTTAACCAGATTACCAACATTAACGCCTTTCGTAACAGTTTCTTTCCTAGTAATCACTTGCGAAGTGGCATTGAGAGGCACTCTGCTGCCATTGATGATACTTAATTCTTGAGCCACAAACTGAACGCCCGAAGTAGTCGATCGCAATTCGCCGCTAATTTTCGAGCCTTCCGGTATCAGCACTTGGCCATTACTTCCCGTGATATCCGAAGCAACAGTCAGCGTAATCGGAGACTTGTCATTAGGGGCGAGCAAAATCTTGCCTTTTGCATACTCGATGGGGATAGTCACCCCCCTGGGAATTTTCACAGCAACAGACTCGCTAACATCAATCTTAGCAATGTAAGGAGAATTAATTGCTCTTGCTTGATTGGTACTCACTAATGTTTGATAGATAAAAGCAGCTACTTCAGCTCGCGTTGCTGACTTGTTCGGCTTGAGAGATTTAGGATTAGGATAGCTGACAACTAACTGTTTTTCAGTAGCAGCAGCAACGCTTTTGACAGCATAAGTTTGAATCTCACCCGCATCATTATAGTAGCTGAGAACATCTTGAAAATCGCACGTAGGCTCATAGCCCAGGCCGTTATTTAAAGCGACTACAACTTGAACGCGAGGAATCTGCTGTGTCGGCCTGAAAACATTGCCGGGATAGCCAGACATCCATCCCATTTCGTAAGCTTCGGCGATCGCCCCGCTTGCCCAAAAATTAGACGGAACATCGGCAAACCTTACAGCACCGCGGGTTTTTGCCTTTTTCACCGAACGGATCATAGCCGCAAATTCAGCCCGCGTTACCGGTGCATCCGGGCGAAAACTGCCATCGGGAAATCCTTTGATAATTCCTCTTTCGGACAAATCTCGAATAAAATCTTTTGCCCAGTAGTTATTATTAACATCCGAAAAAGCTGTTTGAGCAAAAGAAGGCGCGGGAGCTAGCATCGGTGCTGCGGTTCCGGCAACTGTTCCCAAGGTTAATAAAACAGATGTACCGGATTTGATGCGATGTAATACAGACATTTTTTGATTCTCCAATTTACACAATTTTTTTATTGAGGATAACTCAGTTTTTGATAGGCTGATTAATTACTGCCTAACTTGCTCTTTCCCTCAGTTATGTAATCATTATTGAAGATTTTTACTTCTTAAGCGGGGAAGATACGGTCTTTTAAAATAAATATTTTGATGCTTTTTGGGGGATTTTAAAATGCTTAAATTCCTTAAAATCCTTATGTTGCTTATCTCCCTTATCTACCTTGTGTCGGCAATTAACAGGATTTAGGGACAAAGCCGTTTGATATTAGTTAACTATATTAACTAAAAGTGAATATAATTGACTCGATCGAGAAATACCTGTTTGTTGCTTATGAGTAGCCTGACGTTTGCCTCTGCCCATCAGCTAGCGCGAATGATTCGCGATCGCCAAGTCTCTGCCGTCGAAGTTCTCGACGCTTACCTTACTCAAATCGCAAAGCACAACTCGCAATTAAACGCCCTTTGTACCCTGGATGAAGACAATGCTCGTACTAGAGCAAGACTTGCCGATGAAGCCCTAGCTAGAGGAGAAAACTGGGGTGCTTTACATGGGGTTCCCATCACGATTAAAGACATTTTTGAAACAGCCGGACTCCGCACCACAGCAGGCTATATTCCCCTCAAAGATTATGTGCCTCAACAGGATGCAACTGCTGTTGCAAGATTGCGGGCAGCAGGTGCTGTCATCATGGGAAAAACCAACATGGCGGAACTGGCTGCCGATTATCAAAGCACAAATTCTCTGTTTCCACGGGTGAATAATCCTTGGCATCTTGACTACACACCTGGGGGCAGTTCTGGAGGGAGTGCTGCGGCTGTCGCAGCAGGACTTTCACCGTTGGATTTGGGGAACGATTTCGGGGGTTCGGTGCGTCAACCCGCTCATTTCTGCGGCATATATGGTTTAAAGCCGACAGATCGCCGTATTTCTACAGCAGGGCAGATTCCTGAAGTGCCGGGAATGCCACTGTCTATTCGGCAAATGATGACCGTTGGGTGTTTTGCTCGATCAATCGAAGATATCCGGCTATGTTTTTCGTTAATTGCAGGCGCGGATCTGCGACGCCCTGATGTCCCGCCGGTTCCGCTCGATCGACCCTCTGGCAAGCCTTTGCAGAATTTAAAAATCGCTTGGACTGCTGAATGGGCCGAAGTTCCCGTTGCTTCTGAAATTCGAGCAGCTATGGAGTCGATCGTGCAGACACTCTCTGACGCAGGTGTCCAAATCGAACGCTGGCTTCCCAAAGACTTTGACCTTTCCAAAATATTGAATCTCTACGGACGGATGTCAATGTACCTCACTATCTACGCTCAACCGCAGGATAGATATAACCTGCGTCGTAGTTTAGAGTTAATCTTCCGCACCGCAACCCAAGGCGACAAGGAACTCCGAAAATTGGGAGATTTCAGCAGATTCCTACCTGAGATATTGAATCCAAGTTTGAAAGGATATTTCGAGGCACTCACACAGCGCGATCGCTTCACTGCCCATATAGATGAGGCATTAGAACCTTGGGATGTATGGCTTTGTCCCGTTGCTGCAACCGCTGCGTTTACTCACCGTCCCGCTTGGAGTGCCGTTGACATTGATGGCAGATCCTATCCTCATGCAGTGGCAAACGGGGCTTACACGATGCCTTCTAATCTTAGTGGACATCCTGCCGTGGTAATTCCAATTGGACAAACTCAAAATGGTTTACCGATTGGAATGCAAATTGTTGGTAAGCGGTGGCGTGAAATGGAGTTGTTGGCGATCGCAGAAGCGATCGATAAAGTGGTTGGTAGTTTGCAACATCCACCTGGTTATTGAGCCTTTTATCAAGTTTTCTTTGATGGTCAAGAATACAATCAGTGGTAGGGTTCGTCAGGTTTGAGATTTTCAATTTGCACGGAAAGTATGAATCTGACTCACCGTTTTTTGGGGGAGTGGGTCAGTTGTGAGATTCTTAGTTTGTAGCGGAAATAATGCTAGCTGACGCACCCTACTTCATTTTTACGGATGACTAATGACTACTGACTAATGACTAATAGAGGCTAGCGGCTCCCAACTTGTCACATCTTCAAATAAAGATTGATACCCCGCTGCATTGGGATGCAGCCCGTCTGCAATCAGGCGCGATCGCCACCAATCACTGCCCCGATTTATCCATTTATCAAAAATATCTAAATAGGGAATTCCCCGCAACTCACAAGCTAATTTCGTTGCTTCTTTATACCGATATTGGTCAGCATGACTGTAATACAAACAATCTTGAAAAGGCATTTTACTTTCATCCACCGGCACCATCCCGACAAATATCACCGGACAAAGTTGTTGGGACAGGTTTAACAAATGATCCAAAACAGTTTTAAAATGTTCAAACTCAGTGTAGCTGCGCCCGGTAGGCGACTGCACTCTCGCCGAATCGTTGAGGCCTACCGAAAGAATAATCGCATCCGGGAAACGGTTTCTCAGTTCGCCACGGTGGCGAAACTCGTTTTCGAGCCGCTGGGAGACTTGATAGGTGCGATCGCCCCGAACGCCCAAATTGTATAAAACGTGTCCTGCACTCTCCGGTAACATCCACTGGCGCCGCAATCTTTCCACCCAACCCCCACCTACACCGTCGCCGAAACCGTAGATTAAGCTGTCGCCGAAAGCAACCAATTTGAGGGGATGAGAATTTCCCCGATGCAAGTGACCAAAGGAATAGGCTGTTGCTACCTGCATAAGCAATGATACTCAGTTAATAAATTATGAATCTTGACATACTAGACTAGAATGTAACATTACATAAAGTAGGTAGTCTCATGGCTAATAAGCGTCCACCCTTCGATTCTACTCAGCTAACCCGTCGCGCGGAAGAGTTGATTAACGGTGCATCCAACCGCTATCGGATTACGGTGCAGGTGGCGAACCGCGCAAAACGCCGTCGCTATGAAGATTTTGACAATATGGACGACCATCAAATGAAACCTGTAATGCGGGCGATATTTGAGATGTCGGACGAACTGACTCAGCCGGAAATTATCGGAGACAAGTACTAGACTTCTGGAGTTTTGGGTTTTGAGTGGTGAATTGCCAGCAATTTTTGTCAACTCAAAACTCACAACTTTTTCAAACTAGACTTGGGCGCGCGGGAGGATAAACCCGGTTTATTTCTAGTTCCCTCGTTAACAAAAATCTGATTTTTCTAATAAACCGGGTTGAGGAGTGTAAATCCTAAAATTAGAAACTAGGACATCTGCTTGGGGGTAAGTTTATGAAATTATTCTATTTTTGAAAATTTTGTCAAAACCGTGAATAGATTAAAGCAGGGCTTAAGTTTTCTGTTGGTTACTTTGAGTGTAGCGATTTTCACGCTTTTGAGTTGGGTATTGGAATCCGGGGAACTGAGTATGTCGGCTTTGGAACCTTCGCTGCTGCGGAGTTCTGAGTCTGCCTCAGTGCAGCGGGTGGCTCAACAATCTGCGCCCCCGCAAGTGAGGGTGCAAGATGCGTGGAAATTGGTGTACGAAAAATTGCCGGATTTCCCGATCGAAAATAACTACATTTCTAAGGAAACTGGAAAAGTCGATTCTACCAATACTTTAGTCGGGCGGTTGATTCGATATCACGTATTTGTCAAAGGACGGCCACCCAATTACCGCTTTGATTGGAAGTTGAGTTTAGCTGACTATTTGGGCGCCACTCCAGATTATTTGGTGGAAAGTGTTTATCCGGGAAAAGACCTTTTGCGCTCAAATCCCATGGAACAGGATCGCGCTGCTATTCAAAGGTTAAATAGAGCACAGCGGGATGCTTTGGTTCAAGCTTTGGTTGATGTTTTTACGGAGAGTTCGGGGGGTGGGCGCACACCGACGGCGGGGGAAAAACCACAAGGACGATCGAATTCGCCGGAGATACCGCAGCCGGGAGATGCGAAGTTGCTGGCACCTTAATACTCAGGAATGCAGAAACCGGGTTTTTTACGGGAATATTGCTGTTGAGCCTTTAACACAGGTAAAAAACCCGTTTTCTTTCGTATTTATGAGTAAGTCCTACTAATCTAAAATCCAAAATCTAAAATCTAAAATCTAAAATCCCTTAATGGTGGAACGTGTAATTAAAACGGGTGTTGGGTGGCGTTTGGGATGGAACCCGGAGGCCCAGGAGTTTAAGGGTTTGGTGGCTGGCGACGGTTGGGCGATCGAACTCACGGAGGCTGAGTTAAACGATTTTTGCCGATTGTTGGGGCAATTAGCCGGCACAATGAGTCACATGGCCTCTGAGTTAATGGACGAGGAAAAAATAGCTATTGAAGCCGAAAGCGACTTGCTGTGGGTGCAGGTGGAAGGCTATCCCGAAGCTTACAGCGTGCAGTTGATCTTGAATGCTGGCAGGAGGTGCGAGGGTTTTTGGCCGACGGCTGTGGCTCCGAGTTTGGTGCAGGCTGCAAAAATTTTAAAAGTTTTTTGACTTTTTAGGGAATTCTATGCTAAGCTGTTAAAGCTGTCGGGGCGTAGCGCAGCTTGGTAGCGCACTACTTTGGGGTAGTAGGGGTCGTGGGTTCAAATCCCGCCGCTCCGATTGTGATAAAACCTTCTCTATGAGAAGGTTTTGTTGTTTTAGGGTCGGCGACGCAGCTCTTACCATTCTCAATTAGGGGCATCGGCCCAGAAACAAACATCAATCTCTGCTTCCGAAAAGTCTATAGTCTATAGCTGTATCCTCAACTTCAAAGGCTTTGCGATTGCTTCGCGACCCTCACAATAAAGTTAATCATAAAAAAAAGGCGTTTGTACTTGACAAACGCCTTTTTATAGAATTACAAACGCGGCGTCTTATCTTGTTTAAACGACGCTAACAATTCGCGAATTTGGTCGGCAGCAATCTCGCGCCCGCCCAAACCAAAAGCTAGAGCAATACCAACTGCGATCGCCCCAAGCAGCAGCCCGAAAGCCAAATTCACAATATCGCTGCCAATGCCCATTTGTTGCAGCGCCAAGGCCGAAACAAAGGCAATAATCGCAATCCGAGCCGCTTGGCCCAAAAGCCGCGCTTGGCGAGTTCCAGAACTGGCAATCAAACTAAACGCCAGATTCGCCAAATACAAGCCGATCGCAAATACCACCAAACCGGCCAGCACCCGACCTGCAACCAGGACAATACCGCTAACAATTGCCGTCAGTGCTGGAATCCCCAGCACATCGGTAGCCGCCACCACAGCAAACAGCATGATGCCCACCTGCACCACGATGCCGACAAACTCAGAAGGCGTGCGGGCCGGAAGTTCCGGTTCCTGAAGAATCGTTGCCTCCGGATCGATCGAACTTGGCGGTAGTCGCAGTCGCTGTTTCGGCTGCTGCACTCCCAACCAAGAAAAGACATTGTTAAAGCCAATTCCCGTCAGGATATTAGTCACCAAATCGCTGATCCAGCGCCCCAAAAAGTAAGCAACCCCCAGAATTAGCGCTGCTGTAAAAATGTTGGGAAGCGCGCCCAGAATCGTGTTGAGCATCGCGATTGCCGGCTGCGAAATCGCCTGAATGTCCAAAGCGTTCAGAGCTGCGATCGCCGTTGGAATCAAAATCAAAACATAGACGATCGTACCGACAATCCACGACAGCGATTGTCCGCCCGAAGTCCGCGAAATTCCAAACCGAGTGCCCAAACCGTCCGCCCCAGCAGCAGCCAACAGGTTCGTGACAATCCGCCGCACCACCATAGCCAGCAGCCAGCCCACAAACCCAATCACCACAGCTTCCAGAATTTTCGGAATTGCTGCCAGAATTTGGTTGAGTAAATTATTAACCGGCAGCAGAGCCTGCTGCATTTCCAGTGAGTCGAGAATCAACGGCAAAAACAGCAGGAAAATGAACCAGTACAGCGCATTCGCCACAGTATCGCTCAGCAGCAAAGGGCGCTCAGTGGGCGCAGCGCCCACCTCCTGATTCAAGCGCTCGTCCACGCTAAAAGCCCGCATTGCCCGCGATACGGCTATTTTGGCTACAGTCGCCAACACCCAAGCAATCCCCAACCAAATTAGCGCGCCGGCTAACTTCGGCAAGAAACCGGTAATTTGATTCAGAAAAGTGTTGAGGGGTTGCGAGACAGCCGTTAGATTCAGCCGGTTGAAAAAGGCAATTAGGAAAAAGACAAAAATGATCCAGAACACCGCTGCGGAAATCCATTTTTCCACTTGCGGGGCTCCAGCTCCTTCCGGGCGCCCGGTAATCCAAGCAGCCAGCCGATTGTCGATCGTAGTCTTCTTGAGCAATCCCCCGACGACAGAAGAGACGAGGGCTGATACTATCAAGCCAATGAGCAGGATACCGACCGCCCAGAGGAGATTTTCAATGTTTGAGCCCTGAATAAAATTGTTAATTCCGCGTTCTGCATCTGTCAGCGGATTCCCGGGCTGGGCCTGGGCCAAAATGCGATCGGACAAAGCCACTATGGGGCCCGATATCGGTTGAGTTATTTCTTGCCAAGTTTCATTCATTTTTTTCTCAGGTTAACGTCACATTTGACAAGGACAAGACGAAACTTTAATAATAGTTCCAAAAAATCTAGACATCGCCTAAATTTAATGTTTGTACACTTTTAATGTACTGGGTTAACTACAAAACCCTCTATCGAATTTGGGATAAACCAATCTCCGACTGCTTTTGGGCCAATATTCCAAGAACCTTTTATATCGGCATTGATGAAGCGTCCAGTTTTGGTTCTGAACAATTCTCTTTTTACCCTACTGCCAATGTAGTCGGAATGTTGTTGAATTGGTTCCCAATCCAAAGCTGAACATTGGGAGGTGTAACTCTCCTCAACTAACAGAACTTGAATTCCAGCAAGTTGTCCTTTGTACTGCAACATTTGCACAAACCGGCGATGGGGAATACAGGGAAAATTTTGATTATTAACCAAACCCGTATTAATCCCATCTTTAAAATCATCGTTCCAGCCTATAGCCAGCAAGCCAATGTGATGATTAAGGAGTTCTTTAATAATTGCGTAACTCGTCGTGTGGAGGTAGTAATCCACTTTACAGTTACGCTTGTGCCACAATTGGGCAAGTTGTTTACTGTTTTTTTGCTGCGCTACGGGCAGCAATAATTTCAATGCCGATGAAACTTGATTGCAGTATTGATTGGTTGACTTAACAGCCCGTCCGTCGTAGATTGTCGCTACTAACCCACGAACATTGTAGGTTAATGTTGCCAGATTGTTTAATCCTAAAGCTATGGCAGCTACTGTCTGATTAACTTGTAAAGGCTTTTCTAACTTCTCATAGAGCACCTCGACCACATAACAACCTACTTTGGGAACAATCCGGATTTCCAGAATCGAGGTGACTTTTGATGGCAACCAAATATTAGTTCCAGAGGGGCGAACATATCCTTTTTTTAAAGCTCTTTTGCTGACAGCTTGACAATTAAATACAACTACATAGCGCCCGTTCTCTCTTTTTCGATCTCTTGAACCTTGATAATGAGGGCTTTGCGCTGCGGTTTTAAATTTAGTGGTGTCTTCCTGATAGTTTCGCACCCCTAGATAGTAGCTAGTCCATGCTTTGATCACTAATCCGATCGTGCTTTGTGCTAATTTTGCGGGCAGTGCTTTGTAATCAGGACTTGTTTTGAGGGCGTGATCAACAGCCAGAGCATTTGTTTGTTGGCTAGCAAAAAATTTTTTACGGTAGATGTAGTTAGCGCTATTGTAAAGATTTTTGCACAGCAAAGAGAGTCTATCGGCTTCTCGATAAAACCTATGATTTGGTTTAATGATGTGCCTTTCGACTAACTCCATAATCGGTATATATACTTTAATTCAAGATGATACACTGTATTTATGAGTGTGTCAATCTTTTAATTTCTGGGAAAATTGACGTTACAAGTAAATAAAGGACTATCAAGTAAGCAAAGTTTTGTAATACCCTCCTTGTTGCAGGTTCTCATGTCAATTCGTCAAGTTTTCGAGCAATCCATTGAAATTCGCGCTGCTGCTACTCTGGTGGAGCAATGTATAGTCGATCGCACTTTAATGCACAAGTGGCTCAATCCCCTGCTACGCTGCGATCCCCAGGGCGAATGGGATACTGCCGTAGGAAGTCGCAGCTTATTTATCATAAAAATTCCCGTTTTGCAACCCTCTTTAGAGAGTGTTGTGTTGGAGCGACAACCCGGTTTAATTGTTTGGGGGTTTGACGGATTTTTCAAAGGATGCGATCGTTGGGAATGCCAGCCGCAAATCCAAGGAACTCTCTTGATTAACCGCTTTGAATTTCAAATTCCCAATCGTTTAATTAGATTTGGTTTCAATCGCTTTGCAGCCCCTTGGACAGAAAAAGATATGAAAGACCAACTCCGCAGACTCAAGCGGGTAGCAGAGCAACTATCTCAAAGAATGGGTAAGGGGTAATGGATAATGGGTAATTGGGAACTTTTACCCTCGCGTAGCCGAAGAATTGGTAATGGGTCATGAGTAATTGCTAATAGCTGAAAGCTAGGGCTAATAGGAAAAAAGCACCAATTCCCAATTCCCAATTCCCAATTACCCCTTCCCTCCAACTTCAGTTATTTATTTCGCACTTCCCGATGGATTGGGCTGACAAATCATTTCTCTCGCCGAATTCACGGCTTGGTTAGCCGTATTTTGCAAAGCCGGGGAATTCTGATACAAAGCTTGCAAATCTTGCACATCTTTAATCACTCGCTCGTAAATAACCATCGCTTGATTGCCGTCAACTTCTAAGGCAGTAGGGCTGTAATTTTGCATCACTTCAATCAGCGATATTTTGCCATCTTTGGAAGCTGCGACTAAAGCATCGCGCAGTGCGGGCGCGCTTTGCAGCCGAGTTGCCGGCGCATAAGCAACCTCCCCCAATTGTTTGAAAACAATTTCCCCAAAATAAGTGCTTGCTAGGCGCGCTACTAATTGGGAATCTAAAGGCACTTCTCGCGTTAATATTTCGCGCATCGACTCAGGAGTTTGTTTCGCAAGACTCAGAACGCTTTGCAGTTGAGATGATGCTTGGCCTGTTTGTGCAAAGCTTTGCAAGTCGCTCATCGGTAATGTTACGTCAACAGCACCGTATTTTACGGTAACATTATCTAATGCAAAGGCTTTGCCGCTGCTTAGGAATACTGCACTTGTTCCCAGCAAAAACGCCAAACCTAAGGATAAAGACTTTGACATCCTTTTGGTTAAATGGGCTGACAGGGGTTGCATTGCGTTGAGATACCGTTGTTGAAACTGAAAGTTCATGAGTTTGTGCCTCTTTACATCAAAATACTTTTTAGATCGCTCGTCTGTGCGGACATCTGTGCGGATATCAGTGCGGATATCAGTCGGGAAAGTCAAATCTGGATTTCCGTAAATGACCTCTGATTTTACAGTCAAGTCAAGCAAATTCAACCTATCAAAAGATATGTGTTAATTGACAATTAATATGTTATACTTATATTTTTGACAATTTTAGATACCTTTGCAAAAATGATAAAAGCGAAATTTGGTCGTCAGGCAGCAGTTTATTGAGCACCACTTTTATGTCTTATAGTGTGCTGTGCGACATATAGGGAATTTAAGTTCAAAGATCCCGATCGAGCCGATCGACCAATTGGCGAATTCTAGCAGCATCAGGAGCATTCGGAGCATTTCTCAGGTATAGTTCCAAATCGTGGCGTGCTTCCACCAAGCGTCCCAGTTGATAATAGAGAATTCCGCGATCGCGCCGTTCCCCCAGCGCATCGGGAAACAGCAGCAAAATCCGTTCGATCGCCAAGAGTACCCTCACAGCATCTTGCTGTTGCAAGTAAATCGCCTTCAGATTTCCCAGCATTCGCCCCAACAAATGTCGGCGACTTACCGGGGCGAGAAAAGCCGGCTGCAACTCCATAGGTTGACCATAAATTTGAGAAAGTCTCGCTTGACAATCTTCAGGAAACAAGATTTCGCCGCCGTTAAACGCATCAACAAAAATGCCAGCATCTTCAAAATCTGGTCTAATTAAAAAATGTCCTGGCATCCCAATTCCCACCATTGGAAAATCAATGCGCTTAGCAACCTCCAAATAAACCAAAGATAAAGAGATCGGAATACCAGTACGCCGATCGATAACTTCATTCAAAAAGCTATTGCGGGGGTCGTAATAATCAGCATCATTGCCCGAAAACTGCAACTCCCCATATAAATAGGCGTTAATAGTTTGAATAATCCGCAGCGGATAATTCTGTGCCGGCAGGCGATCGCGCACTTCATCTGCGATCGTGTCGAGAGCGTTGAGATACTCCTCGGGCTCTAAATTGGGGTATTCTTCCCAAGCCATGTAAAGAGCAGCTTTCGCCAGGTCGATCGAGCCATCCGGCTGATTTATTTCTTGATAAAAGAGTTGTCGGGCGATCGGAAAATCCATATTTATGATTTATTTGATTTTAATTGCCATTTTATACGAATATCCTGTTGCCCAAAAAAATATTAAAAACATCTCTCTACTCTTCCTCTCTGCGTTCTCTGCGCCCTCTGCGGTTCAAAAAAAACAGTCTTGTATGTAACGCGAACCTTACAGCTTAACTTTTAACCTTCAAATCCCGTGACTTTTACCAATCACCCAACTGCGGCGAAAAATCCGAGCCAGAGTCGATTCTTCCAAAGCAAAATAGATAGGGCGGCCGTGAGGACAAGTACGCGGATTACGAGTTTGCTGCCATTCATCCAACAAATTTTGCATTTGGGAAAGAATCAAAGGAGTACCGTTTCGCATAGCGCTACGGCAAGCAGTCGCAACTTGAGCTGCTTGTAAATCTGCGACTTTACTGAGTTCAAAAAGCGCATCCGCACAGTCATCTCGATCGGCTAACAATTCAGGAACTTCGCGGGCAGCCCATAGCTGTTCTCCAAAACTTTCTACTTCCAAACCTAAGCGGGATAAATTTTCAATTTGCACTGCCGATAATTGACTGAGAATTACTGGTTTTTCTAGACATTTTAGCTGCCACGCCGCACACAATTGCTCGTATAAAACGCGCTCGTGAGCGATGTGTTGTTCCACCAACCACATTCCACTGGAATGTTCCGCAACAATGTATGTATTGTGAACTTGAGCGATCGCCCTTAATTCCATCAATCTTATTTTATTAGCTTTTTCCTGTTCGCCGCCTTCATCATTCTGCCTAGCCGAAATCCCGACACTGTAAGCACTTTTTTGTTCCGATGCCTTCAGCAATTTTCCCACTCGATCGGGAATTGGGGCAGGCGGCAAAACTTCATCGTTCAAATGCAAAGCACGAGTAATTGCCGCGCTAACTTGCGCTTGCCAAAAACTCGGATCATGCAGATAAATTTCCACCTTAGCGGGGTGGCGGTTCCAGTCGATTTCCGAAGGGGAGATTTGCAGGTGGACAAAACACACGGGATAGCGATCTCGCGGACAAGTGCGGGCAAAGGCGCTGAGAATAGTTTGCTCTAATTCGGGCGATCGCACAACTCGCCGATTTACCCCAACTTTCACCCAATCCGGCCGTCTGCGGTGACAGCGATCGGGCAAACCAATTACTAATTCTAAAAACTGGGAATTGGAAATTGGGAATTGGGTAGTAGCAACTGGTAATTGGTAATTAGGCTTAACTGTAGCGCCCACAAGTTGAGTTTCTAGCAATAAACTTGCAGCTTTCTGATTTTGAGGACTCGCAGGCAAATCTAACTTTAAATACTGCAAATCGCTTGATCGCACACCGCGCACGAACTGAGGTAAAAGTTGTTCTGCTGTGCTACCAGGAGTTACGTGCAAACAAGGGGTATTTGCTTGACGCAACTGCCAATTAACGTGCGGGTGACAAATAGCAATTTGCTGAAGGGTTAATTGGATCGATCGCATTTGCTGTGCCGGCGACAAAAAACTGCGGCGCACAGGCCAATTGCCAAACAAATTATCAACAGTCACCACCGTACCCGGAGCGATCGCGGCTGTTTCCACCTCTACAGCAACGCCCGCGTTATTGTAAACCACCCGCCAGCCCGATCGAGCATTTTCAACTCCCCCCTTGTTAAAGGATGATTTGGCGGGGGTTTGCGCCGACTCTCGATTTTCCGAAAAATCCCCCAATCCCAAATCATTCGATCGGCTCAAAACCTCCAAACAGCCCAACTGAGCTAAACTGTGCAAAGCTTCCCCCCGAAATCCCAAAGTATCAATTTTATAAAGGTCAGCTTCAGTGGTAATTTTGCTCGTACTGTGAGGGGAAGCCGCCTGCTGCAAATTTTCCAGATCCATTCCTGTACCATTATCTGCAACTTGCACCCGCCACTGTTCGGGCCAGACAGAAACAATGATGCGAGTTGCGCCAGCATCCAGAGAATTTTCAACTAATTCTCGTACCGCTGCGGCGATCGAGTCAATCACTTCGCCGGCGGCAATTAAGTTGATAACTTCTGTGGGTAAGGTTTGAATATTAACTGGCATCAAATTTTTAGCAGTTCGTTAATTCAATTATACTTGATTCTCCAAGTCGCTACACAGTATTAGGACTTACGCTCTTAAAGCCGGTTTATTAGAAAAATATTGTTTTACAACAAGATATTTACTCATCAACTAAGTCTCTGATGCTTAGTGAAAAAGTCCTAAGTATATATCTTCCAACCTACTTAATTTTGCTCTCCTAAAGCCATGATTTTCGGCAAGCGGATGTAAAAAGTTGTGCCTTTTCCGTCCTCTGACTCATAAGTAATTTTCCCTTTGTGAGCCTCCACAATCGACTTAACAATCGCCGTTCCTAACCCAGTACCAGTCCGCTTGCCATAAGTCACAAACGGTTCAAATAACTTTTCCTTAATTGTCGGCGGAATGCCTGGGCCGTTATCGTAAATGCTAATTTCTGCCCACTCCTCACTTTGCGTCACCCCAATCTCCACCCGACCCCCTCTGCCGCCAAAAGCCTCAACAGCATTCCCAACTAAATTTTGTAAAACGCGCAAAATCTTATTTTCATCCGCTTCCACTATTACTTCTGTCACCCGTACTGCTAAATCTACTTTTGCTGCTTCACAATAAACTCTGTTCAACTTTTCAAACTGCTGCAACGTCTGAATTAAATTAACTGGTTTTTTATTGAATACAGAATTACCTCGCGAAAATTCTAATACTTCTTCAGCCATCCCCAACATTCGATGAACCTGCAATTGAATAAGTTCACACCACTCCTGAGTTTCCTCATCTGGGTGCATTTCTTTGAGCATTTCACTGGAGAGTTTAATTCCGGTAAAAGGACTTTTGAAATCGTGAATAATTGTACTCACCATTTCTCCTACCAATACCATTTTTTGTTTGTGTACCAACTGGCTCACATATTGATCCGTGGTCTCCCGTAAATTTTTAGTAATGAAACTAAACATTTGCAGTACCGAACTGCCTTTAGCAAACTGGAGAGTTGTGATTAGTTCTTCACGGCCTATTTTCGCCAAAGTCGAGCCTGCAACTGCCACAGCTCTAGCACTGCGAGGCTCTCCGTCTAAAACTCCGAGTTCGCCAAAATAATCGTCTGGCTTAGCGACAGCAACCGTTTGATATTTATGATTTTCAATCCGCTTGCTAAACTCGACTTTACCTTCTAAAACTAGATAGAAAAAATCGGCTATTTCTCCTTCTTCAAAAACCAGCGTTTCCTCAGCAAAACTCTCCAAAACAGCTATTTGGCAAAGGTGAGCAGCTTGCTCTGGTTCAAAATAAGACATAAATCGATGAGATGCCAGATCCATGTGAAAATACCTGAGACTTAATTTAAACAGTTTCTTTCTTCTATTTTCGCCGATCGCCCTCGGTGCGTTAATAAAATACAATACTGCTTTAATCTGGCTCTCTTTTCTAGCCTCCCAGGCTGTGACGCAAGGATCAGCGTCGGGATGCAGAGCCAGACTAGGACAGCAGCACCAGCAATCTCACCAAAGTTCTCAGTTAGTTGACTAAAATACATAAATATTGTACTATTTTTGAGATTTAAATTGGACGTGGGAGAGTTCTCCGGCCACCTCAGAAGATTTTAACTGTAGAGAGATCGTGTAAATTAAATGCCGATCGACCGAGTTTACAAAAATTAACGATTGCCCGATAAAACGATCGCAGCATTCTGCCCGCCAAAGCCAAAACTTAAACAAACCGCATTTCTGACAATAGCCGATCGCGCACAGCGAACAAAATCTAATTCAAACCCCGGTTTTTTCATTCCCACGCAAGGCGGCAACATCTGATATTTAATACTCATCAAACAAAAAGCCACGCCCAAAGCTCCCGAAGCTCCCAAAGTATGACCCGTAGCCCCCTTAGTCGAACTAACAGCAACTCCTGGGTGAAATAACTTCTCAATTAACAGTGCTTCGTGTCGGTCATTTAACTCAGTTGCAGTACCGTGAGCATGAATAAAATCTATATCAATCGTCGCTAAATTGCTGCGTTTCAAACATTGATTTACCGCCGCGATCGCACTTTCCCCCCCCAGCTCCGGCGCATTAGCATGACAAGCATCATTTGTCAAGCCAAAACCGGAAACTCGACCGTAAATTTTAGCACCACGACGCCTTGCCAACTCGGCAGATTCTAATACAAATAAAGCCCCGCCTTCACCGAGCACAAAGCCTTCCCGATTTTCATCAAAGGGATAGCACCCATTGTTTGCCAAAGCACCCATCCGGCTAAATCCAGCCAGAGTCAGCGGTGTGATAGGCGCTTCCACAGCACCTGCGATCGCCCGCTGACACTCACCAGTGCGGATTAAATCAACAGCACGGGCGATCGACCAAATACCCGTGGCACAAGCAGCCATCGGCGCCAATACCGGCCCCGTTGAGCCAATTGCCCTCGCCGCTGCGATCGCCCCCATGTGAGGCAAAAAATTCACAAATTGAGAATTGGGAATTGGGCATGGGGCATGGGGAATCGGTAATTGGGAATTGGGAATTGGGCATTGCGAATCGGTAATTGAGAATTCTCTTCCTTTTTCCTTCTTCCTTCTTCCTTCTTCCTTCTTCCCTCTTCCTTCGCTTGCCAACAGTTCCAAATTTGCCTGGAAGCCACGGCTAGAACCGATCGCAATCCCGCAATCTGGCAAAGGCAAAGTCAAATTAGCATCTTGCAAAGCATCTGCTAAAACCTGCCGAATTAAAGTTATTAAATCAGCAGGTTTTGTGCCAACCAAAGCCAAAGGTAGCGGTTCCATTTCTAAAAAAGGTTGATGGTGTCGAATTCCCGACTTCCCGGACAACAATCTTTTCCAGCCATCATCCAGAGTACCTAAAGCCGAAACAAGACCAATTCCGGTAACAACAACATCCATAAGTAAAAGGCTTGCTTTTGGCACAAAGTAGAAAGTAGAAGGCAGTTGTTTCTCAAATGACTACTGCCAACTGCCAACTGCCAACTGCCAACTGCCAACTGACTACTAATTAACAGCCTTAAAATTTTCCAAACCCTGAGTAACGGTAGCCTTATCAATGCGATCGCCCGCTTCAATCTTATCAATCACATCCATGCCTTGCTTGACGTACCCAAAAACCGCATAGCTACCGTCCAAAAACGGTACATCGGTCAAAGTAAAGTAAAACTGAGAAGAAGCCGAATCAGGACTCTGCGATCGAGCCATAGCAACAGCCCCGCGAGTGTGCATCAACACGGGTTTCTCCTTAACCCCAGCTTCTTCTAGCGTTTGGCTGTAAGTCGGATTGGCAGCACCTTTTACTTTAATTTCCAGAGGAATCCTGCGTTCGGTAGAAGTTTTTGGGTCAATAAAACCCCCAGTTCCCAGTCGCGCTGTAGGGAATTTAGGGTCTTTACCCTGGGGGTCGCCGCCCTGAACTACAAAAGGCTGAGGTTCCCGCACGACTCGGTGAAATACCAGCCCATCGTAGACTCCTTTCTGAACCAAATCGACAAAATTGCCCGCAGTAATTGGCGCATTTGTGCCGTCGAGTTCGATCGTAATTGGAGCACCTTTAACCGTCATCACCACCGTTGCTTTTCCTTCCAATCGTGGCAAATTGCTAAATTGCGAACTCGCCACTACAGCAGGAGAAGGAGACGGAGACAAAGAAATATTTTCACCCGACGCCGGATTTGGTGTCGGAGTCGAGTTTGCCACAGGGGAACTACCGCATCCTCCGACAAACAGCGCGCCAATTATTAAAAGTGAGAACAACCACCGCTGAATTTTGATTTGCATTTGCATTTGTATTTTCACTTTGAGTCAATTACGGACTTGGCAACTAAAGATTTTAATTCAATAGTCCGAACTGTTTTTAGTTCGTAGTCTAAAAACCGCGATTTTCCTTGGATAGCGAACTTGCCTAATCGCCTTGAAACCCTTATTCTACAGTTGGCAATCAAAAACTATCCGAAGTATTGTGAATTGATAGATTCAAAAATTGGTAACGGGCTTACTCGCAGATCGATCTTTTTCACTTACCAGCTAGGTAAGGTGCGCGGCCCGGCGCACCCTACGAGACATTACCAATCTAAAATCTAAAACCGCAAATCGAAAATCCCTAAAGTCCTTCTAGGGGAACTTGCAAAAATCGAGCCAATTCGGCCGCTTGATTTTCCACTTCAGACAAAGCAATCGGCTGTCCGACTCTAGTCAGGGGAAACTGACGGCGGTCTTTGAGCTTAAGATAAATACTGCGGCGGGGATTGAGACCTTCTTTAATGTCTACCCGCACAGATTGCACATCCGATGTCTTGCAATTAAAATCAACTTTGCGGTTTTTGCCGGGAAAACCCCAGCGAAAGATCCGAATGTTACCAGTTTGTCGATCGAACTCGTTGTAACCGCCACCGACATCCCAGAGAATAGTCAGCCACAGGTAGAGCGCCAACAGCACGCCACAGACACCGTAGAAACCCATCGCAATGCCTTGGGGGATGAAAACAAGCTGAGTCGGGTCAGCAAAAGGCAGCAGGTTAACGTGCAAGTAGCTGGAAATGCCCGACAGCAGGAAACCAGTCCCTCCAATGCTGACCACCGTCGCCCACCAGTAATTGCTGAAGCGGCGGGAGCCCAAAACCGGGTAGCGCAGGACAGGATCGATCGAGGTCATTGTTTTTGCAGTCATAAAATTAAACAGCCTTAAAGCCAAATCTTAATTCAATTAGCCCACCGAGCGTCACGCTTCGCTGACGAGATCGCGATCGACCGATCGGCATTGTGTATCAACTCCTGCTAATTATGTTGAAAAATTATGAACTTCTAATATATAGTTATGTTAACTTTAATTAGAAACCTTGGTCTTTTAACAAGCAAAAGGATTTTACCCCAATGACAATCGCAGTCGGACGCGCCCAGACCGAAAGAGGCATATTTGATGTCCTCGACGACTGGCTCAAACGCGATC
>NZ_JAUBOS010000017.1:0-61807 GCF_036700365.1 Microcoleus sp. w2-18bC1
CAGTGCAATCGTTTGGGAGTTTATTGTTGCCAAATCTATCTTCCTTTACCTCTGCTTGAATATCTGCGGAATGTGGGATCCAAAGCTTCCACGTACCAAATTACCTATCTTCTTCTTGATCTTCTTTCTCTTCCTTCGCGCCCTTCGCGACTTCGCGGTTCGTTAAATAATTCCCAATTCCAACGGTCAATCCATTTGAGATTTGAGATTTGAGATTTGAGAACTGATAAATCCGGGAGTCCCTAACCAAATTGCTTGATTGTCAATTAATCCAGGTTTGTACAACTTTTCCCGCTAATTGCTGTCCCAACCAAGGCGTATTTGCCGATCGCGACTTCAGACTGTGCCCATCAACAGTCCAACTCATTTGCGGGTCGAACAAAATCAGCTCAGCAGAGACTCCCGGTGCAACCGTGGCGGGGGTTTGTCCGAGACAAGCGGCCGGCAGGGTACTCAAAACTCGCCACAGTTCCAAAGCCGAAAACTCGCCAGTTTCTACCAGTCCGTGCCATAGCAAAGGCAAAGCTAATTCCAAACCGATCGCCCCGGGCGGACTATCAGCAAAAGCCACAGTTTTCTCCTCATAAGTATGCGGGTTGTGGTCGATCGCGATCGCATCAATTACGCCATCTTTCACAGCTTGAATCAGCGCTAATTGGTCGCTGAGATTGCCCAACGGGGGTTCTAGGCGTAAATTCGGATCGTAGGGCAACGAAGCAGTCAGAGCATTTTTACCGCCGGAATCTTTAGAGTTTCCTGAAATTGCCCCGACATTCAACAGCAAGTGCATCCAAGTCACACTCGCAGTCACCGGCAAACCCCGCGCCTTCGCATCTCGAATCAATTCCACGCTGCGCGCTGTAGAAACGCGCATAATGTGCACTCCTGTGTCCGCAGATGCCACCAACTCCAGAATTGTCGCCAAAGCCGAAGTTTCCGCACTAGCCGGAATTCCTGGTAAACCCAAGCGCACCGACAGCGAACCCTCCCTCACCGCGCCATTTCCTGCTAAAGTTCGATCGCACGGCCACAAAGCCACCGACTTGCCCAAAGGCTTGATATACTCCAGCAAACGCCTCACCAGAGCGGGATTAGACAGCGGCAAACCGTCTGCAAAACCCACCACTGGACAGGATGCCAGCTCGCCCAACTCGGCCATCTGCTGCCCTTTAACCCCCGCTGTCAGCGCTCCCCAAAAATACAAGCGGGGGAGCCCGGGCGGCAAATTGCGGATATGTTGCTGCAACAAAGCCAAACCGGCCAAATTGTCAACAGGTGGCGAGGTATCTGGCAAAATCGCCACTCGCGTAAAACCCCCAGCCGCCGCAGCCTGCATCAAGGATTCCAGGGTTTCTCGATCCTCAAAACCCGGTTCTCCGCTGTGACTGTAGATATCAGTTAACCCCGGCCCCAAAATCAGTCCCTGGCAATCCCGCACTTGGATGTCAGCGGGAAACTCAGCAATTTTTTCCTCAACTGCTTTGATATTACCTTCAGCAATCAGAATATCAGCGATGCGATCGCTCCCTGAAACTGGATCTAGCACCCGTACATTTTGTAGCAGTTCGCGGCTCATAACTTAAGATTTAAATATATTGAAGATGGAATATGGAAGATGGAACCGCGAAGACGCGAAGGACACGAAGGAAGAAGGAAGAAGGAAGAAAATCAACGGTTTCAGCAATTAAGAATTTCCTAACCATCGGGCGCGGTTGTTATCAACTTTTAAACTTTTTTCAGGCGGGCGAAGGGTAGCGATGGACATTGGTGTTAACTTAATCCTAAAAGCTTTGATAAATTTCGCTTTGACACGAGTCTCGATCCCCCTAAATCCCCCTTAAAAAGGGGGACTTTGAGAAGGCTTCTTTTCCCCCCTTCTTAAGGGGGCTAGGGGGGATCGAAGGCCTAATCGTCAAACAGCAGACTGGTAATACGTCTACGGGGTCGCGCCCAGGATTTTACCGATTACAGTGCTCCGGCTGCTGTTTTGTCAAAAACGCCGCCGCTCAAATGAGTTGTGACATTCATCGCTTGTAATACCGGCAAACCATCGGGGCCGTGGGGATAATCAATCACGCTAACGGCTCCGTTTCCTTGTTTGAATTTCCAGAAATGTTCGGGTTCTAAACCGAATAGGTGGCAGAGAATTGCTTTGTTAATGGCGTCGTGAGCAACGACAATCCCCGTACCAGAAACTGATTGTACAATTTCTCGCCAAGCTGCGATCGCTCTCTGCCAAACTTGCTGCAAATTCTCTCCTTCGGGCATTTGGACTGTTTCAGGAGATGTTTTCCATTCCTGTAGCAAACCCGGATAGGATTGTTCGATTTCTGATTCAAACTTTCCTTCCCAAAGTCCATGGCTGATTTCTCTCAACTCGTCGCGCAGTTCTAGTTGCAAACCGCCGTGATATTTGAGAATAATTTCCGCAGTTTCTTTCGGGCGCAGCATGGAACTGCTAATCGCAAAGTCTAATTTTACATCCTTGAGAAATTCTGCCGCCCGCCGGGATTGTTCGCGGCCGTTATCGTTGAGAGGTACGTCAATTTGCCCTTGAAATTTACCTGCTTTATTCCAGTCTGTTTCGCCGTGACGCACCAGCAACAAGCGCGGGCCTTGGTGGCCGTCTCTCGGTTTGGGAAAAATTTCCCCGGTATGGGAAGTTAAATTCAGGGATTCTAATTGAACTGGAACTTTCTTTTTTGGCTCTCCTGGCTCGTCGGTGGTAACAGGGGAATATCCAAAATTAAGGACGCTAATGCCGCAATTTGACTGCTGAATAGATTGGTAGTAATTCGGGTTAATTTCCGACGCTGTAGCAATGAGAGCGCGGTTGATTCCGTTATGACCTACTACTAGAATTGTGCCGTCCCGGTGGCGCGATAAAAGTTCTTGCCAAAAATGACGGGCGTTAGCAAAAATTGCCAATACGGGAAAGTGTTCGATTTCTCCGTCAGCAGATGGCAGTTTCATGGAAAATTTGTCTGGCTGTTTTTGCCATTGCTGATATGCTTCGGGGAATTTGTCGATCGCATCTTGGCGCAACATTCCTTCCCACAGAGGCAAATCGATTTCCATCAAATTATCAGTTGGCTGGAGTTGTGGCGGATTTGTCAAGCGCGACAGGATGATTTCCGCTGTTTCTTTGGCGCGTTGCAGGGGACTGGTATAGATGGCATCAAAGGCGATACTGCTGAGTGTGTCGCCTACTTGCAGGGCGGCGCTGCGGCCTGCTTCTGTCAAAATTGATTTATCGAGGCGGCCTTGGATGCGGCGTTCTTGATTGTAGGTGCTTTTGCCGTGACGGACTAAGATAATGCGAGTCATTCGATTTTAGATTTTAGATTTTAGATTTTAGATTTAGCCTGCTACCCCGCTGCGGGTGCGCCGTGCGGATATTACCTCATACATCGCGGGTGTTTATGCCGCACTACTCCTGTAGGGTGCGCCATAAGCACCGTTGGGCTAAGGTGTGAACCTTATGTATACATCGCGGAGCGAGGATTTTTGGCGTAAGTCTTGTTGAGGCGAGTCAAAAAGATGAGCCAGTGAAATTTTACCAGTTGTCGGGATACTCTCGTCTGCAACGACCTATGATTAAAGACGGAAAAGATTTAGCCACGGATTCGCGCGGGACGGAAAAGCAGGAATGACACTGAAGCGGGTTATTTTAGGTATTTTAACGGCGATCGCGATCGCCCTGGTAGGTTTATCTTTACTTGCTAGTTGGAACCAGCCGCAAATTCAAAGCCGGCTGGAACTCTACCAGACAAATTTGCTGCTTCACGCCTCTGAGTGGCAAGGAGAAAATAATCAGAGTGCTAATTTAAGTTCGGCGCGCAACAATATTGTCGGTGCAGATCCTTTAAATACCGCTTTGACGCAATATCAAGAAGCGCGAGACTCGACTCGCAAAACTCTCGAAACAACTCAAGCACAAGTTAAACAAATTCAGTCTGCCATCGCCTCTAAGTCTGAGGATAATACTCTGAATTTGGCTCAAAATAAGGCGGCGTCAGAGTCGATCAAGCAACAGTCAGTGCTGCTAAACGAACTTGACTTGCGATTGGGAATTTTGCAGGCAAGCAGTGGCAAAACTGAGGCGGCTCTCCAAACTTGGACAAATTTAGTTGAGCGCTACAAAACTAAAAGTGATGACGATTCTTCGGTGGTAACTGCTCAAGTTTTAACGGGGATTTGGAGCAATCCGGCTCAACTGCTGCCGGATGCCGAGCCGCGCATTCAAAAGTCTTTGGATGGCTGGTTTCGCTATCGCGCTCTCGCTCAACTTTACAAGCTGCAAGAACGTTCTAAAGAGCTGGCGGCGCTACAAGCAGCAGAGCAAGTAACGGCCCAGCAAGCTGTAGAAAAGTTGGCAATTATAGTTGGCGTTCCGGCGATCGCACTTTGTATTGGTACGGTTTTGCTGGTTGGTTTGACCGTGCAGTGGTTGTTGCAGCGGCAGCAGTTAGATACAGCAGGTTCCGGCCCGCTGTTGGCGCGAAATGCGAGCTTGACTTGGGATGTGCCTTGGGATGGTGAGATTGTTTGGCAGGTGCTGGTGGTCGGCTTTTTCTTTGTCGGCCAAATCTTGATTCCCTATTTGTTGCTGCCTGTTTCTCTGGGTGTTTTAAAACTCAATCCTGCTACTTTTGACCCGCGCGAGAAGGCTTTTTATATCTTTGCTACTTATTTGTTGCTGTCGGCTGGGGGGCTTTCGGTACTGTATTTTTCGGTCAAGTCTTTTTTGCCTTTGCCGGAAGGTTGGTTTCGGATTAATTGGCGGGGAAGTTGGTTTTTGTGGGGTTTTGGCGGCTATTTTGTTGCTTTGCCTTTGGTAGTTTTGGTGTCGCTGATCAATCAGCAATTGTGGCAGGGACAAGGTGGCAGTAATCCGATTTTGCCGATCGTTCTCGAAGGTAGGGACAACGTGGCTTTGGCGGTGTTTTTCGGCACTGCTGCGATCGCGGCTCCGGTTTTTGAGGAAATCGTGTTTCGGGGCTTTCTGCTGCCTTCTCTGACTCGCTATTTGCCTGTTTCGGGGGCGATCGCAGCTTCTGCTTTCTTGTTTGCTGTGGCTCACTTGAGTGTGTCTGAGATTCTGCCTTTGGCGACTTTGGGTGCGGTTTTGGGGTTTGTGTACACGCGATCGCGAAATCTCCTTGCTCCTATGCTTCTCCACAGTCTTTGGAACAGCGGTACTCTCCTGAGTCTGTTTCTTTTGGGCGGCGGCGCAAGTTAATTCGGGCGGTTGTTAATAATTGTGAATTAACCGAGTTTTTTTGAGAGCGATCGTCAGGGCGATCGACTCTTGCCAAAAACAGCAGTAGGCTACTAGGTGCGCCCCTTATATCTAGCCCGGTAAAATAACCGGAATTCCTATAGGGGCGGGTTCACCCTCATCTTTAATATCAGCAACAGATCCAGATAGACCCGCCCCGGTTCCTTACTTTAGCGGAAAAACAGGGTTTAACATGGAAGTAATATCTTGTCGGCTGATGATTGAGAGACTCACGCGGGCGATCGCACCCAGCGGAAGTTGACAATCCGGCTAATTTATAGCTAAATTTTAATTTAGGATGAGGCTTAAACCCAATGAGCAATTTGAACAGCCACAAGTTAGAGGGAACGCCTAGTTGGATGCGTTTCGCACCCTACGCCGCCTTGGGCATTTTAATATTTTCTCTCAATTCAGGCAGCGAACTAAATTATTTCTTGAGAGGCTACTTGGTCATTCTACAAGCTCAAGCCGGTATAGTTCTGCTGTATTTTGCGATGTCTAAGTTTCGCAAAAACCCAAATAAATGAGTAAAAATTAGTAACATTACTTAGCTCGATCGTTCAAGGTCGTGCATTGAAAGTCGATGGCGGAAGTTAAAATAAAAAACTGGGGAAAGTAAAAATGGTAAAAGATAAAACCGTAGCAGTTCTGTTAGCTTTCTTTGTAGGAGGTTTCGGAATTCACAAATTTTATTTGGGCAATAATGTAGCAGGGGTATTATACTTGCTATTTTCTTGGACATTAATTCCGTCACTGATCGCATTTTTCGATTTTATCGGCCTGCTGCTGATGTCGGAACAAGCTTTTCAGATACAGTACAATGGCGGAATGTTGCCGTCTGGGTATGTCCTCAGAGCGGCACAAGATGTAACAGGGGCGATCGGCGAATTGAAAAAACTTTACGATATGGGCGCAATTACGGCCGAAGAATATGAAGAAAAACGCCAAAAACTGCTCCGAGAATTGTAATGAAGAAGGAAGAAGGAAGAAGGAAGAAGGAAGAAGGAAGAAGGAAGAAGGAAGAAGGAAGAAGGAAGAAGGAAGTTCGGCAACGAGCAATGTACGGGATGTAACGGATGTAACGGATGCAACGGATGTCAGTCCGATGGAAGAAGGAAGAGGAAAGCCCACTCTTAAAAAAGTGGGAGTGAAATAAGTAAGTGTGAGATCACAACTATTTAAGGATAAAACTAAAGTGTCTCAAGATTTATACTGGCTGCGTCAAACTCCCAAATGGGTGTGGTATGCTTTTATTCCCTACTTCGGCGGATTGGCGATCGCCTATGCCGGCCAAAAATCAAATATTCGTAGTTGGATGGGATGGGGTGTTGGCATTACTTTAGCAGCACTCGCGGTATCTTCTTCAACTAATTTGGGTACGATCGTTTGGATTGCTCAAATTGTCACTGCTTTTAGTTTGAAAAAGCGCTATCTCATCAAAACCGCACCCAGAGGTTTACTGGTTCCGGCAAGCGCGACGAATGCCGAAGAATTGGCAAACGTGCGCGGCAAAATAGATATTAACGAGTGTACCAAAGACGATATGGTCAGAATCTTGGGTTTGCCGATCGTCTACGCCAACGATATTGAATCTCTGCAAAACGAAGGCTACATTTTTACCCACGCCGAAGAGTTATCAGAAATAGCCGGAGTTCCCGAAAGTCACGTCAGACGCATCGCCCCGATGATTTGCTTCAGCTACAATTATCAAAAAGAATTGCAGTTTACTTGGAAACGGTTAAATATTCTTTCGCCCGAAGAGTTAATCGCCAGCGGTTTAGATAGATATGTTGCGGAAAAAATAGTTAGAGAAAGGCAGAGAAAAGGCGCTTACAAATCAGTTGTAGAAGTCAAGCGTCGGACGGGACTGCCTTTTGATTCCTATCGCCATATTTGTTAATTTGCAGTTGTTAGCACGAACAGCTTATGACAACAAAATTAGAAGTTGACCGACAAAAATTATATGATACAGATTACCTGAGAGCGATTGAAACCACTGTGGAAAAGTTGCGGGTTCGCGATTATTCAAACATTGATTGGGAAAATCTGATTGCAGAAATAGAAGACATATTGACTTTCTGCTGCTGGTTTCTGCCAGATGAGATGATTCAAGGGTAGTAAGCTGTTGTGCATTTAATTTGTATGTTGAGGGCTGGCAGGATGCCCACCCCAAAAAGGGAAAGATTTATTTTACTATGCAATTTAAATGCGGATTAGCTTATGGCAAAAAACTCGATCGCCTCCTGGGAATGGACATTAAATGCACTGGCTGGCAAAAATCTCCCCCAGCAGGCGGGATCAGCGAAATTATAAAAAAAAATATTTATCCTCTTGACATTTACACAAAATAATGATATCTCAATATATTGTGAAACTCGTACTTTTCCCTAGCATCAACTCCAAACCCGGGTAAGTTTTCAAGAATCTGCCTTAAATATCAGTGGTAAGCTATCTGAATTATTATTGAAATGCAAAACGACACAATAGTAGCAGTACCGCTAACATCAAATTATGTCTGACTCTCCTCCATCCCAAATCTCCCCAGAAGCTGCACCGGAAAGTGCTGCTACCGAAAACCGCAGTTCCAAAACTCGGCAACTGTTGGGCATGAAAGGGGCCGCTAGCGGGGAAACTTCCATCTGGAAGATTCGCTTGCAATTGATGAAACCGATTACCTGGATTCCCCTAATTTGGGGCGTGGTGTGCGGGGCGGCGTCTTCTGGAAACTATGTTTGGAACCTAGAGAATTTCTTGATCGCAGCAGCTTGTATGTTGATGTCAGGGCCGTTGTTGACCGGGTACACTCAAACTTTGAACGATTTTTACGATCGCGAAATCGACGCCATTAACGAACCCTACCGTCCGATTCCCTCCGGTATCATCTCGATTCCCCAAGTAGTAACGCAAATATTGGTATTATTAGCCGCTGGCATTGGGGTGGCTTATGCTCTAGACTTGTGGGCGGGTCATGAATTCCCGATAATGACTGTTTTGACTCTCGGCGGCGCGTTTCTAGCTTATATCTACTCTGCGCCCCCGCTGAAACTTAAGCAGAATGGGTGGTTGGGAAATTATGCCCTAGGTGCTAGCTACATTGCCCTGCCTTGGTGGGCGGGTCAAGCTTTGTTTGGTACACTAGATCCCACGATTATGATCTTGACCCTGTTTTACAGTTTGGCTGGGCTGGGAATTGCGATCGTTAATGATTTCAAAAGTGTTGAGGGCGATCGGCAATTAGGGTTAAAATCTTTGCCAGTGATGTTTGGCATCAGCACCGCAGCTTGGATTTGCGTTTTGATGATCGACATCTTTCAAGCTGGGATTGCAGGCTACCTGATCAGCATCCACCAAAACCTTTACGCTGTCATTCTGCTGCTGCTGATAATTCCCCAAATTACTTTTCAGGATATGTACTTTTTGCGTAATCCCCTGGAAAATGATGTTAAATATCAGGCAAGTGCTCAGCCTTTCCTGGTTTTGGGTATGCTGGTAGCAGCCTTGGCACTGGGTCATGCGAGTTAAGCAGAGTTTTGAGGTTTGAGTTAAAAAATTTTGAATTCAAAAAATCTAATTCACCTCTCAAAAAAATACCAAGTTCTGCAGCGTTAAGAAAAGTTTTGAATTTTTAGTTTTGAATTAAAAAGTTTTTAATTCAAAAAAGCTAATTCAAGGCAGCGTGTGTTATTCAAGAAAAAATGTCGAATTAAAAATTAAGAATTGAAGAAGGCTAGCTTTTTTAATTTTTAATTTTTAATCGGACTTGATGAGGTTTGAAGGTCTGAACGTGGCAGAATTTTTCTCAAATATCAAAGATACATTGAGCAAAGTCACTAACGCAATAAGCGGTAATTCCGATCGAGAACCGCCGAAGGCTGCGAAGGGTAATAAGCTCAACTCGCCGGAATCAGAGGCGGAATTTTATCCACGGAAAAAGGATGAGCGATCCGAGTATGTGGTATCAGAAGATGCTGCGCCTCTAGAAGAGTCAGAATATTTAGAGTCAGAATATTTAGAGTCGGAATATTTAGAGCCAGAATACGCTCGATATCCAATAGTCAAGCGCAATTGGCAAGGGTTGAAGCGCTTAATTGCTTGGTTGGAAATTGAACCTCAAGTTACCAGCTTGCAAACCAAGGGAAAAGAATTGTTGCGGCCGGGATTAAGTTTGCTGGGAACTAAATCACCCCAAAAATCGGATAGTAGCGAATTGCCGGAAAATAGCGCATCGCCGAACACCCAACTGCAGATAAATACGGCACTACAGGAAAATAGCGCACCGCAGGAAAATACTAAAAAACGTATCCCCCGCCGCCCTAGATTTTGGATAAGTTTAGGTGTGGCAAGTATAGGCGGGGGCGCTTTAATCTACGGTTTATGGATTTTGTACACATTAGACAAAGGTTTGCCGGATGTTAACGATTTGTCAGCGTTTAACCGCGACGGAACGCTGACAATTAAGGCGGCAGATAATACGATTTTGTTGCAGTCGGGGCCTGCAACTAGAGATAAACTGAAACTTCAAGAAATTCCCGAACTGTTGGTTAAAGCTTTTATTGCGATAGAAGACCGCCGTTTTTACCAACATCGCGGGGTGGATTATCAAGGTATTGTGCGATCGATTGTTTCTAATTTGATAGCGAGAGATTTAGTGCAGGGCGGCAGTACAATTACGCAACAATTGGCTCGCGTTGTTTTTCTTAATCAGGAAAGAAGTATTAGGCGGAAGGTTCGGGAAGCTCTTTTAGCTCAGAAAATAGAGCGGGAGTTGAGTAAAGACCAAGTTTTAGAAAGATATTTAAATCTGGTTTATTTGGGTTCGGATGCCTACGGAGTGGCAGATGCAGCTTTGGTTTTCTTTAGCAAAACAGTCGATAAATTAACTTTGGCAGAGATGGCAACTTTGGCGGGTTTGCCGCCGGCACCGAGCGAATATTCGCCTTTAGTTAATCCTGATATTGCTAAGCAACGCCGCAATCTTGTGCTGCAACAAATGCAGGAAGCAAAGGTAATTACAGAGGCTGAGGCGAAGGAGGCGATGGCGGAACCTATTGCCGTTAAACCAAGTCCGCCGAAGCGATTTAAAGTAGTCGCACCTTATTTTGCTAGTTACATTCGGAAGGAATTGCCGCGCTATGTTTCTCAGGATGCTTTGGAAGCTGGCGGTTTGACTGTTGAGACGACGGTGGACTTGAAGTGGCAGAAAATAGCGGAAAAGGTGGTTAAAGATGCGATCGAAGTTGATGGCCGCCGTCAGGGTTTTGAACAGGCCGCTTTAGTTTCTATGGACACTAAGACTGGGGAAGTTAAAGCCCTGGTAGGAGGGGGAAATTTTAAGGAAAGTGAATTTAATCGTGCTACCCAGGCTTTGCGGCAGCCCGGTTCGACGTTTAAAGGGTTGGTTTATGCCGCGGCGATGGCGGCTGGTTTTTCTCCCTATGACGGTTACGAAGACGAACCAATTATTATCGACGGCTATCAACCGAATAATTATGGCAAAAAATTTAGCGGTTGGCGATCGATCTCGGATGCTTTGACACGTTCGGTGAATGTCGTAGCTGTGAAGGTGTTGATGGATGTGGGTTTTGAACCGGCCATAAAAGTAGCCCACGATATGGGAATTAAGTCGAAATTGAGTCCGATTTATTCCCTGGCTTTGGGTTCTTCGGAGGTGAATTTGCTGGAGTTAACCAATGCTTACGGTACTTTAGCAGCCCAAGGAAATTTTATTGAAGCCCACGGAATTAAGCGGGTGATTAATCAGCGGGGAGATGTGATTTATCAGGCTGATTTTAAACCGAAGCGGGTTTTGGATAAGGATAGTGCTGCGATTACTACTTGGATGTTGGAGGGTGTTGTGCAAGACGGTACGGGGGGGCCGGCGGCTTTAAACGATCGCGCTGTAGCAGGCAAAACCGGTACTTCGGAAAATGTCAGGGATTTGTGGTTTATTGGTTACATTCCACAGGTGGTGACTGGGGTTTGGCTGGGGAATGATGATAATTATCCGACTTGGGGAACTAGCGGTACGGCTGCCTACAATTGGCGCGATTTTATGAGTCAAGCTGTTAAGGGAATGCCCGTTGAGAAGTTTCCGAAGTTGCCGAAGTTGGAGGGTCGCAAGGGCAGTATTAAGGCAAAACCGGTGGAGCCTAAGAGGATTATTCGCGGGATGATTGTGAATGAGGATGGGGCGATCGTGCCTTATAATCCTAATCCTGAACCGAAGTATTACCCACCGCAAGAGCCTGCTTATCAAGAACCTGCTTATCAAGAACCTGCTTATCAAGAACCTGCTTATCAAGAGCCTGCTTATCAAGAGCCTGCTTATCAAGAACCGGGATATTAAACTATCGGTTTGTAGTAAGGACTTTAGTTTTTTTTCAATTGCTTTAGCCTCACCATAAAAAAGCCGTCCATGTGATGTCTGTGTGGCCACACTTTCACCCATCCTTCGGGTGATGGCTGTACTGGTAAATCAATTGTTGGGGGTTCTATTTGCCAGTGAGGATTGCTGTCTAAGAACGATCGAATAACTGTTTCATTTTCCAACGGATGAATTGTGCAAGTTGCATAAACTAATACGCCGCCGGGCTTGACAAATGTCGCTGCATTTGCTAGCAATTCCGATTGCAGTTGGGATTGTGTTTGAATGTTTTCCGGCGTGTGTCGCCAGCGGGCGTCGGCGCGGCGGTGGAGGGTTCCGAGGCCAGAACAAGGTGCGTCTAGTAAAACTCTGTCTGCGAGGTTAACAAACTCTGGGAAATGGCGGCTGTCTCCGGTATGAATTTTAATGGATTTCATCTGGAGTCTGTCTGCATTTTCTTTAAGTTTTTTGAGTCTGCTGGCGGTTTTGTCGCAGGCATAAATAGTGCCTGTATCCTGCATTAATTCGGCGCTGTGGGTGGTTTTTCCTCCGGGTGCGGCGCAGGCGTCGATGATAGTTTCCCCTGGCTGGGGCGCTAGTAAATGGGTGACTAATTGAGCGCTGCTGTCTTGGATTGTCCACCAACCTTCGCTGTATCCGGGGAGGTTTTGAATTGCGCCGATGCTGCCATTTAGTCTTAATGCTTGCGGCAAGTTGGGGATTCTGCTAACGCTGATGTTTTGGGATTTGAAGGCGGTTTCAATTTGGGCGATCGAGCTTTTTAAGGGATTGATTCTCAGGTCAATTGTGGGGGATTGGTTGAACCATTCACAGAGTTGTTCGGTTTCGGTTTCGCCTATTTGTTCGATCCACATTTTTACCAGCCATTCGGGGAAGCTGTGCAGAATTCCTAGGCGTTCGACGGTTGATTTATAATTAGTAACTGTTAAGGGGTTTAAGTCGTTATCTGTTAAACGAATGTATTGGCGCAACAAACCGTTGACAAAACTGCTGAGTCCTGAAAATCCGTTTTCTTTTGCTAGTTGAACGGTGGTGTTGACGGCGGCGGAGGGGGGAATTTGGTTGAGATATTCGAGTTGATATAAGCCTAAATGTAGGATGGTGCGGAGTTCTGGCGGTTGTTGGGAGGATTTCTTTGTTGCTAGTTTGTCGATGATGAAGTCGATCGATCGCATTCTCCTGACGCTACCGTAAACTAATTCTGTGACTAAACGCCGATCGAGGTCGTTGAGTTGAGAATTGCCGAAAGCGCGATCGAGGGCGGCATCTGCGAATGCACCTCGGCGGTGGACTTCGCGGAGTGCGAGAAAAGCTATTTGGCGGGGATTTTGCATAACATATTACATAAAAGGACTTACACAATGTTAAGTGTATAGTGTAAATTGCTGCTTATCTAAATTATTGCAAGTTGAGTTTTCAGCTTATTCGGGTTTTGTTGACACCAAGGGTTCTAATAAATTGCGTTCTTCAATCGCAAGTTCTAGCAAAACTCGTCTGTCGCCCTTTGTTTCCTTATAGCGGACAGCCGCTTTCAGCAGGCGGATGGCAATTTGGAATTCTTCGTACTTGCTGGTTAGTTCTTGCCACAATTCTAACCAAGTGCGTGCGGCTTTGTCGCTGACCATTTCTGACATTAGCGCGGGGATGTTTCGCACGATTCCCTGTCCTAAGACTGAGAGATATTCGTGTTTTTCGTAAACTGCAATTAGGCTGGCGATGCGAGGTTTCCATATCGCTACCTCCTTGTTGGCGAATAGGTTGAAGAAAATTAATTTAACATCATTTAGGTTGGTGATGCGATTCTGACCTATCGCTATATTCTTCTTGGCGAAGAGATTACTGATAATTAATATTGCATTATCTTCATCAGCTTCACCGTCAAGTTTAAGGCGTTGGAACGCATCGTCTAATGCGGTAATTCCTTCCTCCCAACGATTCAATTCTAGAAGGAAAATAGCGCGTTTGAAGAAGACAGATAAATCTCGATAACCTAGTTTTATGGCTGTGTCATAAGATGCTAATGCTTCGCTGTAGCGTTCGAGATGATCCAGAACGCAGCCTCGCTCGAACCAAGCATCTGTATAATTAGGATCGAGTTCGATCCCTTTGTCATAAGAGGCTAAGGCTTCTTCATAGCGATTGAGAGAAAATAGCAACCAACTTCTGTTAACCCAAACTAATTTCTCATTGGGGTCAATATCGAGCGCTTTATCGTAGGATGCTAATGCCTCTTCGTAGCGTTCGAGGTTGCTAAGTAAATTACCTCGACTGTTCCAAACCCACACATTATTTGGCTCAAGCTCGCTCGCTTTGTCGCAGGAGGCTAATGCCTCTTCATAGCGTTTAAGAAAGAATAGTGACCAACCTCGGTTAACCCAAAGCAAGTTAAATTTGGGGTCAATTTCGATCGCTTTGTCGTAGGATGCTAAAGCTTCATCGTAACGTTTGAGGTTGTCAAGCACAATACTTCGACTGTTCCAAGCCGACAAATTGTTGGGTTCAAGTTCGATCGCGTTGTCGTAAGATGCTAAGGCTTCTTCATAGCGTTCAAATTTGTTGAGTAGATCGCCTCGCAGCTCCCAAATGCTCGCATGATTGGGTTCAAACTCGATGGCTTTTTGGCAGGATGCTAAGGCTTCTTCATAGCGTGCGAGCATACCGAGTACAAAAGAGCGGTTAACCCAAACCCAGTTAAAATTGGGTTCAAGCTCGATTGCTTTGTCGTAAGATGCTAAGGCTTCTTCGTAGCGTTTGAGGCTGTTGAGTACATGGCCTCGTCGAATATACCAAACGCTCGCACGATCGGATTCGAGCTCGATCGTTTTGTCCCAAGATGCTAAGGCTTCTTCATAGCGTTTGAGGCTGTTGAGTACATCCCCTCGGAAAATCCAAGCTGACAAATTATTGGGTTCAAGCTCGATCGCTTTGTCGTAGGATGCTAAAGCTTCTTCATAGCGTTCAAGGTTGTTGAGTACAAGGGCTCTACCGATCCAAACCAACGCATTATTGAACTCAAGCTCGACAGCTTTATCGTAGGATGCTAAAGCTTCATCGTAACGTTTGAGGTTGTCAAGTACACTACCTCGACCGAACCAAACCAACGCATTATTGGGGTCAATCTCGATCGCTTTGTCGCAGGATGCTAAAGCTTCATCGTAACGTTTGAGGTTGTCAAGTACACTACCTCGACTGTTCCAAGCCCCCGCATAATTGGGTTTAAGCTCGATCGCTTTGTCGTAGGATTTTAAGGCTTCATCGTAACGTCCGAGGTAGTTGAGCACATTGCCTCGAAAATGCCAAACGATCGCATAATTGGGAGCAAGCTCGATCGCTCGATCGTAGGATGCTAAGGCTTCATTGTAACGTTGGATTTCCTCAAATACATTGCCTCGACTGCTCCAAACGAACGCATAATTGGGGTTAAGCTCGATCGCTTGGTCGTAAGATGCTATGGCTTCTTCATAGCGTTCGAGTTTGTTAAGTACATCGCCTCGACTGTCCCAAACCAACCCATAATTAGGGTCAAGCTCGATCGCTTTGTCGTAAGATACGATGGCTTCTTCATAGCGTCCGAGGCTGTTGAGTACAAGACCTCGACTGCTCCAAATCCACTCATAATTAGGTTCAAGCTCGATTGCTTTGTCATAGGATGCTAAAGCTTCTTCATAGCGTCCGAGGTTGTTAAGTACATAGCCTCGACTATTCCAAGCCAACGCATAATTATGGTCAATATCGATCGCTTTGTCGTAAGATGCTAAAGCTTCTTCGTAGCATTCAAGTTTGTCTAGTACATTGCCTCGAAGATACCAAATGTTTGCATTATTGGGTTCAATCTCGATCGCTTTGTCCCAGGATACTAAGGCTTCTTCATAGCGTTCAAGTTTGTTGAGTACATAGCCTCGAAGATACCAAATGTTTGCATTATTGGGTTCAAGCTCGATCGCTTTGTCGCAGGACGTTAAAGCTTCTTCATAGCGTTCGAGCCTACCCAGTGCAAGGGCTCGGTTAACCCAAACCCAGTTAAAATGGGGTTCAAGCTCGATCGCTTTGTCGTAAGATGCTAAAGCTTCTTCGTAGCGTTCGAGATTGTTAAGTACATGACCCCGAATATACCAAATGCTCGCATGATTGGGTTCAAGCTCGATCGTCTTGTTGTAAGCTGCTAAAGCTTCATCGTAACGTTCAAGGTCGTCAAGTATACTGCCTCGACTACTCCAAGCCGACCAGTAATTGGGTTCAAGTTCGATCGCTTTGTCTAAGGATGCTAAAGCTTCTTCATAGCGTTCGAGGTTGTTCAGTACACTGCCTCGACTCTTCCAAGCCGATGCCTCATTGGGGTCAAGTTCGATCGCTTTGTCTAAGGATGCTAAAGCTTCTTCATAGCGTTCGAGGTAGTTGAGTACATCGCCTTGACTGTCCCAAACCGACGCATTATTGGGGTCAAGCTCTATCGCTTTATTGCAGGATGCTAAGGCTTCTTGATAGCGTCCGAGGTAGCTGAGTACATAGACTCGAATATGCCAAATAATCGCAAGATTCGATTCAAGCTCGATCGCTTTGTCCCAACATGCTAAAGCTTCTTCACAGCGTCCGAGGTAGCTGAGTACATAGCCTCGACTGTTCCAACTCCACGCATTATTGGGTTCAAGCTCGATCGCTTTGTCGCAGGATGCTAAGGCTTCTTCATAGCGTTCAAGGTTACTGAGTATCTGACCCCGAAGATACCAACAGCTCGCACGATCGGACTCAAGCTCGATTGCTTTGTCGTAAGATGCTAAGGCTTCTTCGTCGCGTTCAAGGTTGCCTAGTACATCGCCTCGAAGATGCCAAATACTCGCATGATTGGGGTCAAGCTCGATCGCTTTGTCGCAGGATGCTAAGGCTTCTTCATAGGGTCCGAGATTGTTGAGTACATAGCCTCGACCATACCAAAGACTTGCATGATTGGGGTCAAGCTCGATCGCTTTGTCGCAGGATGCTAAGGCTTCTTCATAGCGTCCGAGATTGTTGAGTACAGATCCTCTAAAATGCCAAACGTTCGCATAATTGAACTCAAGCTCGATCATTTTGTCGTAAGATGCTAAGGCTTCTTCGTAGCGTTTGAGGTACTTAAGTACATGACTTCTAGCATACCAAAGGCTCGCACTATTGGGTTCAATCTCGATCGTTTTGTTAAAGGATGCTAAAGCTTCTTCGTAGCGTTCTAGTTTGTAGAATACACCGCCTTGCATCATCCAAGCTTGCCAATCTTTGGGTTCTAGGTCGATCGCCCGATCGAAGGATTCTAATGCTTCATCATAACGTTCGAGATTGTGCAAGCAATTTGCTTTTTCCAACCAGTCCTGTGCCTGGCCGCGAATTACCACCAGTTTATTTGCTAGATTCAAAGTAGAAACATAGTCTTTCTTCTCCTTGCAATTTTCAATTTCCTGCACGCAAGCTGCTACGCGAAGGTTTTCATAATCATCTGTTTCCCTTGCCTGAAGCGCACGCAGCAGATATTCTCGCTCAATTACAGCATTAGGCGGTAGTGTTTCCAGATTTATGTGAGACTTGAAATGACTTTTTTCTGAGCTATTATCAACTAGCTCTTTCCCGATCGCAGTAAATCCTACTCCCAAGCGATCCAATCGCTGTTTCAACTCTTCTTGTGTGTACCACAACCGCAAAAAATCCACAATTAAACTAATCGGCTCGCCCCGATGCTTCTTCACATCCATGCAAAAGCGCATCAGCACTTCTTGAATTTCATAATACGACTCGCGCCCGATCGATTCGCTCGTCACATAACCCATTCCTGACAGTTGTTTAAGTTGGCTGGATGCTGTCTGATGCGTCATAAAACAGCGTTGGGCAATCTCTTTCACCATCACAGCCCCGCGCCGATCGCACAAAAATTCAATTATCTTTCGTTGCTGCGGCGAAAGCCACGCCATCCGCGCCTGATAGTAGGGCGTCAATTCATCCAGGGTTTGCAAAAACGGTTTCACCAGTCGATCGAGCGAATCGCGAGTCAGAAATTCCGCAAAAATCATATAAACGCGGTGGTTGCCGCCAGCCAATTGATGGATGGCTTCAATTCGAGAACGTCCGGTTGGTGTTTCTATGAATAATTCTAGTTCTTTGTTGCCCTCTAATTTAGCGATATTTTTCAATAAGCAGACAACTTCATCTAAATTTAGCTTTTCTAAATAGTGGAGATTGAAAAACTCGTAGAATGGCGCTTTTTTATGCTCTATTCCCTTGAAAAAATGCTGAGATGTCGCGAAAATCGTACAGAAATGATATTTTTCTAAATAGTCTCGGAATTGCTGCTGTCCGCTGTCACCGAATCCTTCAAACAAATCATCGAGGTTTTCTACAAGTAAAAGCAGAGTGCGATCGCCCGCAAAATCCTTCAGCAATTCTGCTGCTGTCTGTTGAGCGTTATCGGGCGATTCACCGTAAAGCGATTCCACCCGATCGAACAATTTAACCTTATATTCGACTGGATATTCTTGTTGGAGCGATCGCAAAATTCGCAGCAGCAAATCGAGAAACGAGGTGACGCCCCACTCTTCCTCCCGCAACCAAGCAATCAGCACTTTTTCCCGCAAATCCTCCATTTTGGAGACGCGGTGATACATTAGCGAGACTAAGTGCGTCTTCCCAATACCTCGCATCCCAATTAATAGATGATGCTGCTCGATCGGCTTGAGGATGCTGTGGCGGATTGACTCGACTAGCTCGTTTGCCAAATCGTGACGCTGCACCAACATCTCCTCTAAATCTTCGTGCTTCATCAGACTGGGCGTGAAGCGAGACACAAGTGTACCTTTCATACTGTCTACCCCCTAGATAGTAACTGGGAACGAGAAATTCGTTTTTGTGCGTTTTCCATGAAATGCTTACTAGGTAAGGATTTTAGCTGTATACGCTAATTATAACGTATGTTTAAAAGAAAAACGATGATTATAGGGGATTTATTCAAAATACTATTGATTTTTTTTAAAATGCTGTGTTACACTGCCGTTAACAAGCAAACAAGCGCCCCTAGGTGGTACTAGAGACGCTTTCGATCGCTTATCAGTTTTTGGGAGCCACTGGGTGCAACCAGTAGCACTCTCATGTTGTTTATGGTCTATATAGACCGAGGATTTCTCATGACTAATTATAACAGCGAACAGCTCAATCTGTTCACCCAGCCGATCGCAGTTACGGTGGAACTTGGTTGCACTGTTAAACGTGCCGCCCAAATAGTAGACCGCTCACCAAACTCAATCTACTACCAACTCAGGAAAAATAAACCGTATCTACGGAAGGGTGATACAGGTACATGGCAAATTGACTCGACAGGCAAAAAAGATGGCTCAATTCTTGTGAATGTTGCCATCATTTATTCTCCAACAGATAAGAATTGGAGACTTGCTTGAGCTCAAATCTCAAGGCTGCGTTAGTCCAAAGCTTAACGCAGCCTTCTGCCTCTTCGGTTGCTGAGGAAAACAGCAAGCAGAGCCTCCAAATCTGCGTCCCCAGGCAGAGCCGGGGAACAAGAAAAAATCTGAAAAATATTCCTTAAGACTTGTTACAATACACAAAACTTCATACTTTCCCCAACTCTGGATGACCTTTTTCAACGCCTCCGAACCCCTAATCCGCTGCAAACAGGAACATCTCGACGTACAAGACCTCGATGGCCTGTTGCAACTCCGCTGGCAAATTGGAAATATTACTCTTTTCTCAGGACTTTATACCCGCATCGACCAAACTTTTCTGCTTTGGGGTTTGGTGACAGGAGGGATTTTTTTTACGGCTCAGTTTGTCCCTATCAGTTGGAGCTTTCAGGCGATTCTGTGGTCAAGTTTGACTCTAATTGGTACTGCGGTAATGGCGGTTTTGACTTTATTTTGGGTAAGAGTCGAGCGAGTTAGCTGGATTCTTTACTCTTGGGCGATTTTGATGATAACTGGTTTGGTTCTAACGGATTACAGTATTTTTGCCGGTTGGGGAGGTTTGTTGCTGCACCTTTGCGATTTGTGGTTGGGGTTGAGCGCGATCGGCTATTTGTTGACGGGATTAGGTTTGCGATCGCGCACTTTTCTCCTGATTGGACTAACTCATTTATTTAGCATCCCTCTATTAACATTTGTTGCACCTTGGCAATATCTAACCACAGGAATAATTATGGCTGGTTGTTTGTTGTTATTGTCCGAATTGCAGTGGGATATGCGATCGCCGATCGACAATAGTTTGCTAAGCGCAGAACAGAAAGAATTTAACAAAATTCAACAGCAACTGCGACAGAGTGGCGCGATGGTATCCAAATAAATCACAAATGTAAAGAATTCTGTAGCACTGCTGACACTTTCCACAAATCGTACACAATAGTAAAGATACAGCATCAATAAAAAACAAACTTTAACCAGAACAGGTGTTTTGCTGTTTTACCTGTGAATCGCCAACTTTAGGGGAACGGTGTCCGGGAGGCGACTGGCTAACAATGCTGTACTTGCAACCATAAAAGTTAATTCCGGTTGAGAGTAGTTGTTAAAACAAAAAAAGTGGTGCAGGGTTTTTACCGTTTCCCCTGCTTCGCAGTCTCTGAGGAGAGGCTAAACCCTCTACTAGAACAGCCCGACGAGATTGACACAGGTTTTGACAGTTCCTCAGACCGATTTTTAAGTTCAGTGTTTAAGAAAATTGAGGAAATGCTCGCTTAGGAGCATTGCAGGACTTAGGATTAAATAAGTCCTGCTTTAGTTTGGGAAATTTAAGTTCTGTTTTACTCTGATGTGCGTTTTCGCAATATTTCCCTTACTTCCATTAAAATCTGGCCCAACATATTTTTACCACTGCCATCTTTACCACAACCCCAATAGTAATCAACAGGGGAATTTTCGACTATTTCCTCATCCGCAGTAGCGAGTAAAATTTCTCTAATTTCGGCATGAGTTTCAAATTTGCGGAGTACGGCTTTTCGCATGATATCATCTTTTACTTTTTCCCAATCTTTGCGGAGGGGACGAGAGCGATCACGTCCCATTTTTGCGGCATCTTTCGGTGTTTTTGCTTGGCGAATTTGGTCACAATGAGCCGTTTTGGGAAACTTTTGTGCTTGAAAATAATGCTCGGTAGTTGGCCAATATTCTCCGTCTAACTCGAATCCATGACTGGAAAAATTAGAAAAACAGCCGTATTCGCTGCCAGTGGTGTAGAAGTAGATAGCCATAAAGTCTGCGATTCAATTTCGTTAATAATCTTGGTCGCTCGTCAGTTTTACCTCTCTGGATTATCCAATATCTTCAACTGCAAATCAATAGTTTCAAGATGGGAACCGATGTAAGACAGCAGGGCGTAGATAAATACGATCACCCCTACCATTTCCAAAATTTCCTCAACACAAACCATCAAACCGTATATCAAGTTTCGTTGAGTTACCGCATCTGCATAATAGCCAGTAACCATTTCCATGCCAAGTGCTCCACCCACATATATACTGCCTGCTAGTAAGAAAAAGTCCCTTATTTTCCGGGGTAGGTGCCGGAGAAACTTGAGATAAGCCAGCGCAGTAATCCCAACAAAAATCGCCCCAGGAATTACCCAAATGAAGTAAAAAATTCCCCCTAAATTCAGTGCCTTTCGCAAGTCGTTAATAATTAATATTTCGTGCAGACTCAATATTTCATCTAAAGAAAAAAATACAAACATCAACGCCAGCGCTTTCCAGTGTCCAAAATACCGATCGCCCTGCTTCTTCTTAGCACTAGCAATAATACCTAGCAAAATCGCGCAAAACAGCAAAGTAAATGACGAGTACCACGAAGGATAATTTATTTCTTGGTCTAAGTTAAACAAACTAATCCAGCGTTCTTTATAGTTAAAACCGTAGCGCAGAACTTGTACGATGCAACCAGCAACAGCAAAGAAGAGAACCCAAATGCTGAGAGAGAAGGCAACTCTCTTCGGCGAAACAGAAATAAGGAATTTCATCAAGTTTTTGATAAACTAGAACAAGCAAAATCAAACTATAAAGTAAAAAGTTACAAATCGCAAGAGCTGCACAATCCGCCACCTCGGATTTTTATTTAGAAAAAATTACCAATCACTGACAATGCACCTTCAAATTGAAACTTTCACTGTCCGCAAGCGGTTTGCCCTTACCATCAGCCGCGGTACAACAGCCCAAAGTACGAATTTATGGGTAAAATTAGCACACGAAGGAATCGAAGGTTGGGGAGAAGCATCGCCCTTTTCCACAGGTTCTCGGCCCCAAACTACCGAAATGCTGCTAGCTGCATTGCAGGAAGTTGCACCGCTGCTAGAAAAGTTTACTCCGTTCGATCGCCAAAAAATCGAACAAGTATTAACAGAGGTCAACTTACCCTCAGCCGCCCGGGCCGGCATCGACATGGCAATGCACGACTGGCTGGGCAAAAAAGCAGGCTTGCCGTTGTGGAAAATGTGGGGATTAGATCGATCGCGCATCGTCCCCACCTCGGTCACAATCGGCATTAATTCGCCGAGGAGTGCAAGAGAAAGAGTGCGCGATTGGTTGGGCACAGATCCAGCAGGTATCAAATACCGCGCCGTTAAAGTGAAATTAGGAAATCCCGCAGGAATCGAAGCCGATAAAGCTATGTTAATAGCAGTGCTAGATGAAGCACCCGCTAACGTTAAAATCAGTGTAGATGCTAACGGCGGTTGGAGTTTGAGCAGTGCGATTGAAATGTGTCACTGGCTAGAAAAATACCAGATAAATTATGTCGAACAGCCCCTTTCACCAGTCGCGGATATGGATGAATTATCAGAACTGTACCGTAAATCGCCCCTGCCAATTTTTGCTGATGAAAGTTGCTTTAATACTTCCGATATACCCAAGTTAGCGCACTGCGTCCACGGCATCAATATCAAAATGATGAAGTCAGGGGGATTAACTGAAGCAATGCGGATGATCCACACAGCAAAAGCCTGCAATTTGCAAGTAATGTTCGGCTGTTATTCAGATAGCGCGATCGCAAATACAGCAGCAGCACAACTTTCACCGCTAGCTGACTATTTGGATTTGGACAGTCACTTAAATTTATTAGACGATCCTTTCACCGGTGCGATCGTCGAAAATGGGTGTTTGCTGCCAAACGGGCGATCGGGATTGGGAGTGCGACGAATTGAGATTGTAGAATAGAAGTATCGCTCAAAACACATCTGGAGATACTATGATGCCAGTGGAATCAATAGGAGAGGAAATTAATAGAGAAGCCAAGCTTTTCTTTGAAGAACACAAGCCGCCGACTGATTTAATTTTTGATGATGGTGCAGAAATGGAAAGCAACCGCCACCGTATAGCGATGACCGTTTTAATCCGTTCCTTAGAACAAGGTTTAGCTAACCGGAACGATTTTTTTGTCGGTGGCAATATGTTTATTTATTACAGCGCTAAACAGATTCGGAATCAGGATTTTCGAGGCCCAGATTTTTTCGCAGTTTTGGGTGTAGACAGCAATACTTCCCGACAAGGCTGGGTAGTTTGGGAAGAAAACGGACGTTACCCGGATGTGATTGTGGAACTGCTGTCGCCGTCAACGGCAAATCAGGATACAGGCAAAAAAAAGGATATTTACGAGCAGGTTTTTAGAACTCCTGATTACTTTGTTTTCGATCCTTTCGAGCCGAATTCTTTGCAAGGATGGCGTTTAGATGCCACCCTGCGCTATCAGCCGTTAGTGCCCGACGAGCGGGGTTGGCTGTGGTGCGAAACGTTAGGTTTTTGGTTGGGCACTTGGGAAGGAATTGTCGATCGAGAAACAGCGACTTGGGTGCGTTTTTTCGATGAATCTGGCAATTTAGTTTTGTTGCCGGAGGAAGCCGCTCAACAACAAGCCGAAGCCGCTCAACAACAAGCGGAACAGGAACGCCAGCGAGCCTCGCGACTAGAGGCCAGATTGCGAGAATTGGGAGAAGATCCGAATGATCTTATCCTGAACCCAAATCACAGCTAACACCCAATCGATTTTAGATTTTAGATTTTAGATTTTAGATTTTAGATTGAAGTTAAAATCTAAAATCGCCCGTATCACAAGTAAATCAATGACTAAAAACTATCCGATCAAAAATGGCAAAGTTGCTATCTTGTTCCACGAGGGAATTCTCGGTTCTTCCGGGAAAACAGGTTTAGCATTGTTGCGCTACAGCGAAGCACAAATTGTAGCAGTAATAGACCGCCAATGTGCCGGACAATCTTTACCTGAATTAACTGGCATTCCTCAACAAGTACCGATAGTTGCTTCCGTTGCAGAAGCACTGCAATTTGCTCCGAATATTCTGCTAATTGGTATCGCTCCTTCCGGCGGTGTTTTGCCTGCGGAATGGCTGCCAGAAATTAATCAAGCGGTAGCAGCAGGTTTGTCAGTTGTCAACGGTTTGCACGCGAAACTTGCATCTTTGATAACAGTTCCGTTAACCGAAAATCAATGGATTTGGGACGTGCGTCAGGAACCGAAATCTGTGGGTGCGATCGCCTCTGCCGCCGCTGCTAAATTAAGCTGTCGCCGCGTGTTAACCGTCGGCACAGATATGAGTGTTGGCAAAATGTCAACCAGTTTAGAACTCAATCGCACTTGCTTGCAGCGGGGTTTGCGTTCCAAATTTTTGGCAACGGGACAAACGGGTTTAATGATTGGAAATGAAGGCCTTCCTTTGGATGCAGTGCGAGTTGATTTTGCCGCTGGTGCTGTCGAACAAATGGTGCTCAAATTGGGTTCTGAATGCGATATCCTGCACGTAGAAGGGCAAGGTTCGCTATTGCATCCGGGTTCGACGGCGACTCTGCCGCTGTTGCGGGGCTCGCAGCCAACTCACTTAATTTTAGCCCACAGAGCCGGACAAACTCGCATTCGCAATCACCCGCACGTATCGATTCCCAGGTTATCAAAAGTAATTGAATTGTACGAAATGGTAGCTGCTGCTGCAGGTGCTTTTGCAGGGGGAAAAGTGAGCGCGATCGCCCTCAACACTCATCACTTAAATGAGGCAGATGCGCTGTTAGCAATAGCTGAAGTTCAAGCAGAAACGGGGTTGCCTTGTACCGATCCCGTAAGGTTTGGCGCGGAGGTTTTGTGGGAGGCGATCGACAGTTGATAAGCTAGAATACATAGCAACTAATAAATAACTAGATAAAACTATGACACAAAGCATTCAAGCAAAAACACTGACCCTGCACGATGTCAAAACAAAATTTAACTTCCAACTTTGTGAAGACGAGCAATTCTTCCGGGAGTGGATTGACGATTTACCAGAAATTACTGATGAAGAAAAGCGATATCTAGACAAAGTAAAGGCTGGCTATACTAACAGTGCCGACCACTCCATGATAGAAGATACCGTAAAAATGGTGGTACTTGCTCCCTTGCTCTTTTTAGCAGATTTATACCTGAATCCATTTCATATAGAAGCAGAAAAATCGGTGGAACTTGTCACCGTGGATGAAGGTATACTTGTCAGAGGAAGTATTGATGTTCGGCTTTTAATTGAATCTTTTTGGGTTGTTGCGATCGAAGCGAAGCGAGCACAATATTCCGTTGAAGCTGGACTTCCTCAGTTACTATTTTATATGCTGAATGACCCCAGTCCAGAACCACTAACATTTGGGCTTCTGACAAATGGTAGCAGCTTTCGATTTATCAAAGTGACCAAAGGAGACATACCGGAGTATGCCGTGTCTAAACTTTTCGATATTGGGAGTCCAGGAAACGAACTTTACGAAGTCTTTCGCATTTTGAAGCGGCTAGCTGGTATAATTTCGAGTAACACATCTTCTACTTAAATAGATAATAAGCCTGTTGAGAACTCAAACTAAACGAGACAGCCAACAAAAATCACAATGAATGAAAATTCTTTGGAGTTGCCGCCACAATGCGTTATCCGCCAGGCCTGTGCTCAAGATATCAAATCAATTAGAAGGTTAGTTTGGAGCGCCAAACTCGATCCAACTCAGTTGCGCTGGGAGCAATTCTGGGTCATCGAATGCGAGGGAAAATTGGCAGCTTGCGGACAGTTGCGGAACTTTGCGGGCGCGCAAGAATTGGGCAGTTTGGTGGTGGCGAAAGATTGGCGCGATCGAGGTTTGGGAAGCTACCTCACAAAATATTTAATTCAACAAGCTACAGAACCGCTATATTTAGAATGTTTGGGAAAGCGACTTGCATTATTTTATACTCGCTTTGGCTTCGGAGAAGTTTCCGTACAAGAATTGCCGGAGTCGCTTAAATTCAAGTTCAGTTTGTCTCAATTAGCTAAAACTTTATTCAGAATTCCTGTAACAATTATGCAGTATCAAGCAAATTGTATAGAGTGAAGTCTAGGGTATACAGCGCTTCCCGCTGTAATTTAGAACAATTACTCAATAACTGAGGAGTGCAATATGTCTGGCTTTCCCGATTATCAACAATATGATGGTTTAGGCTTGGCTGAGTTAGTACAAGCAAAGCAAGTTACTCCAGCCGAGTTATTGGATGCAGCGATTGCCCGGATTGAAGCGTACAATCCAGTAATTAATGCTGTCATTTGCAAAATGTATGAACAAGCAAGGATGTTAGTCAATCATGACTTGCCAGAGGGTTCATTCAAAGGCGTCCCTTTTCTATTAAAAGATTTGAGATCGATGTATGCGGGTGTTCCTACCAGTAGTGGCAATCGTTTACTTAGAAATATATCAGCCAGCCATGATAGTGAATTGGTGAGACGTTTCAAAGCAGCAGGAGTTGTCATTTTAGGTAAGACAAATACTCCAGAATTTGGTATTACACCCTACACCGAACCTCAGACTTGGGGAGTGACTCGCAATCCTTGGGACTTGGAGCGTACACCAGGAGGGTCTAGTGGAGGTTCTGCGGCCGCGATTGCAGCAGGAATGGTTCCCATAGCTGGGGCGGGGGATGGCGGCGGTTCTGCCCGAATTCCAGCATCTTGTTGTGGCATTTTTGGACTAAAACCCAGTCGGGGGCGTATTCCCACTGGTCCGATTGCAGGTGAATTGTGGCGTGGATTTTCAACTGAAACGGTGCTAAGTCGTTCTGTTCGCGATAGTGCAGCTATGCTGGATGCAATCAGTGGTTCTGATGTGGGAGCCACCTATTTATCTCCGCCACAGGTAAGACCCTATTTGGACGAAGTTACGACTGCACCAGGAAAACTTCGCATTGCTTTTACCACTCATCCATTTTTGGGTGATGCGGTTCATGAAGATTGCATAGAGGGATTGAAAGCAACCATTAAATTACTTCAAGAACTTGGGCATGAAGTTGTAGAAGATCGGCCTAAATTTGATGGAGAAGCTTTTGCCTTAAATTTTATGAGAATTGTTGTTGGGGAAACTCGTGCAGATATTGAGTGGGCGGCTAAATCAACACAACGAAAAGTGACTGCTGAAGATTTTGAATTAGGGACTTATTGTTTAGGCCTGTTAGGTGAGGCTTTGAGTGCGGCTGACTATGCTAAAGCAGCTCGTCAATTACAGGTAGAGGCACGGAAGATAGGCCCATTTTTTGAACAATATGATGTTTTGCTGACTCCCACCCTTTCTCAACCTCCAATTCCTATTGGTTCACTTCAACCGTCATCAGGGAAAGAATTTTTGATGAATTTGGTTGCGAGAACAAATGCAAGCTGGTTACTGAAAGTCATGAAAGTGATTGAGCCTCTCGCCAGACAAGTCTTTAACTTCACTCCCTATACAGCACCATTCAATGTAACAGGGCAGCCTGCAATGTCTGTGCCTTTGTATTGGAATGAAGCAGGTTTACCTGTTGGGATGCAGTTTGTGGGAAAATTTGGGATGGAAGCTACACTTTTTCGGTTAGCTGGTCAATTGGAGTATGCTAAACCTTGGAGCCATCGCCTACCCATCATCAAGTTAACAAATCGCTGAACCGGAACGGAATGTAGAAAGAGGTAGGTACAAATCAATATCGCATGGAGAGGGCGGGTGAGTTGCCAAGTTTACTTAGCTTGTATCATAGATCCACTTACGGGCCGCTAATGGCGCACAGAGTGTCAGAAACCGGGTTTTTAGAGGTTTGGTGCGTAAGTTACGGACTAGATATTTATGGATATTCCGGATTGGGAGATCGAGACTGCGTAAGTTCATGATTCACCGTTTGCGGTAGTCCAGTTAGCTAAATTGGCACAGCTACCAGCCTGATAGCTAGGCAAAAACCGTTGCAAAATCGTTGCTGGCGGGTTTCTCAGTGTCATGTGCCAGTACCAGACTCGGAAAGTGGACTGGCGATCGCACCAAAGACATTCGACTCCTGGCAAATTAGTAAGTGTAAAGCAAGTGAGTCACACCCCAATCAAAACATACAACCCAAAAATAAAACATTTTCACAGCAGTAGTAATGCGGAATCAGTCAATCTCTAATGTAGCTAACCACATCTACCCTTAAGGTAAATCCCACCAACGGCTCAACAACGAAATCCGTAATTCAATACCTCGGAATTACTGGATTTATACTCCCCGCAACCGCTTCTGAAATCCCCTCAACATTTCAAAAATTCTTGGGTTTTTATCCTGATAAAACCACGGAAGGCAAGAACAATGAAATATCAAGGTAATCAATCTTAACAGAGGAAATGCAGCCTCTCAAATAGCATAAACAGACAATTACACATCCCTATATTTTAACACCACAGGAGTAAATATCATGTTCAACGTAGTAAAAGCCTTCGGCTCTATTTTCTCTACCCAAGGATACAGCACAGCTAACAATATGCTTATCAAAAATTACGTCAACACCAATTTTAACTACTTCAACGAAGAAGCAGTCGTTGATGAATCGATTTACCCGAATCAAACAGGTCGCGTCCGCTTCCAAGGTAGCTGGTGGCCCGCACGGTGCGATCGCCAAATCACACTCACACCTGGAGACACGGTTTATGTCATCGGCGTTGACAACATCACTTTGTTAGTTTCCCTCGCTCCTGCAGACTAAATCAGAGATTGAAATACAAGGGCAACAAATAAATCTCAATCCGGGAAATGCAACCTCTTAAATAGCATAAATAGGCGATTAAACTTCGATATATATTAACACAAAAGGAGTCAGGAAAATGTTCAACGTAGTAAAAGCTTTCGGTTCTATTTTTTCTACTCACATCTACAGCACAGAAAAGAATATCATAATGGATAACTACATCAATACCAATTTTAACTATTTCAACGAAGAAGCAGTCGTCGATGAATCGATTTACCCGAATCAAACAGGTCGCGTCCGCTTTCAAGGTAGCTGGTGGCCCGCACGGTGCGATCGCCAAATCACCCTCACACCTGGAGACACGGTTTTTGTCATCGGCGTTGACAACATCACTCTGTTAGTTTCCCTGGCTCCTGCAGACTAAATCACAACTCGCTCCAAACTGCCTAACTTTTCACAACCATATCTGATTTCGGCAGGGTTTATGCAAATAAACCCTGCCTTTTATATGCTTAAATAAGCTTAGACACTCGCTAACCATATTGAAACCAGTGAACTTTCAATCAGTAATTGCCACCTTAAACAAATTCTGGAGCGATCGAGGATGCCTGATCGCGCAATCCTACGACACAGAAAAAGGTGCAGGAACCATGAATCCCCACACCTTTCTCAGAGCAATTGGCCCCGAACCTTGGTCAGTCGCCTACATCGAACCCTGTCGCCGCCCCACCGACGGACGCTACGGCGAAAATCCCAACCGCTTCCAACATTACTATCAATATCAAGTTTTAATTAAACCCTCTCCTCCCAACATCCAAGACATCTATTTAGACTCCCTCAGAGCATTAGGAATTCGCCCAGAAGATCACGACATTCGTTTCGTAGAAGACAACTGGGAATCGCCCACCCTCGGAGCTTGGGGCGTCGGCTGGGAAGTCTGGCTCGATGGCATGGAAATCACCCAATTTACCTACTTTCAACAGTGCGGTAGCATTGATTGTCGCCCCGTCTCTATTGAAATTACCTACGGACTAGAACGCCTCGCAATGTATCTCCAAGAAGTCGATGCGATGACGAAAATTCAGTGGAAAGATGGCATCACTTACGGCGACGTTCACCTGCAAGGAGAAATAGAACAGTGTACTTATAACTTTGAAGCTTCCAATCCCGAATTGCTCTTTACTTTATTTGGATTGTACGAGCAAGAAGCTGAACAATTGACCAAAAAAGGATTGGTTTTACCCAGCCTTGATTATGTGTTAAAATGTTCTCACACTTTCAATTTACTCGATGCTAGAGGCGTGATTTCGGTAACGGAAAGAACTCGGTATATCACCAAAATTCGCAACTTGGCGCGGCGAGTTGCTCAGCTTTATTTGGAACAGCGCGAAAAGCTGGGTTTTCCTTTAGAAAAATCTGTAAAAGTGTGAGAAGGAAAAGGGTCACGACACGGATACACGGATGAATTTAGTTGCGATCGTCCTCGACTCATACCAATTTTATAGGTCGTTTCAGAGAATTCCGATCCCCCCTAACCCCCCTTAATAAGGGGGGGACAAGATTCCGATCAAAGTCCCCCTTCTTAAGGGGGATTTAGGGGGATCGAAATATGTGCAATTTTTTGGGATTTTTAATGAATTCAATGCCTAATTATTCGGAAAATAATACAGAAATAACTCCTCAACTGCGAATTGACGGTGTAAGTTTGAAAACACCGATCGCCTCAAGTTATTTGTTGGACAATATATCGTTTCAGGTACATAAGGGCGATCGCGTGGCAATTGTTGGCCCTTCAGGTGCGGGGAAAACAACGCTGTTGCGACTGCTAAATCGGCTCAGCAGTCCTAGCAGCGGCTCCATTTATCTGGAAAATACAGAATATCGCCAAATACCTGCGATCGAACTCCGCAAACAAATCACCCTCATCCTGCAAGAATCCAAGCTTTTGGGAATGTCGGTGCGAGAAGCATTGGCTTATCCTTTGAAGCTGCGGGGCGTAACTTCATCAAACATTGCTGAGAGAATTAGCGGGGCGATCGAACAACTGCACATACCCCAAGAATGGCTCGATCGCACCGAATTGCAGCTTTCCACAGGCCAAAAACAGCTTGTGGCGATCGCCCGCGGCATCATCCTGCAACCAAAAATCTTGCTTTTAGACGAGCCAACATCCGCCCTAGACGCTGGAAAAGCCGCCCACCTTTTGCAAGTATTGACACAGCTAACAAACGGCCAAACCACCATTGTAATGGTAAACCATCAATTAGAATTAGCTGAGCAATTTAGCACGCGAATTCTGCATTTACAGCGCGGAAAGCTCATTGAAGATTTGCCCTCTCATCAAATAAATTGGGTGCAACTGCGGCAAAATTTAATCCAAGCAGAAGCAGAAGCCCAACAAGAATGGTAAACAAGCTCAAAAACACTTTCTGCGACGGGTTGCGTAATTAATTTGGATGTTTTAACCGCAGAGGGCGCAGAGGGCGCAGAGAAAGAGAAGATAAGAGGGAAAGAGAGAAGTTTACCAGTTGTTGAGGATTCCTAGAGAGAGAGACAGTCAGATATTAGCTTTGGGAATCTTGTTTAATGTTGGCATTTGTGATTTGACGCTAAATCGCTAGTGCGGAATTAAACCCATTTTTTGATAAAGTGGTCGGATTAGGTTTTTTAAAGCTGGCAACTGTTTGGTAAAAACTATGGAGCCTAAAATACAAATTATACCTCCAATGATGACTGTATAGGGAGCGCCGATATAATTTGCCAATCCGCCGGCAACTAAATTCCCAAACGGTGTCACTCCAAAAAATGCCATCGTGTATATGCTCATCACTCTTCCGCGTTTGTCGTCTTCCACAATTGTTTGCAAAAATGTGTTTCCTCCTGCAAATTGGATAATGAAACCAAACCCAACGAACAACATCATGATTAATGACAGCCACAAGACGCGGGACAAACCAAAACCTATTAATCCGAATCCCATAATTGCCGGTGAAATCGCAATCCATTTGCCGAGGCCAATTATACTTTTGCGCGAAATCAAATAAATCGCCCCCGCGAAGGCGCCGACTCCCGAAGATGCCATCAAAAAGCCGAGGGTTTGTGCGTCGCCGTGCAGGAGTTTGGTGGCAAAAATTGGGACTAAAACAGTGTGGGACATTCCGGCTAAACTGACTAATGCTAATAGCAGTAAAATTGCTCGAATCGGGGGAAACCCGAAGGCATAAACGAATCCTTCTTTTAATCTTTGTAAGGGTTTGGTATTAGTTGCTGCAATTTTACGGGGTTTGATTTGCATCGCTAATAAGCCTGCAATTACAGCAATGTAGCTGAGTCCGTCAATAAGAAAGCAATAACTTGCACCGACTGTAGCTATCAGCAAACCTGCCATTGCTGGGCCGATTAGTCTGGCTGCGTTGAACATCGAAGCATTAATGGCGATCGCATTTGCTAAATCTTCTTTCTTTTCTACAAGTTCCGGTACAAAAGCTTGCCGTGCCGGCGCGTCAAAGGCGTTAATTGCGCCTTGAAAGAAACTCAGTACCAGGATCTGCCAAATGTTAACGACTCCTGTTAGTGCTAAAAATGCTAGCGCTAAGGATTGAACCATCGCTAATATTTGAGTGGCAATTAGGACTCGGTGGCGGTTCCAGCGATCGATAAAAACTCCTGCAAAAGGCAGTAAAATTAATGTAGGTATTTGACTTGTAAATCCCACCACGCCGAGCATCCAAGGTGAATCGCTCAAATTGTAGACAAGCCAAATAGTAGCGACTTGCGTCATCCAATTCCCAATTAGGGAGATGCCTTGTCCTGCAAAAAACAGGCGATAATTTCTTGATCGCAGCGCTGGAGGAAGTTTTATTGTTTTGATTTTTGCTAGTAGATTCATGCTGCAAGTACGGCTAAAGCAATCCTATTTGATTGGTAAACATTTTTTAGGGTAGCGCCCCTGGGTCTACCCCTAATTAGCGAAGGGCAACCATCGGGAGACTGCCCCTAGACTCATTATTACCAATCATTGAGAATTGCGATATGAGCCGAAGGTTCTATTTTACTACTCCCGAAAACCCAGATTTGAGTATGGTTAAGTTTTTGCTCGAAGGAAAACGATCGCCACATTTAAATTTTTCTGTCGCGATCGCTTGACTAACGAGAAATTCCTTCCCCGAACTCTTCCCTCAATTAATGCTCAACAGCCAAGTACCGAGGTAACGCAGCAAGGGAACGTCCCCAGGGGTGCGGATGCGGACGTTGAAATGGTACATTCCGCCAGGAGATGGGTTTCTGACGTTGGAGAGTACAACCTCAACATTGTTGCCGGCGGCAATTGGTTCTTTGGGATAAATTTCTATGAATCGATTTTCTTTGTCCCAGATTACTTCTTGCAATTCTATTGTTTTGTTTTTGACGCGCACTTTAATGTCTTTTTGGTCAAATTCGCCTTTGTAGTAGTCTGGATAGGATATGTTCAGTTGGGCGATCGCCAAACTTACTTTCTTGGAAGGAATTCGCAGCCGATATCTATCGCCACTCATCCCGGCTGTACCGTAATCCAAGCGATAGCTTAATTGGTTGGCGCGATCGGGGCCTCCGAAAATCGTCAATCCTGGCATGGACTGAGCTAAACTGATGGCGGGTAATCCAGCCACCAAGCAACCTGTAACCGCTAGTGCTGAAAATAATCGTCGCATAACAACTCCTCTAATTTAACTCTTGGTGAACCTTAAATATTGCTCGCCCGAAATTTGCGATCGTGCCTACAATATATCGAATCTCTCAGCAATTTGATGAGGGCGAGGGACCGCCGGCTGAGGTCAATCGATTTTAGATTTTAGATTTTAGATTTTAGATTGACCCCACGGATAAATTCGGATACAGGTTTTTTATTTCTGGACGGATGAATCCGGGGGCTTGTATCCTGGATGCTTTCGGTCACTTTTTTTTGCGTAATTTTTGCGTAATACTGATAACAGACATTCAAACTACAGAATTAGGCGACATAAAATTATATCATAATCGGTGGCAAACTTAACCATTTAGCGAATTTGAATGTATAAGATAAGTTAAAGATACGGGTCGAATTTGGGCGATCGGCTTTAGTATCAACGAGAGAAGTTTAGGGCAACGGCTGCTTCAATGTAAAGCAAGGCATCGGGCGATTAAAAATCGCACTTCAAGAAACCTGCGGAGGCAGGTTTTGTCTGTGTAGGCGCGGTTTCAACCGCCCTGGGAAGGCTTAAATAAGGAGAGTTCATGAAATTAGCGATCGCAAAAGAAATAGCAGCAGGCGAACGCCGGGTGGCATTAGTCCCCGACGCTGTAGCCCGATTAGTCAAACAGGGCGTAGAAGTTTGGGTTGAGGCCGGTGCCGGCGCACAATCCTTTTTCTCGGATCTTGCTTACGAAGAAGCGGGAGCTCAGGTTGTCGCCGATACCGCTAGGGTGTGGGGCGAAGCCGATGTCGTCGTGAAAATCGGGGCACTGCAAGAATCAGAAGTTCATCAACTCCGGGAAGGAGGCGTTTTCATCGGATTTTTGAATCCTCTGGGAGATCCAGCTTTAGTGCAGCGTTTAGCCGATCGCAAAGTAACTGCATTCAGCATGGAAATGATCCCGCGCACCAGCCGCGCTCAAAGCATGGATGCGCTGTCATCTCAGGGCAACGTTGCCGGTTACAAAGCGGTACTGATCGCAGCCGCAGCTTTGCCAAAGTATTTTCCGATGCTGACAACGGCGGCGGGTACAATTCGCCCCGCGAAAGTATTGGTAATGGGTGTGGGCGTTGCGGGCTTGCAGGCGATCGCCACGGCGCGTCGTTTGGGTGCGGTAGTCGAAGCTTTCGACATCCGCCCGGAAACAAAAGAACAAGTACAAAGTTTGGGCGCTAAATTCCTTGATGTCGAACTCAAGGAAGAAACCGTCGCCGCCGGAGGCTATGCAAAAGAACTATCAGAAGCAGCCAAAGAATACACCCGCCAAGTGCTCACCCAACACGTCAGCGCTTCCGATGCAGTTATTACAACCGCTCAAGTTCCCGGCAGAAAAGCACCTATTTTAGTTACTAGAGAAATGGTTTCTCAAATGAAGCCCGGATCGGTAATTGTTGACCTCGCGGGCGAACAAGGCGGCAATTGCGAATGCACGGAAGCGGGGAAAGATGTTGAATGGAACGGCGTTAATGTCATCGGCCCGATTAATGTGCCCTCGTCTATGCCTGTCCACGCTAGCGAAACTTACTCGAAGAATATCTCCTCTTTACTTCAGTTGATGCTGAAGGATAAGGAACTCAATTTGAATTTTGAAGACGATATCATTGCTGGTGCTTGCGTTGCCCGCGACGGTGAGATTAGTAATCAGCGAGTGCGGGATGCTTTGGCGGCTGAGGCTTCAGCCGTTAGTTAGTTAATAGTCAACAGTCATTAGTCATTAGTAGGAAAATGGGTGGTTTCATTAGTGTCAGCTTAAATCTAAAACCGTTGATAAATCTCGTTGGTAGTCAAGGCCAGATCCCCCTAAATCCCCCTTAAGAAGGGGGACTTTGAATGCTTCTTGTCCCCCCCTTCTTAAGGGGGGCGAGGGGGGATCTGATCTCGGCAGTAAACAGCAGTCTGTGAAGACGTTTGACCTGGTTTGGAAACGGTAAAGCTTTTACAGTTGATGACTAAGGACTAATGACTATTGACTAACAACTAACAACTAATGACTAATGACTAATGACTAATGACTAATAACCAATTACCAATTACCAATTGTCATGGCAGAAGGATTGATTGCAGGTTTAGTGGTGTTTACTCTAGCATCGTTTGTGGGATTTGAAGTAATTAATAAAGTCCCGCCGACGCTGCACACACCTTTGATGTCGGGTTCCAATGCGATTTCGGGAATTGCCGTTTTAGGTGCAATTCTGATTTCTGGCCAAGGCAATGTGACTGTTACTTCGATTTTGGGGACGATCGCGATCGCCCTGGCCACAATTAACGTTGTCGCCGGTTTCTTAGTAACCGATCGAATGCTGCAAATGTTCAAGAAAAAAGAGGTTAAAGCGTGAGCGATTTTCTGCCCAGTGGCATTCAACTAGGTTATTTAGTTGCCGCATCTTTGTTTATTATCGGTTTGAAACAGTTGGGTTCCCCTGCAACTGCGCGTCAAGGGAATGTGTTAGCTGCGATCGGGATGTTAATTGCGATCGTCGGTACGTTGCTGGAAAAGCAAGTAGTCAGCTACGAATTGATTGCTGTCGGAATTATCGTCGGTTCCATTTTGGGAACAATTATGGCGAATACCGTGGCGATGACGGATATGCCGCAGATGGTGGGTTTGCTTAACGGTTTCGGGGGCGCGGCTTCTGCACTCGTTGCTGTGGGCGAATTCTGGCGCTATCTCAGCATCCCGGAATCGCCAACTCCAGACGCGACAATCACTATCCTTTTGGGTGTGCTGATTGGCGGAATTACTTTCACTGGTAGCCTTGTGGCGTTTGCGAAACTGCAAGAATTGCTACCGGGTGCGCCCATGACGTTTCCGCTGCAACAGCCGTTTAATGCCATGCTGGCGATCGCACTTTTAGCCGGCAGCGGTTATATGCTGACGAAGCCGGAGGATGTGCCGGTATTCCTGGCGTTGGTGGCGATTTCCAATATTCTGGGAATCATGTTTGTGCTACCGATTGGGGGCGGCGATATGCCGGTGGTGGTTTCGCTGCTTAATTCTTATTCGGGGATTGCGGCGAGTGTGGCTGGGTTCATTTTGATGAACAATATGCTGATTATCGCTGGTGCATTGGTGGGCGCGTCGGGGATTATTTTGACGCAAATCATGTGCAAGGCGATGAATCGATCGCTTGGTAGTGTGCTGTTTAGCGCGTTTGGTAGCGGTGGCGGTAGTGCTGCGGGTGCTGCTGGGGCTGCTGGTGATGCGATCGACAAAACTGTTCGCAGCATCAATCTCGAAGAAAGTGCGATGATGTTGGGTTATGCGCGATCGGTTGTAATTATTCCCGGTTACGGGATGGCTGTAGCGCAAGCACAGCACGCTGTGCGCGAGTTAGCCGACGGTTTGGAAAAAATGGGTGTTGACGTGAAATACGCCATTCACCCGGTGGCTGGGCGGATGCCGGGGCACATGAATGTGCTCTTAGCAGAAGCAAACGTGCCTTATCCGCAGTTATACGATATGGACGACATCAATCCGCAGTTTGAAGAAACGGATGTGGCGTTGGTAATCGGGGCGAATGATGTGGTGAATCCGGCGGCGCGTCACGATACGGCGAGCCCGATTTACGGGATGCCGATTTTGGAGGTTGATAAGGCTAAGCATACGATCGTGATTAAGCGCGGGATGAGTGCTGGTTTTTCCGGTGTAGACAATGAGTTGTTCTACAAGGATAAGACGATGATGTTGTTTGGTAGCGCTAAGGATGTGGTTGCCAAATTGGTTTCTGAGGTGAAGCAGTTGTAGGATTTTGCAACCGCAGATGAACGCGGATTAACGCGGATGATTAAACCCGGTTTCTTGGAGAAACCGGGTTTTTGTTTGGAGTTTGTTTTGGTGTTGTTTTATGCAATGCTAGCTTTGTTCACATATTCACTGGAAATAGGTGTATGTGAAAATCCTTGTTCTCTGGCTTTTTGAAACCATTTTTCTGCTTCTGTGCGATCGGCTGTTACACCATCAGCACCGCATAGATAAATTCCTGCTAAGTTGTTTGAGGCAACACCATAGCCTTGCTCAGCGGATTTGATGTACCATTTAATTGCTTCTAATATCATCCTTTCTCGACCTAATCCTAAATGGTACATACTGGCAATTATGCACTGGGATTCAGCATTTCCTTGTTCTGCTAGTGGTTTTAACAAGGTAAAGGCTTGGGTATAATCTTGGTTATTAAAAGCGGCTAGACCTTTTTCTAAGTCAGGCATTAACGGTCATTAATAAATTCAATATACTATAATAGCATTAAACGAATTCAGGAAACATTACTATGAACAGGCAAAAAATACTCCTAGATCCAGTTTTACCGACTGAGGAAGAAACAATAGCTATCAAATTGTTGGATAAAATGCTATGTCTCAAGACAGAAAATGGTGATGCTGAGACATCCAAAGTAAAATTGGTGGAAGTTGGCGGGGAAGCGATCGCACTTCCTGAATCCCTCTATCAATTGTTGTGTCAAGCTGCACATTTAATGGCCGCTGGTAAAGCAGTGTCTTTAGTGCCAATTGAGCAAGATATGACTGTTGAAGAAGCTGCGACTTTGCTCAATGTGTCGCCACAATTTGTAGTCAAATTGCTCGATGATGGGGAAATTGCCTATGGAAAAGTAGGAAACCAGCGGCGGATAAGTTTGGCAAGTGCGATCGCCTATAAACAGCAGCGTACTGTTAAGCGCCGTGAAATTCTCAAGGAATTAGCTCAGTTTAGCCAAGAAGAGGAATTGCATGAAGCCAGAGTATACAGCTAGCAGGTTGATTCCGATTTTTGCAGATAAGATTCAACGTTATTATCAGAATATTTCGTAGGTTGTAGTGAAGGGCGATCGTTCTTGTGTGCAGACGTGCGATCGCTATGCAGCAAGTTTTTGAATTCAGAAGGATCTGCTGTCTCAAAAAATAGTTCCAACGCTTCGATCAGATTTCGTCGCGCTTCTTCTATATTGTCACCTTGGCTGGCAATATCGAGTTCCGGGCAAAGGGATACATATCCGTCGCCTTCTCGTTCAATAATTGCTGTCAACTGTTGTGTTGACTTCATAATTTGAAGTGGCGGACTGCCAAGCTCAAACAATTATAGTTTTACTTGAGATTATCTCACATCTTTCGCTGTTCGGTGGAGACGGGCGATCGCCCTATACAATGCTAGCTTGGTTTAAATAGTCACGGGCGATCGGTGCTAGTCAAATATACCTGCGATCGGAGATTTTTTAAATATAATGAAATCCTAAAGAATTAATAGAGCTGCAAAAATTGTACTAACATTAGAGCTAACGTCAATTAAATTAAAAAATTTTCAACTATGTCAGATCAACCTTTTAATATCCGCCAACTAAATGGCCTAGATTATGACGAAGCAGAACCACTCCTGGAAGATTATCAGGAAACGCTAATCGAGCTATTTGTCAATTCTCCCGAAGGAGAAGAATACTGTAAAACTTATCCAGACGTTGGATTTTGGATCTCGCAGTTCATTTATTACGGTTTCGGCTATGAAGGTTTTACGCTGCCTAGCATGAAAGTGGAAGATGCGGAAACTGTAGTCGAAGAGTTGTTTCCCAGGAAAGTGAGTTTGCTTTCGCCGGAAGAAGGTGAAAATGCTATCCCGGAATTATTGGCGTTCTGGCAATTTTTGAAGCGAGAATTTAAACTGCGAAATGCCACTTCAATTATCAAATACCTGCGGGATATCGAGTCGGAATTTCAGGAAATTATGGAAGATTCCTCTAATTTTGGATTTGCCAAATCCTTTGTAACGCTAGGTCAGCAAGCAGGGTTTGATATGAGTACGGGGGAAGGTCTAACACAATTTCAGGAGATATATAATGCTAGCATTGCTCCTATAATGGCAGCTAAAAACTCCGATACATCGGGATTTTCCAGCCAAACGATAAGTGATAGTGCTGTGAATGGATCTAAAGCAAGTAAAGAAAAACAAAAAAAAGCAAAAAATACGGCGGCTGAATCGAGAAAACGCAACCGCACTAAGAAAAAATGAGGTTTAGCAAGTATCTATAGCGATCCTAAATGAGTAAAAAGATGTAGGGGTAGTGCTACCCCTACTCCCCGTGCCTACCCCGGCCTCATGGGGCAACCACGGGGGGTTTGCCCCTACAAGAATTACACAAATGATTTAGGATTGCTATATCCTCACTTCACTCTTCTTCTGATTCTTCTCAGCATCTTGTTAGCTTCTTCCCTCCCGCGAAACTTCCAAACTAATAAATAACACATCAAACAAAACCCGAAAATTCCTAACACGATCACACTTTCTTCCGGTGAGTGGGTAGTTCTATCGAACTTCCCACTCTTCGGACTCGCGGGGATGTTATTCTTAGTTACATCGTCTGTTTGCAGCTTTAAACTAAGTTCTGCGATCGCATTACTATCTTTCAATGTGCGATCGATTTCTCGAAATGACGGCGGTGGCCCGCAGCTTGTTAAGGATAATCCAATAAGGATAAAAATTAAGAAATAACAGCGACATTTCATGATTTTTACCTTTCGGTCAGCGAAAAAGAGAATAAATCCATATAGGGCTTACTTACTCCGACAAAGAAACCGGGTTTTTATCTAATCTGTCGGTAGCCACGAAGTATTTTCCTAAAAAACCCGGTTTCTGGCCCCGTATCTCCAGGACTATTCTATCTACTATAATAGCATTAAACGAATTCAGGAAACATTTCCAAACTAAACCAGGAAACTGATTCAATGCCATCTATATCTTTTGATGCTTACCTCAAGTCGATTCAAAATAACCTGCAAAAAGGTAGCGAGCGCAGCCATTATCCAGCGCTGAAAAATTTGCTGGATGACTCAGACAAGGGCATTGATGCCGTCATTGAAGAAAAAGGCAACAAGGCAGGGATTCCAGACTTTACCGTGCGGCGGCGGGAACTACTGGTGGGTTATGTAGAAGCCAAAGACGTTGGGCTAGACCTGGATCAGATAGAAAAATCGGAGCAATTGCAGCGGTATATAGAAGCGTTTCCGAATCTAGTATTGACTAATTATTTAGAGTTTCGTTGGTATGTGAATGGGAAGCGCAGGCAGAAGGAAATTTTAGCAGATCGTAATGAGAATAAGCTGCAAGTAAGGGCTACAGAAAAGATTGCGGCTCTGCTAGATCAGTTTATCAATTATACAGGCGAGATTATCAGCAGTCCTGAAGACCTGGCGCGACAGATGGCGAGGTTGACGAAGGCAATTCGGTTAGCAACAACAACTGCGCTGGAGGGAGAAAGGAAAGACGGCGAATTGCATCAACTGAAACAGGGCTTTAGTGAGGTCTTGTTGCCCGATTTGAATGATGCTGACTTTGCTGATATGTATGCTCAGACGATTTCTTATGGGTTATTTGCGGCAAGAGTTGGTCATGCTCAAAATCCAGGGAGTGAACCGTTTACTCGGCGCACGGCTGGCACGTATATTCCAGCAACGAATCCTTTTTTGAAGCGATTGTTTAATACGATCGTCGAAACGGATGCAGTCAGTCAGATCGATTGGGCGATCGACGATTTGGTGCAATTGCTGTCTCAGGTTGATATGGGCAGCATTCTTGAAAACTTTGGGCAGCGCACTCGTCAAGAAGACCCGGTGGTACATTTTTATGAAACGTTTTTGGCGGCGTACAATGCAGCCCTGCGGAAGAGTCGAGGCGTTTATTACACACCGGAACCTGTGGTGTCGTTTATTGTGCGATCGGTTGATGCCATTCTCAAAGACCGCTTCGATTTGCCATTGGGATTAGCTGATAACGCCAAAGATCCAGTAACACAAAAGCCGAAAGTGCAAATTCTCGATCCTGCAACGGGTACGGGTACGTTTTTGTATGAAGTGGTGAAGCAAATTTACCGCAATTTAGAAGAAATTGGCATGGCGAATCAGTGGGATAGCTATGTGCGAGACAATTTGCTGAATCGGTTGTTTGGATTTGAGTTATTGATGGCTCCCTATGCCATTGCTCACCTCAAGCTAGGGCTAGAACTTCAAGAGCTTGGTTACAAATTTAAGGGCAAACAACGATTAGGCATTTACCTCACCAATACGCTAGATGAGGCAATGAAAAAGTCAGAGATTTTGTTTGGTCAGTTTGTCGCACAAGAAGCAAATGAAGCTTCGACGGTAAAACGAGATACACCTGTGATGGTGGTGTTGGGCAATCCGCCCTATTCAGGACATTCGGCAAATAAAAGTGAGTGGATCGCTGGTTTAGTTCGCGATTATTACTATGTGAACGGTTTACCGCTCGGAGAAAAAAATCCCAAATATTTGCAAGATGATTATGTAAAATTCATTCGCTTTGGGCAGTGGCGAGTCAGTGAAACCGGTTATGGCGTTTTAGCGTTCATTACCAATCATGGTTATCTCGATAATCCAACATTTCGAGGGATGCGTCAGAATTTGATGAAAACATTTACAGATATCTATCTCTTGGATTTACACGGTAATTCTAAAAGAAAAGAAATTTCTCCCGATGGTTCTCCCGATCAAAACGTTTTTGATATTCAGCAGGGTGTTAGTATTGGAATTTTTATTAAAGAGCCTGGAAAGACGGGTGCAGCTAATGTTCATCATGCTGATCTTTGGGGAGATCGAGCGACTAAATATGAAATTTTGAATCAAAGTTGTATTGACGATGTTGATTGGAAAGCGATCGCACCTCAATTACCCTTCTATTTATTCAGTCCTCAAAATACTGATTTACTAGCAGAATATAATACAGGGTGGAAAATTACAGAAATTATGCCAGTTAACTCCACAGGGGTCAAAACTCATCGAGATCATTTTGTATTTGATTTTGAACGGACAGCGCTGTATGAGCGCATAAAAGAATTTAGAGATTTAACTATTTCAAACCAACAGGTAGCTGAGAAATATTTTATTCCCGATACAGGGAGCTGGAAATTAAGTGAAAAACGACGCTCACTAGCAGCAGATACTGAGTGGGAGAACTATTTTACTGAATGCCTTTATCGACCTTTTGATACTCTTTTTTACTATTCTCATGAGGATTTAGTAGAGCGCTCAAGGCATGATGTGATGCGTCACATTATTTCAAAAGAAAATTTAGGCATGATCTTTATGCGACAAGTAGCACTTCAAGAGGATTACAGCCATTTTACAGTGGCCAATCACGCTGTAGATAATCGAGCTTTTTACAGTAATAAAGGTACGATGGCTTTAGCTCCTCTTTATCTATATCCTGACGAGGACAATCCTCAACAATCACTTTTAGAGGAGAAATGCAAGCCAAATTTATCTCAAAAATTTTTAGATTTAATTCGACACATACTTGGCTACATTCCCACACCAGAAGCCATCTTTTACTACATCTACGCCATCTTCCATAGCCCCACCTATCGCCAACGCTACGCCGAATTCCTCAAAATCGACTTTCCTCGTGTGCCTTTGACCAGCAACGACCAGCTATTCAAAGACTTGGGTGCAAAAGGTCAGGCATTGGTAGACCTGCACCTGATGAAATCGAAAAAGCTGAATAAGCTGATTACTAAAATGAGTGGCGATGGTGACAATGCCGTTACCGAAGTTACCTATAAACCCGCAGAACAACGAGTTTATATCAACAAAACCCGCTATTTTGAAGGCATCGCCCCGAAGTTTGGGAGTTTAAAATTGGCGGTTATCAGGTTTTAGACAAATGGCTCAAAGACCGTAAGAAAGCCAAACGCACTTTATCCTTTGATGATGTACTGCACTATCAAAAGGTGGTGGTTGCGCTCAAAGAAACCATGCAACTGATGGTAGAAATCGATCTACTGATTCCTGGTTTTCCCATAGAGTAAAGTTTATGAGATCGTAAAAAATGACACTGAAAGAATTAGAAAAACAACTCCTTGCCTTAACTCCCGCTGAAAAAACTCAGGCAATACAGCTATTAGTTCAAAGTTTAAGCAATACTTGGCAAGGAATCGAAAAAACTCCCGGCGTGTGTGGTGGGGATGCTAGAATTGCCAAGACTCGCATACCTATTTGGTCGCTGGTAAATTATCGCATTCTGGGTGCAAGTGATGTGCGGATTTTGCAAGACTTTCCTCATTTGAGTGCAGCAGATTTGGCGAATGCTTGGGCTTATGCTGAGGCCCACCCAGAGGAAATTGAAGCTGCGATCGCTAGAAACGGGGAAGCCTAAAACATGGCGCGAATTTGCTATAATCTAACTAATATCAAATCCGAGCGATCGCACTTATGACTATACAAGAATTAGAAACTCAAGTCTTAACCTTAAATCTCGCTGATAAAGCTAAACTAATCAGTATCCTAACTCAAAATTTAACCAACGGTTCTTTAGGCATTAAAAAGACTCCCGGTGTCTGTGGAGGGGATGCCTGTGTCGGCAATACTCGCATACAAGTTTGGGTACTGGTGGGTTATCGCCGTCTCGGATGCAGCGATGCGGAACTTTTTAAGTGCTATCCCCATTTGACTGCGGCTGATTTAGTCAATGCTTGGGCTTATGCTGATGCTTACCCAGAAGAAATTGAACAAGCAATTAGAGAAAATGAGGAAGCCTAAAACATGGCGCGACTTTATGCAGACGAACAGTATCCGTTGCCAGTAGTTGAGTTTCTTCGACCTTTAGGTCACGATGTATTAACAGTTCAAGAAGCCGGAAACGCAGGATTAGGAATTCCTGATGAGGATGTATTGGCTTTTGCAGTGAGTAATGAGCGAGCAGTTTTGACTCTCAATCGAGGGGATTTCATTCGACTGCATCGCTCACAACCCAACCATGCTGGTATTATCATTTGTACTCAAGATAGCAACTGGGAAAGACAGGCGACCCGAATTAATGAGGCTATTTCTGCGATCGATACTTTGAACGGTAAATTGATTCGAGTTAACCGTCCTTCGACATGAAAAAAAGCCGATCGCCCTTCCCGCCCCAAAAACCCTATAATTAAATCCCCAATTGCTCCCAATATTAGGTAAAATTATTGGCGTGTCTGAGGATAAACTATATGCGCTGGGTTCGATATATTGCGATCGCGATCGTCAATGGTTTCGGTGTCGTCATCGGTATTATTTGGGTTGCAGTCCCCACAACAGTGGCTCAACCTTCCCTAAACTACCAACTCGCACTCTCCGGGCGACAGTCAGAGGGCGCAAATCCGCAATCCCTTTCCGAACTCTACAAATTGCGCGATCGCCTGAAAGTACAATTAGATAACCTTGCCAAAAATCCCGACAGCGCCCCGTTTCCTGCTGAACTTTGGAAATCAGCAATCCACCGCCAGCAATCCCAAACTCTGACGCAGCAACTCGAAAACGTTCAAAGTCAGATTCAAATAGAAGAAAGAGCCAAATATAATTGGGACGATGCTGCTAAATTAGCCGCCCAAGCAGTCTTAATTGGACGCACTTCTAATCCTTCTTCTGCTACTTGGGAAGAGTCCCAGCGGCTGTGGCAGTTGGCTATCAATACGTTGCGACTCATTCCTCACGATTCTTTTTTGGCCGATGGGGCGATCGACAAAACCATCGAATACCAAGGAAACCTCAGTGTCGCTACCTATGAAATGCAAGTTGCACGTTCTATTGAGAAAATTATAGCAGAGGAAGAAGAGATAAGAGAGCGAGCCCGCAAAGAGCAAGAGAAAAAAGAATTTGCTCGTCGAGAAATAGAGAGAAAAGAGCAAGAGAAAAAAGACCGGGCTAGAAAAGAAATTGAAAGGCAAGAGTTTGAAAAGCAAGAATTAGCTAGAAAAGAAATTGAAAGGCAAGAAGCAGCCAGAAAAGAACTTGAAAGGCAAGAATTTCAAAGGCAAGAGTTAGCCAGAAAAGAACTTGAAAGGCAAGAATTCCAAAGGCAAGAGTTAGCTAGGAAAGAACTTGAAAGGCAAGAAGCAGCCAGAAAAGAAGTTGAAAGACAAGAACTTGAAAGGCAAGAATTAGCCAGACAAGAAGTTGAAAGACAAGAACTTGAAAGGCAAGAGTTAGCCAGACAAGAACTTGAAAGGCAAGAGTTAGCCAGACAAGAATTAGCCAGACAAGAACTTGAAAGACAAGAGTTAGAGAGAAATCAGCAAGCAACTTCTCAACCAACTCCTGAATCAACTGCAACACCAACTCCCGCCCTAGTTACGCCTGCTGCGTCCCCGTCGAACTTTTTCTTTGCGGGAGATACTAACAGAGATGGCCAAATTAACGAGCAAGACGACGCCGGAAAAGAACAATGGTCTTTGTCCAAGGGCGCGCTAATTTTATTTAACGATCGCAATAACGATCGCGGCAAGATACCGACTTGGAAACAAACGAAAGTTAGCGCTCCCCGCCGTGCAGCAATGCTTTCTCAAGTTAACTTAACACTGTCTGAGAACTTCAAAACCTCTCAGTTATTTATCACGGCTGATAGCATTGCTAGCCCTCACATCAGCGTTTTCCAGAAGACGGGCGACGGCTGGCAACCTGTAGATATATCCGGTGCTAAACCTCTAGTTTTTAGCACGAATATTGTTTTAGGTGTGGAAGCCAAACAATTTGCCGATCGCAATTGGAACGGCACTGTTAATCTCAAAGCAACTGCCCAAAACAACGGTCAAGAAATCGTCTCCACAACAATCCAAATGGGCGTTAGCCCTTGGATGATAGCGCCCAATACAGCACCAGTAACCGAAGTTCAGGTCAGCGACAGAGGCTCGGTAAACAGCGAATTTATCTCGCAACTAAAACAAGCAGTAGAACCCACGGGCGCGAAAGTAAAAATTCTCCAGGGCGATCGCACTTGGATGCAAGATACCCAGAAAAACGGATTCGTTCAACTCCCTGAAGAATCGGAGATACGCCAGTTTAATGTAGCCCTAAAAAGCAATAGTGAGCCAGAGAAAAACCCGCCTATTAAATCAACTCAAAACCGGGATTGGAAAGTAGTAAAAATTGGCAATCCACGTTCTTTAGACCCTGTAAGTCAGTGGTCTGACGGATACGGCAACTTGCAGGTGACACCGCCGATTCCCGGACACCCAATGGGTCGAGTTTATTATGGGAATTCGGGAAATGCTAGTTTTAATCCAGAGGTACTTGATTTTATTCAAGCTCAGAGAATTCAAGGACCCCCAGTGGATATTGATACTTCTTGGCTTTTGACTCGCCAAGTCGATGAAATTATCAATTTTATTCCCACTCAAACTCCCGGACAATATGTAATGGCGATCGCCAGTCCCGAAGCCGGAGTTAAGCTGTTGGAAGAATTGGAGGGAAGAGGTTACGGCGATGTGGCGATCAATCGTGGTTTGAGCACTCAAACAACTGTCAGCGACGCCTTGCAAAATCGCGCTTTAATTCAACACAATCTCTATTTGCAAAATCAGAAACTTAATCCGATTATAGAGAAGTTGAAAAGAGAGTTTTTACTCGAAGACGACCAAATTATTCAAGTTCCGGTGATGTTTGGCTACAGCGGTTATGCTTGGTGGCCGAATATGGTCAATTCGGTGCCAGTTAACGGCAAGTTGTTAGTTTCAAATCCGCGCGGGCCAATGATTGACGGTGTAGATTACACTCAGGAAAGATTGCGCCAACTGCTGCTTCCTGCTGGCGTCAGTGTTAGTTTTCTGGATGACAGGTATTATCAAGAATTGAAAGGAAACGTGCAGTCGGCGACGAATACTGTGAGGAAGCCAGAAGAGCGGCCTTTTTGGCAGTCTTTGCCTAATAATTGAGTCCGGTATAGCAATCCTAAATGAGTCGTAAATTTTTTACCCCACCCCAACCCTCCCCTTACCAAGGGGAGGGAGTAAGAAATTCACAAATGATTTAGGATTGCTATAGTAAGTTGCGATCGCAATTTGTGCTCAATATTTACCAAAAATTGGTAAATTGCGATCGCCCCAGCAGATAGATTTCTCGATCGACACGGACGGCATTTTGTCAATAGCCGTGCCGTATGGGTGCAGTGCAGGCGATCGCACCAGTAACGTAAAATGTCTAAAAGCGGTCTTTCTGACATCCTCCCAACGCTGATGCTGTCGCATACAGCGTGGGGTTCCCAAATCAACCACCAAACTTATCAAGCAAGCTTTCACTTATTTGACAGAGGTTCAAATGTCCTTGAGCGTTAATTCGGGAGTGTCCCCCCCTACTCACAATTTCCAATCCTTTTGCCAAAAGGTTGCGACTAGCATTTTCATCCCGATCCAGAGTCAATCCACATTGACAGACATGAGTTCTTTGGGACAGAGACTTTTTGACAATTCGATGACAAGAACTGCATTCAGAGCTGGTGTATTGAGGAGGCACGGTAATGACAATTTTGCCGAATACTTGCCCATAATATTCCAACCATTCAAAGAATTGTCTCCAAGCCGCATCACTAATACTTTTGGCAAGGCGATGGTTTTTAACCATGTTATGCACCTTCAAGTCTTCAAACACCACCAAATCGCTAGATTTAACCACGCACCTTGCCAATTTCACGGCAAAGTCTTTACGCTGGCGAGAGACTTTCAGGTGTTTTTTTCCCAGTTTGTTAATCGCTTTTTTACGCTTGTTGGAGCCTTTCTTTTTGCGATTAACCCACTGTTTCTGACCAAGCCAGCCGTGCGTATCATCTCGTCGATGATGGCAAACTGTCTTGTCGAACCTCTGAGTTTGGCTTCGAGTACAAACATGACCAAGTGATTAACTTTATGGCTTTATTTTACCATAAGGTTGCGCTCCGCGCGTTTATTTGTTGGTCTCCATTCATCTCAACACCGACCTACGGTACGGTGTGAGCATTCTTTCGACATTAAAGGTAAAATAAATTTAGCCCCATGAGCGACGAACAGGAAAAAAAACAAATTTTGACTCAGCAACCGGAAACAATTTCCACTGCCAGCGATGAGTTCGAGCGCAGTGAAATTGCCAGTGGCGATTCAACTTCCGCACCGGCAGAAACTCCCGCTGAAATTGCCGCGACCAAAGATATTTCAGCGCCAATCGACGAAACCGAAACAATTCCAATTGCCGCCGATATCGCGCCGGAAACAACTCCACTTGCAAGTTATCCGCCTCCAACAATTCCAACTGCCAACCCTGAACCAAAACCAGCTCGCTCGTGGCAAATATTAGCAGTTTTTCTCAGCGGAATGTTAGTCGGTTCGGTCCTGAGTCTCGGCAGTTTGCTAGCGTGGAGAATGTATCAGGAAAGAGCGAACCTTCAAATCAAACTACCCGCTGACGTACCCCTCCCCGAAAGCCCTCCCCCTGTCGCAACAGCGCCCCTCAACCGCCGGCCCGGACTTCCCCCAGCCCCTGGAAATGGACTCCCCCCCACAATCTCTCCGTCGCCCCGTCCCACTCAAATACCCTCTCTGTCTGGACTTCCGCAACTTGCTTCGCCGTCACCGTCGCCGTTGCCGTTGCCTTCTCCAACTCCAACTCCCGCTGCGGTTGAAACCCCTGTAACTGAGCGAGTTTACTTTCCAGCCGGTGCTACGGGAACTACTCTGAGCAATAGTTTGCGAGCCAACCTATCCAGGCGCTACTTACTGGAGTGCAATAGCGGCCAAAGCATGACAATTAATGTTCAAGAAGGTCAAGTTAGCGCCGCAATTAGTGCTCCTAACGGTGAAAACTTAGGTACTGCTAACAGCACAGGTCAGTGGCAAGGTCAACTAGCCAGTAGTGGCGATTATACTATTGAAATTTCAGGCGATCGCCAAGCAAACTACCAAGTTAAGATTGAAGTCAAATAGCAACTATAATTGTATCAGGGGGTAGTTACACAATACATAAACCCGCCCTGGTTGCCAATTACAAATTACCCATTACTAATTACCAATGGTTGCACAAATATCTCCAAGCATCTACGAAGCAAAAACCCAAGAAATTGCCAAAGAAATACTGAAGGCAACTCAAGACAAAAAGCGATCTTTTTTCGGTCAACTGCAAGACCAAATGCGCTGGGACGACAAACTAATGGATTGGGCTATGGCTAGCCCCGGACTGCGGGTGCAGTTGTTTCGATTCATCGACTGTTTGCCGGCCCTCCGCAGCAAGCCAGAAATTGCCCGCCACTTGCAAGAATACCTGACGGCCCAAGAGGTAGAATTGCCCGAAGCTTTGAAAAAATTGCTCAATTTTACTAACGCTGATTCGATTCCTGGACAATTGGCGGCGACGACGGTTGCGCCTGCGGTGGAAACTTTGGCGCACAAGTATATTTCTGGGGAAAATATCAAGCAGGTAGTTAAAACTTTAGAGCGACTTCGCAAAGATAAAATGGGTTTTACAGTTGACCTTTTGGGGGAAGCTGTCATCACTGAAACTGAGGCGCAAATTTATCTTAACCGCTATTTGGAATTGATGGAGGAACTGGCGAAGGCAGCGAAGAATTGGCCGCAGGTAGATGCAATTGACAAAGCAGACGGCGAAACTCTGCCGCAAGTGCAAGTATCGGTAAAGCTAACGGCTTTTTATTCTCAGTTTGACCCGTTGGATGCTAAAGGTAGTGAGGAGAAAGTAAGCGAGAGAATTCGCATTTTACTGCGCCGCGCGCAGGAATTGGGAGCGGCCGTTCATTTCGATATGGAACAGTATGCTTACAAAAGTTTAACTCTGACCATTCTCAAAGACTTATTGTTAGAGGAAGAGTTTCGCAGTCGCACGGATATTGGAATTACATTGCAAGCATATTTGCGCGACAGTGCTCAAGATTTGCGAAACCTGATTTCCTGGGCAAAAAAACGCGGAAATCCAGTAACAGTGCGGCTGGTAAAAGGCGCTTACTGGGATCAGGAAACTATCAAAGCGATGCAGAAAGATTGGCCACAGCCGGTCTACAATGACAAAGTTGCTACCGATGCCAATTTCGAGCAGATGACGCAGTTGCTGCTCGAAAATCACGAATATTTGTATGCAGCTATTGGCAGTCATAATGTGCGATCGCAAGCCAGGGCGATCGCCATTGCCGAAACTCTCAACATCCCGCGCCGCCGCTTTGAAATGCAAGTGCTGTATGGCATGGGCGACAAATTGGCTAAGCTTTTGGTCGATCGGGGTTATCGCGTCCGAGTCTACTGCCCCTACGGCGATTTGCTGCCGGGAATGGCTTATTTGATCCGCCGTTTGCTGGAAAATACCGCCAACAGTTCTTTCATCCGGCAAAGTTCCGAAGAAATGCCGATCGAACAATTGTTAGCCGCGCCCGTTGCTAATGGAAATGACCAGCTAGTTTACAGCAAAGTATTTCCCAACGTTGCCGATACCGACTACGCTAATACCAAATTGCGGCAACAAGCAGAAACAGCCATCAAATCAGTGCGGGCTAACTTAGGTAAAACCTATTTACCCCTAATCAATGGCGAGTACCAAAATACTGAAGCAACAGTTAATTCCCTCAACCCTTCCAATCCTACAGAAGTAGTTGGCAACATCGGATTGCTTTCCGAAGAACAGGCCAAACAAGCCCTGGAAGCAGCAAAAGCAGCCTCCACCAGTTGGCGAAAAACCCCCGTCCGCCAGCGCGCCGGCGTCCTCCGCAAAGCTGCAGAATTGATGGAACAGCGGCGGCACGAACTATCAGCTTGGATGGTGTTTGAAGTCGGCAAACCTGTCAGAGAATGCGATGCAGAAGTCTCCGAAGCTATTGATTTTTGCCGCTACTACGCCGACGAAATGGAACGGTTAGAACAAGGGAAGAATTACGACATTCCCGGAGAAACTAACCGCTACAGCTATCAGCCGCGCGGCATTTCTTTAATCATTTCACCTTGGAATTTCCCCCTGGCAATTCCCGTCGGCATGACAGTTGCATCGCTGGTAGCTGGTAATTGTACTTTGCTCAAACCAGCGGAAGTTTCCTCAGTAATTGCAGCAAAAATCACAGAGATTTTGCTAGAAGCCGGAATCCCCAAAGGGGTATTTCAATACGTGCCTTGCAAAGGTTCAACCGTCGGCGCTTACATGGTGAAACATCCTGATGTTCACATGATTACTTTCACCGGTTCTCAGGAAGTGGGCTGTCAGATTTATGCCGATGCTGCGATTTTGCAGCCTGGACAAAAACACCTGAAACGAGTAATTGCGGAAATGGGCGGCAAGAATGCAATTATTGTCGATGAAAGTGCGGATTTAGACCAAGCAGTTGCAGGCGTAGTTTATTCGGCATTTGGCTACAGTGGCCAAAAATGTTCCGCTTGTTCGCGAGTAATTGTAGTCGAATCAGTGTACGATAATTTTGTGGCAAGATTGGTAGAAGCGACGCGATCGCTCAATGTCGGCCCAGCAGAAAATCCCGGCACTCAAGTCGGCCCTGTGATCGATGCAAATGCCCATTCGCGCATCCGCGAATACATCGAAAAAGGTCGCGCCGAAGCTAACATAGCTTTAGAAATGCCGGCACCAGAAACCGGTTATTTTGTCGGCCCAGTCATTGTTACCGAAGTATCGCCGACAGCAACTATCGCCCAAGAAGAAATTTTCGGCCCAGTTTTGTCGGTGATTCGGGCAAAAAATTTCAGCGAAGCGATTGTTATTGCTAACGGCACGAATTTTGCTTTAACCGGCGGATTGTATTCTCGCACGCCTTCACATATCGATCGAGCTGCATCCGATTTTGAAGTCGGAAACCTGTACATCAATCGCGGAATTACCGGGGCTGTGGTATCGCGGCAACCCTTCGGAGGATTCAAACTTTCGGGAGTTGGTTCTAAAGCGGGTGGCCCGGATTATTTGCTGCAATTCCTCGAACCCCGCACCATAACCGAAAATATTCAGCGGCAGGGTTTTGCGCCGATTGAAGGAGTGGATGATTAATCATTCCTTTGTTCGCACTAAGGACTGAAGTCCTTTCTCTGGCTGTTAAGCTGTTAAGTTAGTAGGGTGCGCTAGGCGCACCCTACGGGGGGGGTAACAGAAAAAATTTGTGCGAGATTAGCTAGTTATAAAATGGAATCTACCAAAGATCGCGATCGACTAAATTCTCACAACCCTGCACTTGACAAGTGGCTGCGATTTTTAATTATCGCCGCATTAGTCATCGGTATTTTATTTCGCTTCGCCAATCTCGATCGCAAATTTTACTGGATCGACGAAACATATACTTCTTTGAGAGTTTCTGGCTACACCGAAGTCGAAATAATCAAAGAAATTTCGTACCAGAAAATAACCTCGCCTGCGGATTTACAAAAATATCAGCAGATAAATTCAGAACACAATTTAACTGACACGCTACATTCTTTAGCAACAGAAGATCCCCAACACCCCCCTCTGTATTACGTACTAGCGCGATATTGGGCGCAATGGTTCGGCAGTTCCGTTGCAGCAATGAGAAGTTCGGCCGCCGTGATTAGCCTGCTAGTATTTCCCGCAATTTATTGGCTGGCTTGGGAGTTATTTGAATCTTCAGCAGTAGCGTGGATGGCGATCGCAATTTTCGCAATTTCTCCCTACCACATCCTATTTGCCCAAGAAGCAAGACAGTACAGTTTGTGGACATTAACTACTATTTTATCCAGTGCAGCCTTGCTGCGAGCAATGCGCTCTGACCAAAATCAAAATGCTGTCGCCCTCGTTCTTTCCTGGGCGCTTTATGCAGGCACAGCAACACTGGGATTCTACACCCACTTGTTATTTGTCTGCGTCGCTGCCGCCCACGCAATTTACGTCGCAGTTATTGCCAACTGGCGCGATGTGAAAACATTCATTTCCTATTATGTAGCATCTTTAATCGCTTTGATCGGCTTCATGCCTTCCCTGGTAAATACTGTAGAAAACTTCAATCAAGTTAGAAGCACAACAGCATGGGCAGAACAAACAAATTACTTAAGATTAGTCAGCAGGTGGGTTGGTTCCGTAAGCATAGCATTTTTTGATATTGGCATTGATGGAACTGCCAACCCCACAGAACTAGCCTTGCTAATTCCAGTTGGTATCATGATTCTAGCTTTAGTCGGCTATGCCATTTATTATTTATGCCGACAAACACCAAAGCGAGTGTGGTTGATTGTATTGTTATTAATTGCAACAACTGCTTTGTTTTTAGCAGTGCCTGATATAATCAAGGGTGGAAGGCGATCGGCAAATCCGCGATATTTAGTTCCTTGTTATGTGGGAATTCAGCTAGCAGTGGCTTACCTGCTGTCTGCGAAAATTAGTAACAATTTGGAGAACTTCCAACAGAAAAAACTGTGGAAAATTGTTATAGTTACAGTTTTTTCCGCAGGTATTATATCCGGTGGAGTTAGTTCTCAAGCAGATATTTGGTGGAATAAAGGAAGCGGTTGGTTGGGTGCTTTGGAAGTAGCTGGGGTTGTCAATCAAGCCAGCAACCCCCTATTTATCAGCGATGCCAATATCGCATATATTATGCCTTTAAGTTATTACCTAGAACCAAAAGTCAAACTGCTAATAGAACCCCGCTGTTACACATCTTGCTACAAAAATCGAGAATTGGCAAAGAAAAAACCCCAACCCCCGCAAATTCCCAGCGGTTTCAGTGAGTTGTTTTTATACAGACCGTCCTCTACTTTGCGATTGGCAATTCAGCAACAAAACTATCAAATAGATCCGGCTGACACTAATGTTGAGCTTAATCTGTGGAAAATTACCAAAAAATAATCTTAAACATGAAGCAAAAAACACGGGTTTGCTGCCCAGAAATAAATGTCTTATTCACTGCGAAATCTGCCTATAAACGGCATTTATGGAAGTATGTCGCAAGTAGAGTTCGATAGGTTGGCTTTTCGTGGTAAGCTAGAAGTTAAGAATAAAAAAATAACATCAAAAATCTCAAATGACAGTCACTGAAACCTCCAACATTCGTAAACTGCTGTGTGATCCAGACTTAGGGCTGATTCCTCACCTTGAAAAGTGCCTGAAAGATTTGCACTCATCTGCGATCGCCAGTGGAGAGAAATTTAAGGTAGAACCTTACGATATAGAATTCAAAAGCTGCCACACCCAGAAGCATCCCAACGACCAAAAACCCCTCGTCACCCAGTCAGTGTTAATAAAAGTTCCCTTGACTGGGAAAGTTCAAGACAAGATGCACCTATATCTCATCGCAAGTGAGTTACAGAACCAAATCGACTTCAAAATTATCGACTGGAGTGCCTTAGAACGCCGGCAATACGACATTCAGGGCATCCCTTTAAAGCAGCCGATCACCAAAATAGACGGCCAGATGAATTACGAGTTAGTATTCGATCGACCAAGCTACTGCTGCATCACTCTGCTCCGCCAATTTGACTTAACTTACGCCGCCAATTTTTAATACCAATTCTCAAAAGTAGGGACAGGGCAATGCCGTGTCCGGTGCGGGGAGTAGGACACGGCATTGCCCTGTCCCCACGGTTTTCTTTTAATAATTGGTAGAAGATTGAGGATTGTAGATCGCGATCGCACAAAATCCAATTCAAACCGCTCGATTCGCAGTTTCCGCAAGAATCCTTTTAATATCAGCAGGAGTCAGATTCGGATTAGCTTGCAACATCAAAGCTATCACGCCGGATACTTGTGGCACTGCCATTGAAGTACCCGCAAAATATCGATAAGGAATCCCCGGTTGAGAAAGTGGCACAGTTGAATAAATGTCACCAGAATCCGCCGTGCCAGCGTCGCCGCCTGCAGCAACAAAGTAATTAATTGTCTCCGCACCCGCCCGGTTAGAATAATTTGCAAACAAGCCATTTCGGGTAACACCACCGACAGCAATTCCTACCTCATTGGCAAACCGAGCCGGATAATCTGCTTGTGGGCGAGCATCATTTCCCGCCGCCGAAATCACGATCACGCCTTGAGCTTCAGCCACTCGAATCGCATCCAATTCTTGAACATTCAACTGTAGGCCACCCAAACTCACATTAATGATCTTTGCTCCATTTGCCACCGCATAATTAATTGCATTAATTTCATCCCGAATTTTACCCACCCCGACCCTATCGAGTATTTTTAAAGGCATAATCTTCGCAGTTGGAGCAGTTCCAGTAATCCCAACCCCATCTTTTTTCGCAGCAACTAAACCTGAGATATGAGTGCCGTGATTGTTATCATCCATCGGGTCATTATCGTTGTTGACAAAATCCCATCCCCGGAAATCATCAACAAAGCCATTGTTGTCATCATCAACCCCGTTGCTAACTTTATTGCGGCCGCTCGCATCAACACCAGTTTCCCCCGCATTACTCCAAATATTCCCCGTCAAATCCGGGTGATTGTAGTCAACACCGCTATCGATAACTGCCACCACAATTCCGTCTCCAGTCAACCCCTGGGCCCAAACCTCTGGAGCTTTAATTAAATCTCTGCCCCACTCGTCGCCACCCAAGTCGGGAACATCAGGAAAAGTTGCAGTACCTTGAGCTTTAGCAACTGCCGCTGCTGCATTCACCAAACCGAACCCAAAACGAGAGTCAAAACCTTGCAAGTTGCTAGGATTGTTAGGAGAAACAGTTGCAGGAGTTGCAGACAGATTGAGGGAGAAATTTGTACTGCCTTGGTATTGATAAACTCGGACAAAGTAAGTTCCTGCAGCTAAACCGTCGATGTTGATCGACTCCGGTGATAAATCCGGTTGTTGAGAAGAAGCAATAATATCGGTGAAGTCAATAGAATTGTCGCCGTTAATATCTTTAATTAGAGCAACGTCAACATCCGCCGTCAAACCGCTGACAGTTAATTTAAAGTCGCTAGTTGCAGGCAAAATAAAGCGGTAAAGGCCGTCTGGCCGGGCGTTGCTAAGCGAGTCTGCGATCGTTTGAGTGCCGCCCAAAACGCCTAAATCGCGAGCTTGATCAAGTTGGTTGCCCAATACGGTAGTTGCAGAGATGAATGTATTGGCGAGGTCTTGTGGAGATGCGTTGGCTACCAAGCCTAAAATAGCATTGGATTGACGAATTTTAATTAATGTATTGGAAATACCGGGGGCGATCGATATTTCTTCCAGAATCAAGTCAGCTTCGGTAAGATTGTCAGTCAGTCCGATCGCATCCACAAAACTGTTAAAGTCAGTAATCACGTCTGCAGCCGCCGGATCGGAGACTGCGGAGTTGCTGCGGAGGACAAAGGTATCTGGGCCCAAACCCCCTGTCAACATATCTTTGCCACCATCGCCCACTAAAACGTCACTGCCAGAGTCACCGTTGAGGGCGTCATCTCCCTTACCTCCCTGCAAGGTATCGCTGCCGACATCGCCAAACAGGAAGTCTGCGCCGGCACCGCCGTTAAGCACATCGTTGTCCGCACCCCCGAACAGCGTATCGGAATTGCCACCGCCGAGAATGCGATCGTTACCATTATCACCGCTAATTATTTCGGCATCCGACGAACCGACAATAAAATCGTTGCCGCCGAGGGCAAAAAATCCGTTAGGATAAGGAGTCAAAAAGCCCGGAGTCAAGGCGAAACTATTGGGGCTATCATCTAAAAGATAGGAAAGACCGTCAGGGATCGGGCCGGGCATAGAAATGTACTCCTAGTGAGGTATATCGATCTAAATTTTAGATTTTAAATTTAAGTTTGTGGTTAAAAATCCCTTAAATAGTCTGTAAGGCGGGCATTACGGACTGTCTGTAGAAGTGTCCATAGGTTAGGTTAAACTGAGATGTTACACCATTCTCAATTACTTGTTTAGGAACAGCCAAGATGCCTGTTCCACAAAAATGTTGAGTTATTGTGGAACGGGCCGGAGAGCTCGTTCTTGACAATGGTGCAACATTTCAGGTCAAACTGATTTATTCCGTCATATCATGCCGTGTAAATCAACCACAATTCTGCCTTGGCTCATCTAAAATATAAAATCTAAAACAGTATAACTTAATCCCAAATTCAAAATCGGGATCAGAAAATGGGAAAACAACACTTGCATCGAATTCAGAATTTTTTCAATCTCGCGAAATCGCATTTAAAACCTTATTTGCGCTATTTGATTTTAGGCGGGACGTTTTTATTTATTGCCAAAGCTTTTTTAACTCACTGGCGAGAAGTCGCGAATATCCAAATTCGAGCCGAAAGTTTTCCGTTGCTGGCGATCGCCCTTGGCGTCACTTTATTTTCTCTAATTTTTGTCGGCTGGGTGTGGATGTTGATTTTGCGGGAATTCCGGCAACCTGTAACTGCGGCCTGGGCGATTCAAGTTTTTCTCAAAACTAATATTGCCAAGTATTTGCCGGGGAATATTTGGCATTTTTGGGGTAGAATATTGGACGCCAAAAAAGCAGGTATTTTCCCGAAAGCTGCTACTCTCAGCGTGTTGCTGGAACCGCTGCTGATGGCTTCTGCGGGCGTTTTGATTGGGTTGATTTGTTTTGACAAATTCAATTGGTTTTTGCGGATTGTTGGTTGTGCTGCTATTTTAACGGCGATTCATCCCCGAATTTTAAATCCGATCGTTCTGTTTGTAGAGCGGTTGAAGTTATCAAAGAATAATAGGGAAAATTTAAATACAGGGGAGGCTGCGGGCGATCCACTGAATTCTCGTGTAGAGTCTACCTCCAATATATCTAAAAAAACATCTAATGTCAAGTCCAGCCGCAAAATTAATTTGCCAATTAAACGCTATCCTTTAGTGCCGTTAATCGGACAAATATGTTTTATCGGGTTGCGGGGCTGCGGGTTTTTGCTAACTGTAACGGCTTTAACTCCGGTGGAATTTAGCAATATTCCCAACTTGTTCGGTGCTTTTTGTTTTGCGTTTGTTGTCGGTTTAGTTGTGCCTGGTGCACCGGGGGGAATGGGAGTATTTGAAGCAACAGCGATCGCCCTGCTTTCCGATCGCTTTTCTACGGGTATAATTCTGGGTGCCGTGGCTTTGTATCGGATAATTAGCATTGTGGCGGATGTTTCGGGTGCATTTTTAGCTAAACTCGATCGCCAGCGCGATCGGCACAGTCGGTGAGTGGGAAAATATATGAGGCCAGCGGACTTGCCCCGATTAGCAGGACTCGAAAATATGTATTTTTATTAAGATTTTTTGTATACGTACGTATGCTGGTATAGTTGAGTCAATAAAAAAAATCTCAACTCATTTGTTTAAGCTGCTAAGAAAAAAAGCCACAAACAATAGAGTCTGAATCCATAAATTTAAGACCTGCAAACAAACCGAGTTGCTCTCATAAAATCTACAGTTTTAGGTATTTATACCGTGAAGAAAACGGTTTTTTTAGTTCCGGTGTGCTTGTCCTGGATTTATGAAAAATTGTTAACTTTAGGATATAGGGTACACAGCCATGATGCCAGTTTTATCAGCAAGAGCGATCGAACTTCCGAATCAAATCAACGCGGGCAATGGGAGTTTTGGGGAAAAGAGCGAGATCCCCAATAACCCCAGTACAATAGTATTTATCGATACGGCAGTAGCAGACTATCAAAATCTCCTAGATGGAGTGAAATTTGGAGTAGAAGCAATAGTGATCGACTCGCACAGAGATGGAGTCGAACAAATTAGCGAAGTCTTAGCGAATCGCACTAATATTGACAGCATTCATCTAGTTTCCCACGGCGAACCAGGAAGCTTGCAACTCGGTAAAACCCGACTGTCTGTCGATAACGTCGAAGCTTATAGCCAGCAATTGCAGCAATGGCGACGCGCTTTAACTCTGGATGCAGACATCCTGATTTACGGCTGCAATGTAGCAGCAGCATCCCGCGCTTGTCAGAAAGTCCGCCAGGGAATAAATTCCCTGTCTCAAAGCGAAAGTCGGTTGAAACCGACTAAAAACAATTTCATTAAACAGTCCTCTTTAGAGGATTTTTGCTATGAGACGGGGGTTGAAACGAACGGCGGAATCGAGGGCGAACTAGCCTTAGAATACTTTGGTGAAACGAGAATTGAAACCTCCAGCGGACTCGATGAACAAGCCGTAGATGGTAAGCACTTCCTCCACCGCATTGCATCCCTCACTGGTGCAAATATCGCCGCATCCAAGCATCTCACAGGGAGTGCAAAATTAGGTGGCAACTGGGAACTAGAAGAAAAAATCGGCAACATTAAATCGCCCCTAGCATTCGACTCAAAGGCGATGCAAAATTATGCGTCAGTTTTGGCTACCTATACTGTTACCGATACTTTAGATGGCGCTACGGGTTCTCTGCGAAATGCGATCCAACAAGCCAATTCCAATCCCGGATTAGACACAATTAACTTTAACATTCCCGGTACTGGCCCTTATACCATTAACCTTTTCGGTCAAGCCTTACCTGTCATCACCAGCCCAGTTATTATCGATGGCAAATCTCAACCAGGATATGCTGGCAAACCCCTTATCGAACTCAAGGGTAGTTTAGTACAACAACCAGCCTCATCTGCCAATTTTCCTTATATTAATGGTTTAGATTTAGGCAAAAGCCCTTTTGGTGGCGCAGAAGATTCCAGTGGCAGTACCATTCAAGGATTGGTTATTAACGGATTTGGAAAGGGCGGAAATTCCGGCTTAGGTCACGGCATTGGAGTACAGACTAACAACAATACCATCCAAGACAACTACATTGGTACTGATATTAGCGGTACGACTGCTGTAGCCAACACTTTAGCTGGGCTCAGAATCCAAAGTTACACTCAAAACAATCCTCCTAATGTCACCCCCATAACAGGCAATATTATCTCGCGCAACGTCATTTCTGGCAACGAAGGTATTGGAGGTATATTTATTGCTGGACCAGGGTCAGGGGGAGTCACCAACACCAAAATTACTGGCAATTACATCGGGACTGATGCCACGGGGACAATAGCTTTAGGTAACAAGGGTGATGGCATTTTTATCTTAGGCAAAAACTCGAATAATACTATCGGCGGCACTGCACCTGGAGAAGGTAATATCATTGCTAACAATAATCGCAGCGGTATGGAGGTTGCTAGTAAAAATGCCACCAGTAACACTATTCAAGGCAATAGCGTTTTTAACAACAAACGATTAGGAATTGACTTAATCGGTAATAATGGTGTCACTTCCAACGATTTAGGCGACGCCGATACAGGCAGCAACAACCTGCAAAATTACCCGGTTCTGACCTCAGTTAGCGGCAACACAGTTAGCGGCATTCTCAACAGCACTCCTAATGCCAATTTCCGCGTCGAATTCTTTGCAAATACCAGTTATGACCCCGCAGGCGCAGGTCAAGGTCAAACTTTCCTCGGCTTCCAAGACGTTACTACAGATAGCGCTGGCAATGGTAATATCAACTTCGCCTACACTCCAGTAGCAGGCAAACAGGTTCTAGCTGCTACTGCTACTAATAAAACCACAGGCGATACCTCGGAATTTTCTCGTCGCAATCAATCTCCTATTAATTCAATACCGGGAAGAACCACAACCACTACAACTAACCCGAATAACATTACCCTCAACAGCGGAGACTTCGTATATAACGTTTTAGCGACACCCTATCCGTCTGCTATTGACGTTTCAGGTGTAACAGGAAAAGTAGACAGCGTTACCATCACTCTCAACAATGTTCAAACTTCTAACTCTGCCAATGGTGGACCGCAGAACATCAACCTCTTGCTAGTTGGGCCCGAGGGACAAAATGTGGTGTTAATGTCTCACGTTCCATCTGAACCACTCAACAACGTCACGCTGAAGTTGGATGATAATGCAGCCTCTTTTCTTTCTAGTTTTCCTTTTGTTACAGTACCAACTATCGCTTCAGGAACTTACAAACCGACCAACTATTCACTGAGCGGTTTTCTTGATGTTTATCCCTTTTTGTATAACGATACGCCAACGCCAACACCGACAGGGGCACCAGAAGGGCCTTACGGTTCGACTCTTTCTGTTTTTAATAAAACTAACCCCAACGGCACTTGGAAATTGTATGCAGTTGATGCCAACCAAGAGAATAGTAAAGCTTCCAATGCTACTACTCCCGGAAATATTGCCAGTTGGAGTGTAGACATTTCGACCGATATCGGCAAAGAAACGACGAATCAAAATACTCCTCGCATCTTCTCGGCTAGCAACGGCAATAGTATCTCTGTATCGGATGCAGATAGCGAGTCGGTGGAAGTTAATCTCAGCGTTACCAGCGGGACTCTTACACTCAAGTCGCTGACGGGAGTTACCGGATCGGGGAATGGCAGCAACAGCCTGATTTATACGGGAAAACAGGCTGATATTAATGCTGCTTTAGAGGGTTTAACTTATACGCCGAATCCGAATTTTAGCGGAACGGATACGCTGACTTTGACGACAAACGATCGCGGATCGGCAGAATTAGGCGGTGCTCAAACCGATAGCGATCGTGTGGATATTACCGTCAACCCACTAACTCCGACACCAACTCCACCGACGCCAACTCCACCGACACCAACTCCACCGACGCCGACGCCAACTCCAACGCCGACTCCTGGGGAAACTCCGACGCCGACTCCACCGACGCCAACTCCACCGACGCCAACTCCACCGACGCCAACTCCACCAACGCCAACTCCGACTCCGACGCCGACTCCACCGACGCCAACTCCAACGCCGACTCCTGGGGAAACTCCGACGCCGACTCCACCGACGCCAACTCCGACTCCTGGGGAAACTCCGACGCCGACTCCACC
>NZ_JAUBOS010000017.1:61817-78264 GCF_036700365.1 Microcoleus sp. w2-18bC1
ACTCCTGGGGAAACTCCGACGCCGACTCCACCGACGCCAACTCCGACTCCTGGGGAAACTCCGACGCCGACTCCACCGACGCCAACTCCAACGCCGACTCCTGGGGAAACTCCGACGCCGACTCCACCGACGCCAACTCCGACTCCTGGGGAAACTCCGACGCCGACTCCACCAACGCCAACTCCGACTCCTGCGGAAACTCCGACGCCAACACCAACGCCTGCGGAAACTTCTACTCCGACGCCGACTCCAGCAGAAAATCCGACGCCAACACCAACGCCAACGCCTGCGGAAACTCCGACACCGACTCCGGCGCCAACGCCGACGCCTGCGGAAACTCCGACACCGACTCCGACTCCGACTCCAACTCCGACGCCTGCGGAAACTCCGACGCCAACACCGACCCCAACACCATCAGTACCCGTTGTTACACCAGGAAGTGATACTGATTGCATTTGCCATACTATTGAGTATCCAAAAGTCGATCGCCCAAACCAAGCTGACAACATTATCAACGGCAATGGTAGCGAGGAAATTGAGTTTGGCACGTCAGAAAATGATGCTTTTTACGGCAGTCCAAATCCGAATATTTTTGATGCGGATTTAGGGGATGATAACCTCTACGGCGGTGAAGGAAACGACCTCCTTTACGGCAACCGAGGCCATGATTTTATTGACGGCAACCAGGGAGATGATATCCTTTTTGGCGGCAAGAATAATGACATCATTTTTGGCGGTGAAGGGGAAGATATCATCTTCGGAAATGGCGGCAATGATTCAATAAATGGTAAAGAAGACGACGACTTAATTTTTGGCGGTGAAGGTGATGATTTTATCGACGGTGGCAAAGGCAGCGATCTCGCATTGGGAGGCAAGGGAAATGATATAATCTTCGGCAGCGAAGGCGAGGATTCTCTCTACGGCGATTATGGTAATGATACCCTCTGCGGAGGTGCTGGCAATAATTATCTGAGTGGAGGTGCTGGCAATGATTTGCTAGACGGGTGCGAGGGAAATGATACTTTGATTGGTGGCAAAGGTAATGATACCCTGATTGGCGGTTTGGGGGATGATTGTTTAATTGGAGGTGCTGGGATTGATCGCTTTTTACTGTCTGCCAATTCTGGTATCGATATTATTGCCGATTTTGAAGTTGGAAAAGATTTGCTGATCCTAGCTAATGGCTTGACATTCGAGCAATTAACTCTTACTGAAAATAGCGGTGCAACCTTGATTCAGTTTGGGGAAACAGGAGAAATTATAGCTGCTTTAAACGGAGTTTCTGCTAGCATAATAAGCGCCAGTGATTTCAGTTTCATTTAAACAGGCTCACCACTAATGCAGGTCGGCAACAAAGGGTATCCCGGAACTCGAATTTTTGTGCCGATCAAGCATCTGCAACCTGACGCTGCCTACCGCAACAGTCTCTTTCTCCTCTAACTCTCTCTGTGTCCTCTGTGTCCTCTGCGGTTAAAAACTCTAATTGTTATATGAATTAAAGCATTTTTTCCAGAAATTGCTTGGCGCGATCGCACTTCGGGTTACTAAAAAACTCCTGCGGCGGCACATCTTCCGCCACCTTTCCGCCATCCAAAAACAAAATCCGGTGGGCGACTTCCCGCGCAAAACCCATTTCGTGAGTTACAATCGCCATCGTAATTCCCGTTTTCGTCAAAGCTTTCATCACATCTAACACTTCTTTAACCATTTCAGGATCGAGTGCAGAAGTCGGTTCGTCCATCAACAAAATTTCCGGTTCCATAGCCAAACAGCGGGCGATCGCCACCCGCTGTTTTTGTCCCCCCGAAAGCTTAGAAGGATAAACCTCCGCCTTATCTGACAAACCCACTTTTTCCAGCAATTCTAACCCCTTCAGACGCGCCTCATCCTTAGCCACCTGCTTCACCTTTACAGGCGCATAGATCACATTTTGCAGCACAGTCATGTGCGGGAACAAGTGGAAATGCTGAAAAACCATCCCCACTTTCTGGCGGATTTTCAGAATATCTGTCTTCGGCCGAGTAATATCCACCCCGTCAATGTATATGTGTCCAGAAGTCGGAATTTCCAGTAAATTTAAACACCGCAAAAAAGTAGACTTGCCGCACCCCGAAGGGCCGATAATGGCAATCACTTCTCCTTTATGAATCTCAGTAGTTATCTCGCGCAAAACCTTCAGATTGCCAAAAGATTTATACAGGCGATCGACCTTAACTGCTAGTTTGGAGTCTACGTTCGAGTACATTTGCCCCCCAAGTTAAACTAAGCACCATCAAATAATAAATTGCGCCGACAAATATCAAAGGTTCAAAGTAAATATACTTTTCTGCTCCCACAATTGTAGCGCGACGCAGCAAGTCTTCTACGCCAATTACTGAAACTAAAGCTGAATCCTTCAGCAAAGCAATACTTTCATTCACCAATGCAGGCAAAATATTTTTCAGCGCTTGCGGCAAGATAATATCGCCCATCATCAGTTTGTAGGGAACGCCAAGGGATTCTGCGGCTTCTTTTTGACCTTTATCTACGGCTTGAATTCCGGCGCGGATTGTTTCGGAAATATAAGCCCCAGAATTCAGGAAAAAAGTAATCACCCCAGCTTGCAGCGCCGATATATTATAGCCCGTAAGCTGGGGCGTTGCAAAATAAACTAAAGTCAACTGCAAAATTAGCGGCGTTCCTCGAAAAATTGATGTGTAAGCAGTGCCAAACCAGAACAGCGGTTTAATGCTAGAAATCTTAAACAGAGACAGGACGATTCCCCAGATAAACCCGAGAAATGCCGACAGCAAGGTAAAAGTTAGCGTTACCCCAAGCCCCGACAGAATATAAGGCAAACTCGGCACGATTTTGCCAAAATCTAACCCGAACTTGGACGCTACCGCAGGCTGATTTGCTTGAGCAGCTTCTTGCGGAATCGGTCGAGAAAACCACTTAGTAGCTAGTTCCTTAATTTGACCGCTGGCTTTCATTTGCTGGAGGACTCGGTTAAATTCTGGAACTAATCTCGAACCTTTCGGAAAGGCGATCGCCGAACCGCTTTCTTCAGTATTCGGAATTGTGTTAAATTCCAAGTCTGGGTTCGCTGCTGCATAACCCGTAGCAACAGTATCCTCGATCACTCCCGCCGCAATGCGGTTCGATTTAATTTCTTGAATGATGTCAGGAATCCTATTGAGAGCAGCCAGTTGCACACCGGGCATTTTTTTCACAGCTTCCTGCTGAATGCTTCCGAGTTGAACGCCTACTTTTTTCCCGGCTAAATCTTCAGCTTTGGTCAAATTGCTGCCTTTATTGGCGACAATTGTATTTTGAGCTTCGTAGTAAAGGTCAGAAAAATCAACATTGTTTTTCCTTTCTGCTGTGGGAGTCATTCCCGCCATCACAAAATCGGCTCTGCCCGCCTGCAAAGCGGGAATTAAGCCGTTAAAATCCATGCCAATTACTTTCAGTTCGTAGCCCAATTTTTTAGTAATATATTTGGCAATATCGATGTCAAAACCGATGATTTCGTTGCCGCTAACAGCCGTATCTTTAAATTCATAGGGCGGGTAGTCTGGGGAAGTCGCCAGTGTTAAAGTCTTGTTGGCTTGGGCGTAGCTGGCGATCGCGATTAAACAAAGGGCGATCGCGATCGCCGCCGCCAGCATTGATTTTAATTTTAAACGTTTCATATCGAACATTGTCCTAAAAAATCCCCTCGCCCAGAAAATATACCACAAATCCGAATCAAGTCACCTTTGTAAAGGAAGATATACTCCTGGACGCACGGGTTGCCAGAAACCGGGTTTGATGGACAAACAAACTGCATAATTAGCCTTTAACAAGGGTAAATAACCCGGTTATAAATGTATTAATCTGCCCAGGGCTAAAGATAGATGCCGTCTGTAAGTCCTGTGTTAATTACAGGACTTACACATAAAATTTATAGTCTAAGAGTCAACTGTCAACTGTCAACTGTGTGGAATAGTGTTGCAAAAATGCTTCCAGTTCAGTCCGTCCTTGTTGGGTAATTGAGTTGTAGAAGACTTCTTTTTGTCCATTGGGAGTGTAGAAACGATAGAAGCGTCGATCTCGATCGATTTGTCGCAGGTATACTAAGGGAACGCCAACAGATGCAAGGAGTCGGGCTTTTTTGCGATCGCGCTCCTGCACCTCTGGGCGATCGTGCCAATGAGATTGACATTCTATCACCAGTTTGGCTTTGCGACTAGCACAATAACCGCGTTCCATCAAGGCGATATCGACTCTGGAACTCACCCAAAATTTCCAAAGTTCAATGGGAAGACGGGTGAAAGTTTCTGGACGAGAACAGATGATTTCTAGGGGAACTTGGGGACAGTAACGGAAGCGATCGCCTAAAATCATCTCTAGAATATCGATAGCGATCGTTTCTAACTCGTTGATGATTTCTCCGCTTTGGAATTGGGGAAATGAAGACAAAGAATTGTCATAGTCAAAGGCGTATAGCATGAGTTTTATTTCAGATTAGGGTGAGTGGGAATTAAAGGGGTTGTAGACGACTGTCCAAGCGTTTGCACCAAGAGCGGTAGCAGTCCAAGCGCCCTTCTGGTAAGGTTTGCCTTCTTTCCGAGCGCGGTAGAGAGTTGTGGTGGATACCTCCAAAAGTTGTGCGGCTCTATGGGTTGTGCAGGATTGCTCAATTACAGTTGGTTGGGATGGGAGTTTTACCCTTCTCTTTTTGTTAAGGGAGTCGATGGGAGTGGGTGGCTCGTCTGGGAAAAGGCTGAGTTGGAAGGCTGTCATAAGCTGAACCTTTGAGTGTTAATGATTCAAGCCTATTGGGGTCAACTGGATTTCTCCAGAGCAGATTGGTGAAGATCGTAAAGTTCCCCAAACTTCCCCGCTCTTTGCTGTCAGCAGCGTTTAGAAGCGGTTAATCTAGTAGGAATACAAATGAACTGACTAAATCAATGACTCGAAGACGCAAATCCCGCAGTGTGCAGGCTACTGAAGAAGGAATCAGAATACTTAAAGAATCCAAAGCTGCTAATCGTGACAGTGAAGGGCGGCGTCTGACGTTTGAGCGTATTGCAGAGAAAGCAGATGTAGATCCAAAGACAGTCAAGACCTTCTTATACGGTGGTGGAGTCGATCCGGAGTCTGCGTGGGCGATCGCTGAAAAGGGTTTTGGCTTAAAAGTGACAGATATTGTCGGTATCGAGGCGTGGAACCAGGTTTGTTCAAAGTCAAAATTACCAAAGCTTGGGCATACAGAAGGATTAGAAAATACAGTCTTAGCAACTCAGAGCAGTCTCGAACATCACAATAATATTCCTCGCAGTGGTGCTGTTGAGTTTGTCGGTCGCACGGAGCAACTTTCAGAATTGCACCCACTTCTGGAAAAAAACAATCAGGTAGCAATTGCGGCGATCGCTGGTATGGGCGGTGTTGGCAAAACTGAACTCGCGATCCAGTATGCTCAAGGTCATGCAGAAACCTACAAAGGCGGTAGTTGTTGGCTGTATCCCAAACGTGGAGACATCGGAGTTCAAATTGTCGAGTTTGCGATCGCGCATTTTCCAAACTTCACCTTACCCAATGGATTGACATTAGCTGGTCAAGTACAATTCTGCTGGCAACGTTGGAGTGAAGGTCAGGTACTAATTGTTATTGATGATGTTGCAGATTACAGGCAAATTAAGTCTTATTTACCATCTGAATCTCGCTTCAAAGTGTTGATTACAACGCGGGAAAGGCTTGGTAAACCGCTTGCTCGTCTAGATTTAGATGTGCTGAAGCCGAAAGCAGCTTTAGCTCTGCTGAAGTCTTTAGTTGAGCGAGAAAGGCTAAAACGAGAGCCTTGGGTTGCTAGAAATTTATGCAAGTGGCTTGGTTATTTGCCTCTAGGATTGGAATTAGTAGGGCAATATTTGGCACAAGATGAAGATTTATCTTTAGCAGAAATGTTGCGACGATTAAAGCAGAAACGTCTAAGACATCGAGCCTTGGAAAATCCAGAACCAACAATGACAGCTCAACTAGGAGTTGCCGATGCTTTTGAGTTGAGTTGGGAACGCCTAAATGATGCTGAGCAGAGGTTAGGCTGTCTTCTGAGTTTGTTTGCTCCAGCCCCCATTCCTTGGAAACCCAATGGATTACAGCTTGCAGTGAGTGAAAAAGATGCAAAAGCCATAAAAGAAGCATTAGAATCTCAAATAATTACTCAGGAAATACTGGAAGAATTGGAAAACTCCCTAGAAGCGACAAAAGAAGCTAAAAATAAGCTTGTTCGATTGAATTTACTTCAGCCGTGCGGTGAGGGAATTTATCGGTTTCATCAACTTATCAGAGAGTTCTTTAGGCAAAAAATGGAAGCACTACCACAGGCAGAAGAACTGAAATTTTACTTGGCAGGATATATAGCAGCATTGGCGAAACAGATACCAGATTCACCAAACCACGATGAAATCAACATTATTTTTCCTCTTATTCCTCATATAAAAGAAATCGTCAAAGAGATGAGTCAATATCTTAGCGACTCAGACTTTGGATATCCTTTTACTCTATTAATTTCTTTCTATGAAAATCAAGGTCGGTACGCTTTAGCTGCTAATTCCTGTCAGTTTTTGATGGAAAAGCTACAAACTCGTTTTCCACAAGATTTTCTTTTTGTGAATTTTGTAAAACACAGACTCGCACATTTTTATAGGTTGCAAGGCTTTTACGAAGAAGCAGAAAAACTGTGTAAAACTGTTTTTTGGTTTCTTCAAAAATATATGAATGACCAACATTTATGGCTAATAACGATCCAACATGAGCTTGCGTTAATTTACTTTTTCCAAAATCGGTATAACGAAGCCGAAAAAATATTACTAATCTGCTGGAAAACAATCGTAAATAATTCCGAATTAGATGGTTTTGATGGAGAAGAAAAATTTAAAATTAACGAAAACATTAGCGAAAATCAAACACTGAAATTTATACCTATTTTACGTCAACAAAGTTGCAAAAATCAAAGCATTGATATACTGATTATGGCCTCAAATACTTTAGGAACTTTGTATAAAGACCAGGGTCGGTATAATGAAGCTGAATCTCTACTTGAAGAGAGCTTAGATATTGCTAAAAATTTATTAGATAATAACCATCGAGCAATAGGTGTGTACAAAAATAATTTGGCATCTCTTTACAACATTCAGGGAAAATATAGACAAGCTGAAGTTCTATTTATGGAATCTCTACATAATATTAAAAAATTGTTTGGAGAGCATCATCCTGATGTAGCTTCTGTTCTCAACAGCCTAGGAAATGTCTATAGATCGCAAGAAAATTACAATAAAGCTGAATCTTTTTTAAAGCAAGCTTTAGAAATTAGGAAAAATTGTTTATCCGAGAATCATCCTGACTATGCTGTTAGTCTCAACGATTTAGGACTACTTTACACAGAGCAAGTTCGTTATACAGATGCAGAACGATTGCTTTTAAAAGCTTTAGAAACAAAGGAGAAATCGGTGGGAAAGAAGCATTTAGATTATGCTATGAGTTTGAATAATTTAGCGATTGTATACTTTTACAAGGATCAACTTAAAAAAGCCGAGTTATTATATGTAGAATCTTTACAAATAACAAGAGAAATTTTAGGAAAAGATCATCCTGATGTTGCTTCTAGTTTTCATAATTTAGCAGACTTGTACTGCCGACAAGGGAAATTTGACGAAGCAGAGGAGTTATGGAAGAAAGCTTTCACAATTGCTTTAAAGACTTGCGGGCAGGATCACCCTGATACTATTCTCTATCAAATATTACTGGCAGAGCTGCCTTATATTCGCACAATTCCTGCTGAATCTATGCAAAGGATGATAAAGGCTTTTCCTGGAAGATGTGGACTAGCAGATCTAGAATCAAAACTTAAAAGAAAATCAAAAGAGAACCGTAAAGCTCAAGGATTTAGAAACCAGAGGCAACCTCGTGCTTCAATCATTGAGGGTATTAGTAGTAAGGAAATGTTTCAAACTCCTGAGTTGTTTTACAATTTAGTTCCAGTAGCTCAAAAAATATTCTCGCAATTTAGTGAGTTAATTAAACAGCAAGCTGTTAACGGTTATCAGCAATTGGGGAAAGGAATTGTCTTAATTGAAGTACAAAAATCCTATGAGGAACTGACTAGGACTTATGTAACACAAAATAATTGTATAAACTTGTCCCAAAATGTTCCAAGTGAAATGTGGGATTCAATTCTAAGGTTTTTGCAAATGTATAATCCAAAAGATTACTTTATTGTGCTGATTGTAGATCCATTAGAAAATCCTGGCTCGAACACTTGTCATCACTATATGATGCCCCTATAAACTAAAGTTTCAGTTTTTCAACTGAAAATGATTAAGATTGAAGGTTGAGATGTACATCTGCGTTATCTGGTTCGGTGGTAAGAGAGCGATCGCACTCACACCCCCAAATCCAACTCGCTCGAAACATTTCTTCATCTTTCTCTGAATTAAGAGAATCGTCCGCTAAAACAGAGTAGGAGAATTTCCCCTACGATCGAGAGTAGATAGGCTAGCACCAGATAAAATAAAGTAAAAATTCCATCTGCACTACCCGTTGAGATGGCTGCGAGTTCTCGGTTCAAAAGTGGAGATTTTGCTACCTTGGCATTTGCGGGGGGAAATGGCTACAGAAATTCAAAATACTTGGAATTTATACAAATAGAAAGACAGAAATCGACGACAGCCGATCGATCTATTGTGGAAAACTTGCCGATTTCTGTGGAAAACCCCCCTTTTCCTGTGGAAAACAGCAACTAAATTAAGTGCGATCGCTCTAACCCGATTGATACGATTTAAAAAATTGGAGGAATTGCGGTAAGTAAAAATACTTTCCCGATTTTTCAATTAATCCGTGTATCCGTGTCAAAATCACTGGTTGTGCCTTCATTTTTCAGAATCGTAGCTAATTTGGTCGGAATGGTAAGCCGGCGGCTCAACGTGAATTAAGATGCGTACAGGGCTGAAACGTTCTTCCAAACGGGCTTCTACTTCTTCTGTAATCCGGTGAGCTGTTTCTACATCGACAGCATCCACAATCATGTGCATCTCAATAAATACTTGACGCCCTACAACGCCACGGGAGGCGATCGAGTGACAGTTGACAACCCCCGGTACATCGATCGCGATCGCATGAATAACTTCAGGTGCGATCGCCATTTCATCCACCAACCAAGGCAGATTTTCCCTTAAAACCTTCCAACCGCTGCTAAATACCAAAACAGCCACAGGAAAAGACAAAAACACATCCAGGAATTGCAGTTGAGGTATGTTTAAAACCTCTCCTTGCCAAACACCAATCAACCCGCCGATGACCATAATTGTCACCCAAACATCGCTCATCGTGTGCTGAGCGTCAGCCACTAAAATCGCGCTACCGAGACGTTGGCCAACTCTGCGCTCGTAAAAAGTGACAAAAATATTAATCCCCAGTACAATCAGCAAAATCCACAATTCATTGGGGGATATTTTAACAACTGTGCCACCTTTAAGCAACCTTTCGACAGCACCGCTGAGAATTTCAAAACAGGCAATTCCCAGAAAAGCAGCAATTCCCAGAGCTCCGAGAGCATCAAATTTTTGGTGTCCGTAGGGATGATCGCGATCGGGCTGCGGATTGGCATAATGATTAGTTACCAATCCTAAAATATTATTAGCGCTGTCCGTGACACTGTGCAAAGCATCTGCCAGCAAACTGAGGGAACCAGTCAGCCATCCCACGGCTGCTTTAATTGCCATCACCAGCAAATTTAGCAATAAGGTAATTATTAAAACCTTGCGGACTTCGGAACGGTTATCGGCAACCATAAAATATCCTCGCTCAGCCGTCAAGTTTTCTTGTTTCTAGTTTAAAGCTTATCAAGTCATAAAAGGTTAAAAGTATTGCTGAATCTAGCTTGCGACGAGATTTATATTCATTAATTTAGCCTAGCTTCTTGAGACAATTTTTAATTAATACCAGTTTCGCAGTCCAATTGAGCTGGAATGTACTTCTTTTGGGTTACTATATTTTTTATCATTAACAATAGTATGTTAAATTTCATTGCCCATGTCTCTTTCTCCGCTGACACTGAATTTAGTCGAAGGTTCTGTCTCCTTTAGCTTTTCCCCGCAAGCCGCGCGGGATTTGCAAAGCGAAATTGCAGCTTTGATGGAAAGCTTGAAAGCTGTAGCCGTCAAAACCGCTGGCGCTAAAGCTTCTCCCCAGAAACCTATGGAATATCGGTATGCAGGGGATGTATTTTTGGAAGTTTTCTGCAACCCGAATATCTGGCCAACTCCTTTTGCTGCAAAAGTGCTGATTACGGTTAGGGACGATCGCGTGCGCGTTACCACCGAAGCCGAACTCAGCCGCCTGCGCGACGATCTCGCTCAGTATATCGAACAAGTCGGTTGAGAATCTCAACCTGAAACGCTCTTGTTTTAGATTCCCGACTTCTTGAAGAAGAACAGGCTTTCCGGCCTGTTCCACAAAGAGTTAATTTTCTTGTGGGGAGTAGGGGTTGGGCTTCTAGCCCGCCCCTGAAAGGCTTATTGAAAGGGGATAGCTATCTGCCGGCGAAGCCGACCATTCCCACATTGAACCTGCATAATTCTTAGCATTAAATCCCACATTTGTCAAGACACAAGTCAACCATGCAGAACGAATTCCCCCGGAGCAATAACTCACAATTTGAGTTGACTGCGAAACTCCTTTTTGCTGCAAAATAGCGACAATTTCCCCGCGATCCAGCAGTTGTCCCTGTTTGTTCATTAACTGTTTATAATAGAGGTGAACCGCACCGGGAATGTGCCCGCCCCGCTTTTCTCCGTAAGGCCTTTTACCTGCATATTCTCGCGGCTCTCTGGCGTCAATAATGACTAAATTCTCATCTCCTAAAATAGCTTTCAATTCATCCCGCTGAATTTCCCAAGTCGAGCGGCGAGATATTACAAAATCTCCTGTTTGCGGTGGATTGTTTGCAGCTTTTACTCGATTAATCCCAGCTTTGATTAAAGCCCGATATCCTCCATCTACAAAAACGGCTTTTTCGTGTCCCAAAGTCCGCAACATCCAAACAATTCGCCCATCTTCGCCCCACCCTTTAATCTGATCGGCAACAACTATGACAGGTTTGTCTTGACAAATTCCAATTGCTTGCAGTTTTTGAGTTAAAACTGTATTATTTTCGAGAATTTTTCCCTTTTGGGGAAAGTGCGATTGAGAAAATTCCTGCCAAGTTACGGAAATAGCTGGTGGGAGACGGCAAAACCACTTTAAAATAGGTTGACGAGCATCGAGCAGAGTAGCGCCACCTAAAAGTAATTGCTTAGCTAAATCGGCGCTTACTATCCAATTGTCTGCCAAATTATACAGTAAATTCGACATAATTTATGGATTAATTTTTGCTGTACCAGCAGCGCATTCTAAAACCCCTTTGGTATTAGTTGGATTAGGTGGTTTAGTCTTGCCAGGAGCAGCATTTATACACAAGATTGTTTGGGTCTTATTTGCCACCAAAAAGACTCCTCCCACAAAACTTTTGAGATTAGCTTGCTTCGATACTCCGTAGTTAAATACAGCACCTTTTTTCACCATGCCGATCGAGTAGCTGTAATTGGCTGAGTTAGGTTTAACTTGGAGACCGAGATAAACCAATAGATTGGAAAGAGAACTTGTAAAGCCTGCTTTTTCAGCATAGTAAACTTGCTGAGCTTTATTCATCGAACCCACAATTTTTTTGGCTTGTGATTCCTTAGCTGTAAGCGTTTGTGACACTTGAGCTTCCGAGACAGGACTGAAAACAACTGGCAGAGTTAGAGCTGCGATCGCAACTTTGAGCTGCCAGTTGCGGCTGCTAGGAATCATGCTTAATTTCACAGATAACCGGCGGAATGAGCGGTTGAGCAACATACAATTAAACTAATTGTTTTGCCTGAAACTGTTTCAATGCCCCAGGAGCAACCGTACCGTGTTCTGTTATTATTCCCGATATTAATTCGGCCGGAGTTACGTCAAAAGCGGGATTGTAAAATTCGACTCCCACAGGACAAATCCGCGTAGTTCCAACTTGATACATTTCAACTGGATCGCGTTCTTCAATGGGAATTTGGCTGCCGTCGGAAAGTTCAAAATCTATGGTAGATAGAGGCGCAGCAACAAAAAACGGGACGTTGTGAGCTTTGGCAACAATTGCTAAACTGTAAGTGCCAATTTTATTCGCGGCGTCGCCGTTAGCAGCGATTCTGTCTGCACCGACAACTACTGCGTGAATCATGCCGAGTTTCATGCAGTGAGCGGCCATATTGTCGGCTATTAATGTAACAGGAATTCCTTCTTGTACGCATTCCCAAGTGGTAAGTTTTGCACCTTGGAGACGGGGCCGAGTTTCGTCTGCAAAAACTCTTCCGAGTCTTCCTTCTCGCCAAGCAGAACGAAATACACCTAAAGCAGTACCGTAGCCTGCTGTTGCTAATGCACCGGCATTACAGTGAGTTAGTAAGTTCAATTTTTCGGGTGTAGCTGGCAGAACTTCTAAACCTTTGTCGCCGATATCTTTACAAGTTTGCAAGTCTTCAGCTTGAATGGTTTTGGCCATTTCTAACAAAGTTTTTTGCACTTGTTCGACAGAACCGCTAGTTCTCTCGGCTGTTTTGAGCATTCGCGATATTGCCCAAAACAAGTTAACCGCCGTGGGACGAGTCGATCGCAATAACTCGCCAACTTGTTCTAGTTTAGTTAAAAACTCAGTACGATCGCTGGTTTCGATTTCTCGCGCCCCCAAATACATCCCGTAAGCTGCTGCTACCCCGATCGCCGGAGCACCTCGGACTATCATAGTTTTAATCGCCTCAGCCATATCTTCGTAGCGGCTAATTTCGACTACACCGTATTCTTTCGGGAGTCGGTTTTGGTCAATTAGCAGAACTCGGTCTTCCATCCAAGTGACGGGGGAAACAGGGGAGTTTTGAGCGGTCATCTATTTCTATTATGTGACGGACAAGTTTCTATGATGCCATGAAGGCGACTATTCCTCTATGTTATGAGGGACACGCTGAATTTGCCAAAATCCCAGCCCTGCGGTTTTAGCTTCGAGACTGGAGATTAGAGATTGAAGAATGGCTGGATACCTACCACTCTCTGGGTTTGGAATTTGCGTAGAGTTGGATTTTTTTTCACAAAAGTGTACTTAGTAAAAAACCGTACATTAACTTGTGTAAATTATACTTACGTTTTTTGAAAAATTTCCGTAATCGGGAACAAGCTAGCTGTACCAGGGGTCTGGTTTTTTTAAGTTGAGAATGAAAAAGTGCGATCGAGCAACTTTCCAAATCCAACAGATTTACAAGAATCACCAAAATAGATAATCGTAAAGCTTTGTCTGTACAAATTGTACTGAGTTAAAGGCAGGTTTTGTGGTAGCCGTATTTGTGGTGGATTGAAGTAGCGACTATCATCGCACGGAAACAACATTTTGAAAACCTAACTAGGTGCATGGGGAAACAGTAATTATGAAAAACCAACAAATAGTATTCGTAGATTCAGCAGTTGAAGATTGGCCAAGTCTGGCGGTTGGTGTTAAAGCGGGGATAGAGGTAATTTTAGTCGATCGGGCGCGGGACGGCATCGAACAAATTGCCGAAGCACTGCAGAGCCGCAAAGGTATAGAAAGCGTTCACATTATTTCTCACGGGGAATCGGGAAGTTTGCAGCTAGGGCAAACTCGGCTGAATTCCGACAATTTAGAAACATATCGCGACTGTTTGAAACGGTGGTTTTCGTCATCTGTCAACTCAATTCAAAATCGATTTGAAATTCTGCTATACGGATGTAACGTAGCAGCAGGTGAAAAAGGAGAGGCTTTTGTACAAAAGCTGAGCAAGTTAACAAAAGCGTCGGTTGCTGCTTCTTCAGATATTACGGGCAGTGCCGAAAAAGGCGGAAACTGGGTACTTGAATATGCTACTGGAGCGATTAAAACAGCATTGGCGATCGAGCCGGAGGTAATGGCAAATTACGCACATACCTTGGCGACGTTTACTGTTTTTAATACGGCTGACGCTGGGCCGGGTTCACTGCGACAAGCGATTACGGATGCGAATGCAGCGCCCACACCACCGCACAATATTAACTTTGCCATTCCCGGTGCAGGCGTTCAGACGATCGCACCCCTGACTGCCTTGCCAAATATTAACGTTCCCACAATCATTGACGGCACTAGCCAACCGGGGTTCGCCGGCACCCCCCTGATCCAACTCGATGGAGCAAATGCGGTTGACACGGGTTTGAGCCTCGCTGGTAGCGGTGGCAGCACTTTGCGGGGATTAATAATTAATCGCTTCACCAACAGCGGCATATCCCTCCAAAGCAACGGCAACACCTTAGTGGGGAACTACATCGGCATCAACGCCACTGACACCGCTGCACCCAACTTATTTGGCGTCCTTGTTCAGAGTGGCAGCGGTAACATAATTGGCGGGCCTAACCCGGGCGATCGCAACGTCATTTCTGGGAATACAGCCAACGGTATCGCCATCATTGGCGGTACAGGAGGCAACCAAATGCTGGGCAACTACATCGGCACCAACGCTGCGGGCACTGCGGCCTTGCCCAACGCTGTTTTCGGCATCGCCGTTCAGAGTGGCAGTGGCAACATAATTGGCGGGACTAACCCGGGCGATCGCAACATCATTTCTGGGAATACAGCCGACGGTATCACCATCGTTGGCGGTACAGGAGGCAACCAAGTGCTGGGCAACTACATTGGCACCAACGCTGCCGGCACCCTGGCCTTGCCCAACACCAGCGGCGTTAGCATCAACGGCTTACCCAGCAACACGATTAGCGGGAATGTCATTTCCGGTAACAGCATTCACGGTGCTGCCATTCTGGGTGCCGGTGCCATCGGCAATACCCTGACAGGCAACTTCATCGGCACTAACGCTATCGGCAGCGCCGCTTTGCCCAACGCTGCTTTCGGCGTCTCCATCGAGGGAGGTGCAAACAACAACATTGTTGGCGGGACAACCCTAGCAGCCCGCAACATTATTTCCGGCAACAGTAACGGTGTGGGACTGTCGGGTCCCACCACTACGGGCAATACTCTGACAGGCAACTTTATAGGCACCAACGTCTCAGGTAACGCCGCTTTGCCCAACACTGGTGTCGGCGTCGTCATCCAGGGAGGTGCAAACAACAACATTGTTGGCGGGACAACCCCAGCCGCCCGCAACATTATTTCCGGCAACAGCAACGGTAACGGCCTATCACTTTCTGGCCCCAGCACCACGGGCAACTCCTTGTTCGGTAACTTCATCGGCGTCGGCTTCGACGGTACCTCCCCCGTGCCCAATATTACTGGGGTGTTGATTGACGGAGCAATCAATAATGCGATCGGCGGTACGGCAGCAGGTCAAGGAAATACCATCGCCAACAACCTCGGTTCGGCAGTAAATATCATCGCCGGTACCGGCAACAGCATCCAAAACAACTCCATCTTCGCCAACCTTGGCTTAGGCATCGACCTCGGTAACAACGGCATCACCGCCAACGATGCGGGCGACGCCGACACCGGTGCAAACAACCTCCAAAACACTCCTGTACTCACTACCGCTACCGCCAGTGCTGGCAGCGTCACGGTCGCGGGTACTTTCAACAGCACTCCAAGTACCACATTCACCCTCCAATTTTTCGCCAACACTCCCCCCGGCACCCAAGGCCAAACCTTCATCGCTTCTATCCCGGTAACTACTGACGCCGCCGGTAACGCTGCCTTCAATCAAACTTTCCCAGCAGCAGTCACCGCAGGTCAATTAATCACCGCGACAGCAACAGACACCACTAGCAACACTTCGGAATTTTCCGCACAGCCTGTTCCCGTTGTCGTACCGCTGAGTACCATCACCGGCATCAAATTTAACGACTTTGACGGCAATGGCACGCAAGCAGCCGGAGAACTTGGCGTCGCCGGAGTTACAGTTTTCCTCGACACAAACGGTGACGGCATCCTCGGTGCCGGAGAAACTTCCGCAACGACTGGGGCCAATGGCAGCTTTACTTTCCCTAACTTGCCCGCAGGCACTTACAATGTCCGGGAAGTTGTACCGCCTGGAAGTCAAACAACTACGGCTAACCCGGTTTCAGTGATTCTGACAGCCGGTCAAACTACTCCTGCTACCGTTAATTTTGGCAACCAAGCAATACCAGTACCGCTGAGTACCATCACCGGCATCAAATTTAACGACATTGACGGCAATGGCACGCAAGCAGCCGGAGAACTTGGTGTCGCCGGAGTTACAGTTTTCCTCGACACCAACGGTGACGGCATCCTCGGTGTCGGCGAAACTTCCGCAACTACCGATGCTAACGGCGGCTTCACTTTCGGCAACTTGCCTGCGGGCACTTACAACGTTCGGGAAGTTGTGCCAGTTGGCAGTCGGCAAACTACTCAAAACCCGCC
>NZ_JAUBOS010000017.1:78274-90155 GCF_036700365.1 Microcoleus sp. w2-18bC1
GGCAACTTGCCTGCGGGCACTTACAACGTTCGGGAAGTTGTGCCAGTTGGCAGTCGGCAAACTACTCAAAACCCGCCAGTGATTCTGACAGCAGGTCAAACTACTCCTGCTACCGTTAATTTCGGCAACCAAACAATACCCACCGTACTGGGCAGCATTACTGGTATAAAATTCAACGACATTGACGGCAACGGCACTCAAGCTGCCGGAGAAATTGGCGTTCCCGGAGTTACAGTTTTCCTCGACACAAACGGTGACGGCATTCTCAGTGCCGGCGAAACTTCCGCAACTACCGCCGCTGATGGCAGTTTCACTTTCGGCAACTTGCCTGCGGGCACTTACAACGTTCGGGAAGTTGTGCCAGTTGGCAGTCGGCAAACTACTCAAAACCCGCCCCCAGTGATTTTGACAGCAGGTCAAACTACTCCTGCTACCGTTAATTTCGGCAACCAAACAATACCCACTGTACTAGGCAGCATCACCGGGATTACATTTAACGACATTGATGGCAACGGCACTCAAACAGCCGGAGAACTTGGTGTTTCCGGATTTAGGATTTTCCTTGACACCAATAACAACAACAATCTAGATACAAATGAAACTTCCGTTAACACCGGGGCTGAGGGCAGTTTCACTTTCCCCAACTTGCCTGCAGGTACTTACAGCGTCCAGGAACTTGTACCGGCGGACATTGCGCCAACTACTCCAAACCCGGTTTCGGTGACTCTGGCAGCAGGTCAAACTACTCCTGCTACAGTTAATTTTGGCAATCGATCCACGTTTCCTCCCCCTCCAACTCCAACTCCGACTCCGACTCCGCCTCCAACTCCAACTCCGACTCCGCCTCTGCCTCCGACTCCCGTCCCACAAAGCAGCATCAGCGGTCTTAAATTTAACGACGGCAACGGCAACGGTACTCAGGATGCAGAGGAAACTGGTCTTTCGGGATGGCAAATTTTCCTAGATGCTAACGGGAACAACTCTTTAGATTCGGGCGAAACTACTGTTACCACTGACAATTCTGGTAATTACAGTTTCAACAATCTCAATCCCGGCACCTACAATGTGCGGGAAGTCCAGCAGACTGGCTGGACGCAAACTACTGCTAATCCGGCGGCGGTTAATCTGGGGAGTGGCGAAAGTCAATCGAACGTTAATTTTGGCAATTTCCAAAATATTAGTATCTCCGGCAGCAAGTTTAATGACCTCAATAACAATGGGGTTTTGGATGCTCAAGAACCGCTATTGCCGAACTGGCAAATCTTCCTTGACGCTAACAGCAACGACTCTTTAGATGCTGGAGAAGTTAACACTTCAACTGATAGTTTTGGTGGCTACAGTTTCGCTAATTTAGGGCCGGTAACTTATCGAGTTCGGGAAGTTAATCAACCTGGTTGGACGCAAACTACTGCCAATCCTGCTGATATTATTGCTGTCAGTGGCACTAATGTTAGCAATATTAACTTTGGCAATTCCTTGGCCCAAGTCCAACCAACACCAACACCAACACCACCACCGCAAGAAGGACAAGATGTTGACTGCATTTGTTCGCAAATTGTTTTACCCAGCCTTAGCAGTATTCGCGGTTCAAATTCTGTCACTAATAGCCGCAACGGTACTAACGGTAACGACACTATTTTCGCCACTAATAACGGTGACGAAATAAATGGTTTTGACGGCGATGATTTGTTGGCAGGATTGCGGGGCAATGATAATGTTTACGGGGGACTTAACAGTGCTTTCCCGGTTGGCCCAGATATAGACAGGGACTTGCTGTTTGGCAATGAGGGTAATGATTACCTCAATGGGGTTGCTGGAGATGATTTAATCTTTGCTGGCAAAAACGAAGATGTTGTTTACGGCGGCAAAGATGACGACATTATTTTCGGCGACCAAGAAAGCGATACTTTAATTGGCGACCAGGGTAACGATACTATCTACGGGGGAACTATTAACCCCTTCGACCCGGATTTGACTGGCAACGATTTGGTGTTCGGTTTGGCGGGCGATGACTTCCTCAGCGGGGAGAAAAATCAAGATACGATCGCAGGTGGTGAGGGTAATGATACAGTGCGTGCCGGCAAGGGCGATGACTTAGTTGTCGGCGAATTGGGCAGCAATCTGCTGTTTGGAGATGAAGGCAGTGATACTATCTGTGGCGGCGAGGGGGAAGATACAGTGTACGGGGATATTGGTAGCCCCCTCCCCATTGGTTCTACTGGCGGACAAGACCAAATATGTGGCGGTTTGGGCAACGATTTGTTGTTTGGCAATGAAGGTCAGGATACTGTCAACGGGGATACTGGGAACGATACTCTTTACGGCGGTAAGGATGAGGATAGTTTGCTTGGCAGTGCTGGGGATGATTGGCTGTTTGGAGATCAGGGGAATGATACTCTGATTGGAGGTACCGGAAACGATCGATTTATGTTGGGTATTGACCTCGGCAGCGAGACTATTTTAGACTTTCAATACGGCCTCGATTCGATCGGCTTAATGGGTGGTCTGGATTTCTCCCAACTGAGCATTGTTGCCGAGAATAGTTCAACTCTCATCCGAGTTACTGGTTCCGGGCAACTTTTGGCAACTCTCAGCAATGTGCCTGCAAGCGTGATTACTGCCACAGATTTTGCTCTCCTGTAGTGCGATCGAGCTAATTAATTAGGTGAGAATATTGTAGGGACGATGGATTAATAGACGGTTGGCAAATCAAAAAAGGGTGAAACCAAACATCTTACAGCAGATTCCACGTTATTTGTGAAGTACACCCCTGATCCATGAATCCCCGTAGGGAAAAGGCATTGCCTTTTCCCTACTACTTTATGAACCTAGAATACGCTGTATAATCATGGCAAATAAACTCTGATGAGCCAGAAGTAATATCATTTTCGGTTACACAGCGCCGTGTCCTACCTAGGGAGCATCTCACTTTTTCACCCAAGCTAGAAATTGGAGTGTTGAGGCAGGAGACGGGAGGCTCTCTGCCCCCCTAAGTCACCACAAACTGCTGTACCTCGTTTCAGACTCCAATCAGCCCAAACCCGCCTTCCTCGCGCATCACCTGCTGCTTGATAAGCAAATTACCCGCTTTCTATTGGGAGAAAAAAGACAAAATAGAAAATAGCTTGCCCCATATACCCTACGGGTGGCCATGCACTACTTTGATAAATCGCTTTTCTCTCTAAACTTTTGCGGCAGCCCTCACCAAAGCATCACTGAGGCTTCACCACCAGAAAAGTTAGAGTACAAGCGGATTCTCAACACATACCGCCGACCTTGATAAAGCCGAACATTGATTTGTGCATTCAAGTCTGTGCCACTGTCGTCGTCACCAGCAACATATTTCAGGTCACCACTCTGATCCTCGAAAAGAACCATAACTGTATCTAGTTTTCCGAAGGTTCCAATTGTATAGGTTCGGGTAGCAGAGGGTTTGATCACAAAGTTCTTCTGTTCAGCAGGCGCGAGGGACAGAATCTCGGAATGGAAGGGTTTAAGTTCTGTATAACTTGAGTCATCAAGCGGGGGATAGAATAATCGTACCTGCAACACATCCTGCTCAGAAAGTCCGCCAGCAGGGTTTAATCCGTTCTGATACTCCACAGGTTTCTCAATGAGTCCCGCTGCAAAAGCGTAGTGCATGATTGAGTTGGGGTCCCACTTTGACCCCTCCACTTCTCCTACTGCAAGCTTTTGGAGCACATTATAAAAAGTTGTATCTCGGTCCCACTCGTTAGGAGGAGAACCAAAATATTTATAAACGGCTTCTTCGTCCCATACGATACCTGCAAACGGGTTTTGGTGCTCATGAGGGAAACCTAAAGCGTGGCCTATCTCGTGAACAGGGACATCTACCCCACGGGGATCAGCCCGAAGATCCCATCCGAAGTTCATGGTACGCTCGCCTTGTTTAGGAATATCGATTGTATCGCGGCCAACATATGACCAGGCCCCATCCCCTTCCAAAAAGCCGATTCGTATCTCTGCCTCGCTGATGTTGCGAACTTCCTCAAACTTGATACCAATCCCTACCTTCTTCCACACATCAAACCCCTGCCGCACAATCTCCTTCTGTTCATTCCCGCCTGAATAGGAACCACTCTCAAAAAAGTAATAACGTAACTTTGTACCATTAACCCACTTCTTCCCGAGTAACCGTATTAGACGAGCACGCTCCGGCGACACGCTGGGATCGAAAGTGCGTGGATGAACCTTTGGCAAAGCACAAAAATGTTGTGCTTCTTTACCTGATTCTGCGCCACCTGAGCCAACTTTGATTCCGAGCTTAGCTTCAATTTGTTCGAGGCGTTTTAGTAATTGCTCAAGTTGATAAGAGTCGATTGGTGAAACTTTAGTCATGACAAATTCCTCCAAAGTAAATACCTAGGGACTTTAAGCCCAAAGAACCAGCTATTTTGAGAATGTTTGTGTTCATCTACCTGAATCAAGTGAGAGCACAGTAGATTCAGGAAAGATAAACTGCAACCCTGTCAACAATGACCTAGATAAATGCGAGCTTTCGAGCTTGTGTCAACTGAATAAAATCCTTGTGAAAGCCAGATTTTTTGTTATAATGATGAGTCTGGACGGAGAGGTTTCCTACCCTCAATATCCCATGAGGAGATGGCGATCGCACTTTACAGAGAACTCGTGTTCCCCATTCTAGTTTCAAGCTTTACACTGTCAACGATCAATAGTCAGGAGTGTTTTTAGATCCTAGTCTGAAACCGTTGATTTTCCGTTGGGATATCGATTGTGCAATCGCCCTGAAACCCTTATTCTACAGTTGCCAATCCAACACTACCCGAATTATTGATAGGAAGAATTGACAACAGCCTGCTAAAGCTTGCTGCATAGCATTTATAGGCTAGCAAATAAAACTGTGTTACTGGGGGTTCTCGGTTAAAATCCGGTCGCTTCGATCAACAAAACCCGCCTAACGAAGCGGGTTTTGTAGTTTTTGTAAAAATTTTCACTCTTTGGCAATGATTAAACAATCACTCTCAACTTTAGACAGCATATCTGGAAAAGCTGATGTGTAGTTGCCATCTTTGTCTACAACCCTGCGGAGTATATATCCGCTCTCAGCAGGTCTGCCGAAAAACGAGTTTGTGCGATGCCAGATATCTCCATTCGGAGTGTTCGGATCTCGATCAATCAAAAAATCTACAAGCCACGGCGGCACAGACCATCCAAACACTATCGGCGTGATATGTCCGTGCTGCAAAGTTGCATCAGAGAATCGGAACAAGTAGCTGAAGCGAGAAAATTTGACTAAATAAATTAACATCCGTCCCGCCATTGATGAATGAAATGTCCAGATAACTGGGTCAAAAACGCGCAGCAATAACGTCCGTTTCTCAGCATTCCAGTCTGAACTGTACATCGTCAGACAATCGTCTGGTAAAACATTCCCGTCCATAAAAAAGATACCTTGTAGGATTTCGGGTAACTCCGCTGGATGTTCTATTTTCATCCAATTCGCGATGTCTTTTAGTTGCTTTTGTTCGATTAACATGGTATTATTTATCCTCAAAATATTTGTGCTTTGGTTTCCTCTTAGATACCCCCTTGATTTCTTAGTCGATCGCTCAATAGTTTATGTGGCGTGCGGTTTCAACTCACATCTTGCATCATTCTCAATAAGGCTTTTATGTGCGGGCTTTCCTGCCCAACCCCTACTCCCCACAAGCAATTAATTCTTTGTGGAACAGGCCGGAAAGCCTGTTCTTGAGAATGATATAATATCTCAGTTTCAACCGCTGTCCGATCGAGCTTTTGGATTAATTACCGCTGCAAGTTAGGCTCAGAGCTTCGCCGCACTTTGCCTACCGTACTCACGACATCCACCAGCATCTTGAGTGCGATGTCTTTACCGGGGCAAATCCGTCCCGCACTCCGATCGCCCACGGAATGAAATCCCATATGAAAAGGGCACAGATTCTCCCGCTTAGGGTTGAATTCGTATACCGTAGAGCCCCAGAAACTCTCGTCTAGCAGCCCCAAACTGAGCGGTATCAGTACCTTGGTTCCGGCAGGGAAGGTGCGCTCTTTGCCCGCTACCGTTGCGGTGAAAGGCTCTGTCGCGACTCGGTGGGTGGCGCTGACGGGGGCCCAGAGGCGCGCGCATTCCAAGAGGAACAGTTCGATCGACTGGCGATCGTCCAAATCGAGCTGATCCCAAAAATCAGTCGGGTTAATTTCGGCCGTCTGCTGTCCTTTATAGGCGGGGAGAGGGCGGTATCCCATTGCCGTGTAGCCCAGGTGCAGGGGGCCTTGCATTCCCGCTATGCCCATAATCGATGTCATCAGCTTTGCCAATTCCCGCTTAGTCATGCCGTTATTTTCCGAGCTCTTCTCGAAGTCGGCTAAAGCTGGGGAATTTTCATAGATAGTCGCTGCACGCTCGATAAGAGCGGACAAATCCCCGTGTCCAAAGAGGTTCAGGCTTTGCAGCAGGTTGCCGATGACGGCGAAGTAGTGCAGCGGGCTTTGGCGGGTGTAATGCAATTCGGTGAGAAGTTCGATCGACTCTGAATCGTCTGGATTAATCCCAAAGATGACGTAGTGCAGATATCGGACTAAAAATCCCATCCAACCGCGCTTGACATCGGTAAAAAACGCTCCCCCCGCACCGTGTGGCATTTGGGCATAATCTACAGCTAGCCGATCGAGCAACCGTCGGGCGATTTCGTCTCCCTGGCGATCCGCTGTCGCACTGTTGAACAGATACTTCTGCATACAGCTTCGGAATGCCGCGTGGTTGCTGCTACCGTCAGGTTCGCGATCGGACAAAGACAGCAGGAAAAGGTTCCTACCGCCGACATCTTGGTTGGGCGCGCGATCGGGATCGAGTACAGAAGTACCCAGCCGCCATCCGCGTGCCTGGGGCGATGTGAGTGCTTTTTCCAGCGTGTCAAACTCTCCCATCACGACTTGCCCCGCGCAGCAAAAGTTGGCTCCAAAAGCCAGCCGTTTTATCGGCAAATACGTGGGTTCGTTGGCAATCAAACCCTCAATCAGGGCGATCGGCGGTAGCATCGTTTTGCTGAGACTTTCTTCCGGGTTTTGCAAAGCCCAAACCTGAAACTCGTTCAGTGCCGGGTTCATCAGCGATGAGAAAATAGTATCTAAATTTAGGTTCATCATAATTCCTCCGAGAATCCTTCGCCATAACGCGCTTCGCATTTAGCAGCAAGAGGGTATTGAGCGGCCATTGAGCGGGTATTGAATCCCACTTAATTGCCAAAATCAGTAAGTATAACTATAGCCATCTTTATTTGTGAACACAGTGGCAATATAGATATAGTTTTACTGAATATGTCTGCGCTCCAGTCTAGCCTTTTCCCGGAGATTGAGTGGAATTTTTAACGATTGCTGGTAAGTAGATCTACTTTCTGTATCTAAAGTATTAGCCCCAATCTCTGAGAGTCGGACATAAACCGTAGTTATGTGCGACTACTTGCTATTAGATTGAAGCAAAATCGGCGACATTAATTAGACTGAACGACACCCCATTTAGAGAGACTAAAATTTCTCCGTTTGCTGATAAACGGATGAAAGTTGCATTGTTTTCTTGAGTAATTGACAGTTGGGAGAAAGTAAGATTGTTGCCTAGAGAAAGCAAATCTTTTCCGTCTTCAAAATTCAAGATAATATCGATACCGGAATTGGGAGATAGCAAGAAGCGATCGTTGCCATCACCTCCGATCAAAGTGTCATCTCCATCTTCACCGAATAGGAAGTCGTTGCCATCACCCCCAATAATAGTATCATTTCCCTTGCCTCCGCGCAAAGTATCATTGCCAGTGCTGCCATCTAGCAGATCGTCGCCTCGGTTGCCAAAGATAATATCGTCACCATCGCTACCTGTAATGGTATCAATTCCCTTGCCGCCGTAAAGGGTATCGTTGTCAAAACCGCCATTGATTAAGTCATTGCCTTGATTGGCATTAATCCAGTCATTGCCGTTAAAACCAAAGATCAAATCATTTCCCTTTTTGCCACTTAAAACGTCATCGCTGCTGTCGCCACCTAGAGTATCGTCGCCATCAGTACCGATTTTTTGATTGGGGGAATTGTTGACTAATTCTATGCCGCTGTCGGGGAAAGGTTCCGCAGCAGTGAAGTCACTGTCTATATTCTTGCGAATTGTGGGGTTATTGACGCTTGCCGATTGAATTTGTGCGTCTAAGGATGTGCCTGTATTTTCTGCGATCGCCTCCTGAATTGTTTTATTTCCGGCTGCGACTTGCTGCAAGTCTTTAGCGACTTCACCTTGTTCTACCTGTTGAACTTTGGCTATTTTAGTAGCTGCATCTGAAAGTGGGAGGTTGCGGGATGCGATCGCCCGTACCCGCTGATTCCCTTCAGCAATAATTTTAGCAACTTCCGGTGCAAGATCGGACGCTTTTTGTGCTTGCAGTTGAGTTGCAGCAGACTGAATGATGCTTTGTAACTGTGCGGGATTGGTTAAATCGACAGCCCCGGATTGAATTTGATTGGCAATAGTGGAAACAATGCGATCGGCAATATCGGTTTTAGAGTTAGCCGAAATCCCGCTAATTAAAATTGTCGTCTGAACAACAGCGTTTTGTACCTGAATGTGTGCTGCATAAACCGCCAAACCGTTCGGATCGTTTTGAGTAATTGCCTGTAGCGGATCGTAGCCAGTCAAATCAATTGTTGACGGTACTCCAAATGCTGCTTTAACTTTAGTCTCTGCTTCATTAGGATTGATACCTTGTGCAACCATCTTCTGCATCAGAGTAGTTAAAGGCGTCACAACAGTAGCATCAGGTGTTGCTGTTAGTGGCGTTTGCTGCGGCAAATAAGTGGCGGTATTAATACCGTCAGCAACTACAAGTCTGCCTTCATCTGGATCGAGTTCGCCGCTGTTATTTTTGTCGAAATTAGGGAGAGAGACATCTAAATTAAAGCTGCCATCCACGTTAGTAATAGTGAACGGTTCTTTTTCATCTTGAATGCCGTTGAAGTTACCATCAAAGAAGACTTTTGCTCCAGTTAGGTAACTGTTAACACCGCTACCGCTCTTCCTTGAACTTTCTCCAGTGCCAAATTTGGCCAACTCAAATGTGGCAAAATCTTTTTTCCAAACTGTTTGTTTCCCTTCCCAAAACTCCCAAGGGACTATAGCTTTAAACTCCAGCCCTAAAAAAGCATTAACTTGACCTGATATATCAAAAAGTTCCCAGGGTTTACTAATGCGGGAGCCAATTTCGGATCCTCTGATTTTACCGTCGCTTTTGCCGTTATTTTCTCCAATATCTACTAAATCAATGCCTATGCTTCCTTGTATTCCAGCCGTTCCATAAAGGCTGGCAACTACTGCATTTACTCCGACACCTGCTTTAATACCAGCATTGATTTTAAGTTCATCAACATCCGCACCAGTACCATCGGGATTTGCGCGATCGCTCACGTAAAAACCATCTAAAACTTTGTAGGCTGATGACGCATCGAATTCATCGTCTTTCCATTCTTTTAATCCGTAAGTATCGTAGCCAAATGCGAGGTGTGCTGACGCATTAAAGTTGCCTTCAAGTAACCCTGATATCGGCCCAAATATAGGAAACTCTTTCTTAAAATTGAAATCTATTCCCAGTGGAGGCATATCGTAGGTGAAAAGGACAACATCAGGTTTTCCTAAAAGAAGTTGAATTGCTGTTTCTGGCTTGGTTAAAATTGGCAAGTCTATGCCCGGAACGCTCTTGAATTTATTGACAAAATCTTTTTTATTGCCGCCTGTTTTAGAATTAATTTGTTGAGAAATATCGGAGACTGAGTTTTTCAGTGTCGGTGTTTTGTTTTTGAGGCTAGAGTTGGGCTTGGCAACATTAATATTGCCTAAACTGTAGGAACCTAAATCGATGGCAATATTTTTTGAAGAGTTTGACAGGCTATTTGCCAATTGCGATATCTCGTCGATTTTGATAACTGCATTTAAGAAGTCAGTAGCAACATTACCAGTCGATAATTTAGTTGCCAGTTCCAAGATCGAAACTTGGCCATCTCGATTGTTATCAAAGGAATCAGCAACGCCAAGTTCTGACAGTAACTTAGTGTCTGTATTTAGGAAATCGATAATGGGTCTAAAAGGGTCAATAATATCAGAAACAGTGGTGAGTATTGGTTTTGCCAAGTTAGTAATAAAGGTTCCCAAGTCGAGTTTGAGGTTGTTAAATTCGACTTTCGGGTTAGGCAAGCCAGCAAAGGGATTGTTGGTGGTTGGCGAGCCTATATTTACCTGATTATTTGATGGCAACAATGATGATGAATTTGAAGTAGCGCTTGTGTTTGAATTTGAGGAACCTAGCAATTGATTTAACCGTGAAGCCGCTGACAAATTCTGATTGGATGTCAGTGATGAATTTAAATTTGATATACTCGATGAATTTGGAGACGACGGCGAATTATTTAATTGACCGTTTCTATAATTAATCAGCGGCCAATTGACTGCCAAATCCAAGTCAAAAGATGGAAAAGCAGCATTGCCATTAATGCTAGTTTTTCCGTGCAAGCCGAGATTGGCATTACTGGTTAAGCTAGATTGAAATAAGTCTTCTAACTGATAACTCCCGTCCAACTCAGACAAAGTTAAACGATTGCCATCATCAGTACCGCCCAGATTATCTAAGTCATTCAACTTGACTTCAAAGTTGGCATTGAGTTGAGTTGGGTTTTCAGGATCGTCGGTAAATTCAGCTTGTAAAAAAGCGAGATTAGCTTGAATCTTGAAATTCTCAGGAAGTGCTAACTTAAAGTTAGCGTTCAATTTGGTATTGTCCGTATCGATGTAGCAGCCAAAATCTTTGTTGTAACCGACACCAATAGATAATTCATAGTCAAATCCCGATTTTTCAGGGGTCTTGAAAAGACTAGCAACTGGCGAAATCAAACTCTGAGAAGGAACAATCGCACTAGAACGAGAGCCATTACTACTATCTATAACAGGTGCTAATGCGGCTGAATTACTGATAGTTGAATTGAGGCTTGATGCTTCTAAATCATTGGATAAGTTGGCAAAGCGAGAGAGATTTGTAGTCGGTGAGAAGGCGACAACTTGATTCGATAGCTTCGGAGGGTTTTTGACTTTCAATCCGAGTGCGGGCAATCCTAAGTCTTCAGCAAACTTAATATCATCTAGTTGATATTTTTTGCCAATTTTAATGACTAAGTTACTGTCATTGGGATTTGAACTGCTCTCGACTTTAACATCGAATGCCGACCCAACAACCTCCTGAATGCTATTTTGGAGCTGACTAGGCGTGAAATCTGTTGCATTTTTAATCGTATTGACCAGACTATTTTTGAAATTGCTAATAAAATTCGGAGAAATGTCGCTGAGTCGTCCTAAAATTGGCAGTTTGAAATCATTAAGTTGGTCGTTAACAATGTTTTCTAGTTTGTCTAATCCTTTTTCCAAACCGCACCAAAGGGTTTTGTTATCGCTATTAGTAACGGCGACATCTGCTGATGGCGTTGGCGTTGGCGCAGGAATTGGCGCTGGCGCAGGAGTTGGGGTTGGGGTTGGGGTTGCAGGAGTTGGGGTTGGGGTTGCAGGAGTTGGGGTTGGGGTTGCAGGAGTTGGGGTTGGGGTTGCAGGAGTTGGGGTTGGTGTCGGCGTATTGTCGTTATCAGTAATGGCGACGCTAACAGGTGAAATTGTGATGCTGTTATAATTAACATCGCTACTGGTAGCAGTATGGTCGATCGCACCCGTATGATTTCCTTCAACTGCATTGTCATCAACAGCAGCCACCGCCACAGTTTGAGCGACATTCCAATTATTAGCGGTAAAAGTAAGTGCGGTAATTGGTTGAATTTCACTGCCTGTAGCCAAGTTAATCGTAACAGGTGC
>NZ_JAUBOS010000017.1:90165-97533 GCF_036700365.1 Microcoleus sp. w2-18bC1
CAATTATTAGCGGTAAAAGTAAGTGCGGTAATTGGTTGAATTTCACTGCCTGTAGCCAAGTTAATCGTAACAGGTGCTGTCGGTTGAGTATTTAACTGAACGCTGTAACTTCCAGTTGCACCGCCTTCCGTTGCATTCGCAGCAGTGGGGTTAATAGAAACGCCTGGGAAGTCGTTATCGGTAATGGCGACGCTAACAGCCGGAATTGTGATGCTGTTATAATTAACATCGCTACTGGTAGCAGTATGGTCGATCGCACCCGTATGATTTCCTTCAACTGCATTGTCATCAACAGCAGCCACCGCCACAGTTTGAGCGACATTCCAATTATTAGCGGTAAAAGTAAGTGCGGTAATTGGTTGAATTTCACTGCCTGTAGCCAAGTTAATCGTAACAGGTGCGATCGGTTGACTATTTAACTGAACAGTGTAACTTCCATTTGCACCGCCTTCCGTTGCATTTGTGCTGGCAGGATTAATCGTAATGCCAGGAGTTTCATTATCGCTGTTGCTGGCGCTGACATCATCGGGATTGAGATTGCTGTAATTAATGTCGGTACTGACAGCCGCAGCAGTGACAATATTGTAAGTTTTACTGCCATCAGCAACGCTGTCGTCAACACCTGTCACCGTTACCGTTTGCGGTTGATTCCAGTTCGCAGGCGTGAAAGTTAAACTGTTGCTGGAAACTGTTGCTTCGGCGGGATTGGAACTGCTCAAATCAATGCTAACATTAGCACTGGGTTGACTGTTAAGTTTAACGGTAAATGTAGCGCTGTCGCCTGCTTCTGTCGTCACTAATCCGCTGGCAGGATTGACGGTGACTCCGGCAGTGTCATCATTACCGATCGTAGTTGTAGCGGTAGCAGCGGTAATAGTCGGAGTCGGGCCGGGCGCAACCGGATTTGACAGAGTAACAGTAATAGTTTCATCCGGTTCAATTATCGCATCGCCCAATACATCTAAAGTAATGGTTTTCGATGTCTCGCCCGCCGCAAAATTAACCGTACCAGTAATGCTAGTTCCCCCAGAAGTGCCGCCGATATTGTTGTAATCGCTGCTGTTTGTAGCAGTTCCTCCAATTGCATAATTTACACTGCTGGCAGCATCAATCCCGCCGCTGCGAGTCACGGTAAAAGTAACGGGAGTAGTGCCACTGTTGCCTTCGGCGAGGCTGGCAGTACCGGCAGCAATGGCGTAATCTATGGCGTCATTGGCCGGAATAGTTAGTGTTGTTTCTTTTGTTGTACCTGCAATCCCATCAGTAATCGTACCAAAGCTGAACACCGCTGTTTCGGCGTTCTCTGGGATATTGTCAGCTTTGACAGTGACAGCAACATTCTGAGTGAGGGTGTTGGTACCTGCACTGAATGTGAGAGTGGCAGGTGAAAAAGTGTAGTCTGAATCTTGGGTAGCTGTACTGCTGGGGTCGATAACAATTGGTACAACTAGATCGCTGAAGGGAGTGCCCCCGCTGATGGTGACTGGGACATTAACGATGGTATCTGTTGTTCCTTCGGTGCCGCTGTAAGTGGCTGCGCCGAAATTGACCTCAACGGTGGTATTCAGCAGGATGGAGACATCGTTAGAACCGCTATTGGCGGTGGCGAGATCGGGTTTGTTGTCGGCGTTAAAATCTTTGATGGCGATCGCTTTTGGATTTGTCCCGACTGCGTAGTTAATGGGGTTGCCAAAAGTGCCTTGACCGGTTCCAGTTAGAATAGAAACGTTGTTTGATTGATTGTTAGCCACAGCGATATCGAGTTTGCTGTCGGCGTTTAAGTCGGCAACTGCGATCGATGCCGGACTATCGCCTCCCGCTGAGTAGTTGGTGGCATTGCCAAAGACACCTTGACCAGTTCCAAGTAAAATGGAAATGTTGTTAGAAATGCTGTTGGTGATGGCGAGATCTAGAATGTTGTCACCGTTAAAGTCTCCTGCGGCAATGGATGTTGGATTAGTCCCAACTGCATAATTTACCGCGATTGAAAATCGGTCTGCACCAGCGCCTCCCGTGTTCAGTAGGATGGAAACGTTGTTAGAACCGCTGCTAGTGATGGCAAGATCGAGGCGGCCATCGCTGTTAAAGTCTCTCGCTGCAATCGCGGTTGGAGTTGTCCCTACCTGAGATATATTTTCTTCAATAGCAAAACCGTTGCCTTGAGCGTTTTGTAATCCGATGGAAACGCCACCATTAATGTCTGCTACAACTATGTCTGATAAATTGTCTGCGTTAAAATCGCCTACGCCGATCGCACTGGGCGGGTTTGTCCCGGCGCTAAAGCTAGTGGAGTTGCCAAAAGTACCTTGACCAGTACCCGGTAAGATGTAAACGGAACCACTAGGAAATTCTCCACCAGACCAGTTAGTTACGGCTAGGTCTAGGAAATTATCGGTGTTAAAATTACCTGCTACGATGGGAGTACGACTGGATTGATTTACGTTGGCGGGAGTGCCAAATCCTCCTTGGCTGTCCCCTATTAATAGGGAAACAGCGGTTCCGCTGCTGATGGCTAAGTCTGGGATATTGTCGTTATTAAAGTTTTCGGCAGTCAGGGATTGGGGATTTGTGCTGGTTGGAAAGTTGCTAGCGGAACTGAAAGTAGACATGATTAATTTACCGATTAGTTAACAACAGTAATTTTTGATGTTTCGAGTTGTGAAACTGATGCAAATCGCCCCTAAGTTGCTGGCATCAGTGTCCCGACGATCGCAAGTACAAACAGGCTGCCTCCCACAGCGATAGTTACTATATTCCATACCGAAAATCGATCGTTAGGATTGTGGTTTGGGGCTGCTAAACTGTTCAGTTCATTCACAATCTCTTGAACAGGAAGCAAAACTATTACAGATAAAAAACTAACTAGCCAGTATGGGTCTGGCAGTCGGGTACACAGCGCAAGCCCCAACCAAGCCAGAGTCAGCAAGAAGGGACTACAGTTGGCATCAATACCGCGCAATTTAGCCCTATTTCTAATTTTCGTAATCAATGAATAACAAAAAATACCGTTGAAAACAGCTCTCCAAAATGGGCTAATGTCGTCTCCTGTTGCGGCTTTGAATAGCTGCCAGTTTTTGTAAAACCAAAAAATTTGATAGAGGCCCAAGGTTACTAGGGACATCACGAACAACTTCAGCCGAGAAACAGGAAAAAACATTGGTGGTGCATCTTCATTCATATCAAAAACCTCATAGGTGGATAGACTACTACTCGATCGGGACTTATACCCAATGCGGTCGATTATCAGGTCGATGGTAGGGGCGGGTTCACCAACAATATCTGCTAATAGACAATTTCAAAAACCCGCCCCGGCCGCGATCGTACTGTCGAATACCGGGGCGGGTTTACAGAATCTCTCGTTTCTCTTAAAGATATCCGCGAACCCGCCCTACAGGAATTATGGTCGATAAACCGGACATCATATCAGTCCTATTGCTATTAGATTGAGCCAAAATTTGCGACACCGATCGCACTTGCCGTCACCCCATTCAGAGATGCTAAAATCTCTCCGGTTGCTGACAAGCGGATGAATGTTGAACTGTTTTCTTGAGTAATTGAGAATTGCGAGAAAGTCAGACCATTACCCAAAACTAACAAGTCTTTACCAACTTCAAAGTCAGTAATAGTATCAGTACCGGAATTGGTAGATAGCAAGAATTTATCTACCCCATTCCCTCCCGTCAAACTATCACTTCCCAAACCGCCATTCAGCAAATCGTCACCGCGATTGCCAAACAAGACATCATCACCGCTACTTCCGAGTAAAGTATCGTTACCTTTGCCGCCGAAAAGAGTGTCATTCCCCACCGCACCGTCGAGGGAATCATTGCCCCTCAGACCCAGCAAAACATTATTTGGACTGTCGCCAGTCAGGGTATCATCGCCATTTGTACCGAGAATTCGATCGGGGGAATTGCTGCCCAAATCTGCGTCGCCGGTGACAACAGGAGTTGCAATCCCAGCAGGTAATATCACAGCTTGAATTTTGGTATCTAAAGCAGCACCAGTATTCTCAGTAACTACCTGGGAAATTGTCTTAGTTCCCGCACCAACTTCTTTGAAGTCTTGAGTAGTTGGGCCCAAAGCTACTTGTTGGACGCGGGCTACTGATTCAGGAATTGATGTTCCTGTTGGGTTGGAGACAGCAGAATCAATGCGCTGATTTGCTGTTGCCATTACTGTCGCAGCTTGCGAGGTAATTGAGGTAACTTTTTGACTGTTGAAACTGGGGTCAATCTGCTGAATATTCGCGGCAGCTTGCTGAATTATTGGTTCTAAAGCGAGTGCGTTGCTGAGGTTTAAAACAGTGCCGGATTGAATTTGACTCGTAATTGAACTGACAACAGCTTTGACAATTTCGTTAGTAGCTGCACTGGAAGCACCGTCAATCAAACCCGCAGTTTGAGTGATAACATTTTGGACTTTTACCATTGCAGATAAAGTTGCCACGCCGCCCGGTTCGCTGTCGTTGGTGGCGGCGATCGGATCGAAATCTGCGATCGGAACATCAGCAGGAATGGCAAGAGCAGATTTGATGAGAGATTCAGCCCGATCGCTCTCAATTCCCTTATCTATCAAGTCCACCATCAGAGTAGTTAACAGCGTGACCACAGTAGCGTCAGCAGGTGCAGTAACAGGCGTTTCTAAAGGCAAACCGGTCGCGGTATCAGTGCCTCCAAAAGCCACTAAATTTCCTTCATTTGAATCAATCTCCCCATTGGCGTTTTTGTCGAAAGTCTCAAAGGGAAAATCGAGATTAAATTCACCGCTAGTGTCAGTGTTAGTTGAGGGTTCGCCAGCATCGAGAACACCATTTTTATTGGCATCCAAAAATACCTTGGCACCTGCAATGTAATTATCAATCACCCAGCGACCGTTATATTTTGTTATCTTGAAGGTTTGAGAATTGCTTGCACCTGCAGGGTCGGTGGCGGTTAACTTAACCTTAAACGGTCTTACAAAACTCAATGGTTTTCCATTAATATTAAACACTGGTGGAGTGCCAGTAAATTTGATGGTGTTCTTGTTAGAGTCGAAAGAGAATCCCAGCCAGCTACTGTTGAAACTGCTGGTTAAAGGACTGCCATCCTCTCGAGTTAATTTGTAAGAGATTAAGTCGCCATCCGGGTCGGTGTAGACATTTTGAATGTCTTGATTAAACTCCTTAATGAAATAGTCTAAATGAATCTTTTCTTGTGGCGGACGGTTCTGGACAACACCTCCTCCAGCAATAGCTTCACCCAAAGCCAGCACATCAACACGCTTGAAATTAAGACCTGTATGTTTAACGTTATCCTTTTCATCGTCGCCATCGTTGATAGTGACACCGGTTTGTTTCAAAAGATTAGCGAACTCCTTTGGCGTCAGTTTGCGACCTAATTCTTGCTGTGCTAACTGTTGTGCTAATACTGCTATGCCGCTAATGTGGGCTGTAGCTTGACTGGTACCGTGATAGGTGCTTCTCTCGTTTATATCGCCATCTTTGCCAGCCCCAGTGATAGGTGCTCCTGGAGCAAAAACTGTGGTTAATGTCCCGTTACGCTGAGAAAAAGGAGCAATACGATCAGCAGCAGTGGTATTTGCTGTTACCAATTTCCCAGTCTCACCAGGCTTATTCGCAAAATAGTTCCCCAAAGAGAAAGAACCAATGTTGGAATTGTATACCGCGCCAATCGACAGCGAATTCGGATCTGCTGAAGGGTAGTTTACACCTGGAGGCTCATTCTGGTACGGGTAGTAACGGTTGCCTGATGAAGAGACAACAATTATATTTTTCGCCGCTAATGCTGCCAGTTCATCTCCTATACCGTAGAGTGAAGTTTGACTGGTGGCAAAATTTTCACCGCTGCCGAATGCCATACAAACGCTGGCAATCTTGTAAGTATCTGCATTTTGCAATACCCACTGCAAAGCTTGTTCAACATAGGGAAACTTATTAATTTCGTCACTAGGCATATTATCCTTATTATCCTTTCTCACTTTGAGACCGATAATATTAGCCCCAGGTGCCATCCCTGTATAGGTTGGGTCTTGGGAAGCAATAATGCTTGCAATGTTAGATCCGTGTCCGTCTTTGTCGCTAGCATCCGCGTCGCCGTCGGCAAAATCGTAGTTATAAACGATGCGATCGCTGATGCCGTTTGAGTCGCGGTCAGGGCCAAAGAATGGGTGGTTTAAGTTGATGCCAGTCTCTAATACCGCTACAGAGAAACCACTGCCGTCAATACCGGAAAAACGTGGTGTGGCGCGGAATTTATCCAAATTTATTTGCGCGCTGGATACACTAGCAGGGATCTCATGAAATGGGTCGTTGCCGCTGCCGTCAAAACTACCAAAAAAGTCTGCTGGGAGGAAGTTATTAACGAAACTTGAAGCATTACTATTACCACCAACACCACTAAACAACACTGAGTCGAGGAAATTGCTATCAATCAGGGAAGTGGATAGATTGTTAGTGAGTAGATTGTTGTTGATGCCGCGCAAAATGCTGCTGCTAGGTGAATTTGACTGGGGATTTGTGACGGCTGGGCCTTCATAGCCTGTAGTTGTGACACCTGCAAGACGAGGTACAGCAGACAAATTCAAGTTGTAGGGAGTCTGGGCACTATTAACTGAAGAAACTCGAATGCTGTAAGTCCCGTGTGCCAAAATGCGGTTAATTAATTTTGAACCAGCGCCAGAACTTATTGCAGTTGAGATGACATTTTGATTGCTGTCAAGCAATTCAAGATTAATATCTCCCGTAAATCCGCTGACTGCCAAGTTGAAGTCATTGTCAGCACCGATCGTGAATTTGTAGTAATCTGGCTCGTTACTACTTACTGAATCACTGTAGTTTCTGAGAGCGGAACTTGCATTAATTGTACGGGCTGTAGCTGATGTGTTTCCAGCTAAGTCTTGTGCTGGGATATTGCTGTCATTATCGTTATTGGTGACAGCGACATCGGACGCATTTAATCCGTTAAATCTGTTATCCGTACTGACAGCAGGGCTAGTAACAATGGTGTAAGTTTGATCACCGTCAATAGCAAAGTCGTCAACGCCTGTTACCGTTACTGTTTGCGGCTGATTCCAATTAGTAGAGTTGAAGGTAAGCGATTGCGGAGAAACTGTTCCTTCTGCTGTATTGGAACTTGCTAAATCTATTTTCACATCGCCAGTAGGTGGGATGTTTAAGCTGTTTAGTTGAACGTTAAATGTTGCGGTTTGGCCTGCTTCTGTGGTGATTAATCCACTTGCAGGGCCAACGGTAATTCCAGCAGGTGTGGGAGTTGGTGTTGGAGTTGGTAACGGAGGTGTTGGGGTTGGTGTTGGTGTTGGTAACGGAGGTGTTGGGGTTGGTGTTGGTGTTGGTAACGGAGGTGTTGG
>NZ_JAUBOS010000017.1:97543-99071 GCF_036700365.1 Microcoleus sp. w2-18bC1
GGAGGTGTTGGGGTTGGTGTTGGTGTTGGTAACGGAGGTGTTGGGGTTGGTGTTGGTGTTGGTAACGGAGGTGTTGGGGTTGGTGTTGGTGTTGGTAACGGAGGTGTTGGTGTTGGTAACGGAGGTGTTGGAGTTGGTGTTGGTGTTGGTAACGGAGGTGTTGGAGTTGGTGTTGGTGTTGGTAACGGAGGTGTTGGAGTTGGTGTTGGTGTTGGTAACGGAGGTGTTGGGGTTGGTGTTGGCGCAGTGTCGTTATCAGTAATGGGGACATTAACAGCCGGAATTGCGACGCCGTTATACTTCGTATCGGTACTGCTAGCAGTATGACCGATCGCCCCCGCATGATTTCCTTCCACAACCGTATCATCTGTAGCCGTTACTGTGACGGGTTTGGCAACATTCCAGTCAGTAGCGTCGAAGGTAATTGCACCGATCGCATTTATTTGATTTCCCGCATCAAAACTGATAGTAACTTGTGCAGTTGGCTGCGAATTTAACTTGAGTGTATAATTGCCTGTGGCACCGCCTTCTGTAGCAGTTGTGCTCTCCGGTGAAATACTCACACCAGTCGTGTCGTTGTCAGCAATCGTGGCAGTCACAGGAGAAATCGTCAGGTTGTTATAATTAGTATCTGTACTGACAGACGTGTGAGCGATCGTGCCGCTGCGTGTTCCTTGCGCTATGCTGTCATCTATCGCCGTAACAGTGACATTTTGAGCAACATTCCAATTATTCGGGGTGAAAGTGACAGGTGCGATCGCATTAATTTGACTGCCCGTGTCAAAATTAATCGTGACGTTTGCAGTAGGTGCGGTAGTCAGAAGTACGCCGTAGCTATCGGTTGCACCGCCTTCAGCAATAGCTGTCCCGCCTTCTGATTGGACAAGAGAAATACCGGGACTATCGTTATCTGTAATCGATGCTGTCACATTGGGAATGACTTTCGCATTATAATTGGCATCGGTACTCGTAGCTGTGTGAGAAATCGTGCCGCTGTGGGTTCCTTGTGCTACATTGTCGTCGATCGCCGTAACAGTGACAGTTTGAGCAACATTCCAATTAGTGTTGCCAAAAGTAAGAGGTGTGGCGATCGGATTAAGTTGATTGTCAGTATTGAAACTGATAGTAACCGGTGCCTTCGGTTCGGAAGTTAGCTGGATTTTGTAACTGCCATTGGCGCCGCCTTCTGTAGCAGTTATGTTCGTAGGTGCAACGCTGAAACCTGCTGTATCGTTATCGGTAATGGCGACATTAACAGCCGGAATTGTGATGCTGTTATAGTTAGTATCGGTACTGGTAGCAGTATGGGCGATCGCACCTGCATGATTTCCTTCAACTAAGTTGTCGTCAACTGCTTTCACCGCAACAGTTTGAGCGACATTCCAATTAATAGTGGTAAAAGTAAGTGCGGTAATTGGTTGAATTTCACTGCCTGTAGCCAAGTTAATCGTAACAGGTGCGATCGGTTGAGTATTTAATTTAACGGTATAAGTTCCAGTTGCACCGCCTTCCGTCGCAGTCGTGTTAG
>NZ_JAUBOS010000017.1:99081-103514 GCF_036700365.1 Microcoleus sp. w2-18bC1
AACAGGTGCGATCGGTTGAGTATTTAATTTAACGGTATAAGTTCCAGTTGCACCGCCTTCCGTCGCAGTCGTGTTAGTGGGAGTAATGCTAACGCCTGCCGTGTCATTGTCGGTAATGGCGACGCTAACAGCCGGAATTGTGATGCTGTTATAGTTAGTATCGTTACTGGTAGCTGTATGGGCGATCGCACCTGCATGATTTCCTTCAACTGCATTGTCGTCCACAGCAGCCACCGCCACAGTTTGAGCGACATTCCAATTATTCGCTGTAAAAGTAAGTGCGGTAATTGGTTGAATTTGACTGCCTGTAGCCAAGTTAATCGTAACAGGTGCGATCGGTTGAGTATTTAATTTAACGGTATAAGTTCCAGTTGCACCGCCTTCCGTCGCAGTCGTGTTAGCAGGAGTAATGCTAACGCCTGCGGTGTCGTTATCGGTAATATTAGCCTTGACGGTATTGCCAGCAGTGCCATTGACCGTAAAACTTGCAGTAGTGCCGTTATAATTAGCATCGGTACTGATAGCAGTGTGAGCGATCGGGCCAGTGTGTGGCGAAGTTTCTGCTAGGCTATCCTCAACTGCACTGACTGTCACTGTTTGCGGTACAAACCAGTTAGTTGGAGTGAAACTAATGCCAGCAATAGGTTGAATTTGACTGTCAGTATTGAGTGCGATCGCCACATTTGCAGTAGGCTGATTAGTTAGCACCACTGTATAAGTATCCGTCGTCCCACTTTCAGCTACATTAGTGCTGCCGCCCGACTCAACAATCTTAACCTGCGGCCCGCCAGGAATTATTTTAGTAATAAAAGCATCAGAAGCACCTCCCCCATTCGCCGCTTGCAAAGGAGTTGCTGTTGGGAAATTAGTAGAAGCAGTACCTCCCGCTACATAAACTGCACCAGAAGCATCCACCGCAATACCACCACCGAAGTCGTTCCCGCTGCCACCTAGATAAGTAGAATCAACTAAGGCAGAACCAGATGAATCGATTTTCGTAATAAAAGCATCTTGCCCGCCAGCGCTGATACTTTGAATAGCATTCTTAGTTGGGAAATTAGTCGAAGTAGTATTTCCCGTCACATAAGCATTACCCGCACTGTCTGCTGTAATGCGATCGCCATTCTCCTCTCCGGTGCCACCCAAATAAGTTGAATAAGCCAAAAGGGGTGAAGCAATCAAAAGGCCCTCAGGACTTATTTTGGTGATAAAAGCATCTTTAGCACCACCTGCATTCGTCGCTTGAATTGGACTAACTGTAGGAAAATCAGTTGAAGAGGTATTTCCCACAATATAGGCATTTCCAGAACTATCTACAGCGATATCATTACCTTTATCTTCACCGCTGCCACCTAAATAAGTGGAATAAGTAAGTAGGCCATCCACGTTAAATCTACTGACAAAAGCTTCCACACCGCCTGGAAGTGTATCATTAGCTGAGATCAGTGGCAAGTTAGTCGAATTGGTATTTCCGGTAACCCAGACATTACCCGAATTGTCTAGTGCAATGGCTTTAGCATCATCGATACCAGCACCACCTAAATAGGTAGAGTAAACTAAAGCACTGCCTGTTGGATTAACTTTAGCAAGAAACCCATCCAGCTCGCCTCCTAAATATGTAGGCCGGAAGGCATTGGCAGTGGTGGGGAAACCGCCGTATGTCGGCCCGACAACATAAGCATTACCGCTACTGTCTACTTTAATGCCGTTGCCGAGGCTACTCCCGCTAGCGCCGAAAAAAGTACCACCAATCGCGCTACTGCCTAAAAAAGTAGAATAAACTAACAAATTTCCTGCTGCATTGAGTTTAGTTACAGCAGCACTCGTAGTATCTGCTGTAGGTTTAAAAGAACCGGCTGTAGTTGGATAACCCTGATTGACTGGCCCGGTTAAATAAGCATTTCCTTGACTGTCTACGGCAATGTCAAAACCTTCATCATTGTTAGGGCCGCCAATATATGTAGAGTAAACTAAGGCAGTTCCTTCGGGGTTAACTTTCGTAACCAAGATATCAGATTGACCCCCTGGTGTAGTTTGGTACGCACCAGGAGTAGTCGGAAAATTGTTAAAAGTAGTGCCAATAATGTAAGCCGCACCTGTGCTATCTACGGTGATGCGGTTGGCATTCTCATTGCCGCTGCCGCCTAAGTAAGTCGAGTAAGCTAAAACCGGGTCAATAACTAGGGGTTGAGTGGGGTCAAAATATCCCAAACTAAAATTAACTTGACCGTTTCCTAATAAATTGTAAGCGGCGGGAACATTCACCCGCTGTCCGTTGATATCTTGATAAACTATCGGTGCGTTATCAATTAATTCGCCTAGCGGTGTCTCTAATATTAGTGCGCCGTCGTCACGCAACCGGATGTCGTTAACACCAGTATAGTTCATCTTAATTTGACTCGGATCGGCAAAAGGTGCAACCAAAAACTCGCTCTTAAGTTGTCCTTCTGTGCCTTTGAAAACGCGGTCAATTCCTTGATAGACGTTTTGATAAACAACGCCGTTAAAAGTAGGAACGTCTGTGTGCCATTGACTGGAATCTTCGCTTAAAATAAAGTTAGCAACTCCCGGCAATTTTTCCAGCCCGGAAATTGTGGGATTCGGGTTGCTGTTGGCTAAGCTGCTGCGGACAATTGAAGAATTTGTTGGTTGATTTCCCGGTTCATTAGGTGGCTGGAAAGCGGTAAAGGTGATTTCGTTTGGAGTGAAATAGATACTGTGACCGGCACCTTTTACCTGGAATTTCACATTTGGATGGGTTTGTCCAGCATTTGCAATAAAACTTAAGGGAATTTGACCGTAAGATGCCTGTTGATTTTGAGAGCTCATAGCTGGTACCCCTGGTTCATGTTATGCGAGTAAGTATATACAAGTACCAGCTCTGCTGTATAGTAAATTCTTGCGAAAAATTTACGAAAAATACAATTTTATTGCGAAATTTATCGGATTGTCGATTAAAAATTGTAACACGGGCTACGGACTCGGTTTTTGTAGCTGGTTTTCTGCATTTCCAATCAGATTTTGATCGTATCGGGTCGATCGCGATTAAAGGCCAGGCCGGGTTTACAGGCTTTCTCGTTTCTATTAGAGATATTGGTGAACCTGCCCCTACAGGATTAATATCATGTCCGGTCAAATAGATATAATTCCTGTAGGGGCTCCCCTCACCGACAATAATTGCCTAAAACCGACAATCTCAGAAACCTGCCCCCACCCAACGACAAATCGCTGTTAAAGTTGATCGCGATATTTCTTAGGAGTCAAACCGACGATTTTGCAGAAAGTCTTGCTAAAGTGACTTTGGTCGTGAAACCCGATTTGCTCCGAGATATATGTTATTGATAAATCTTGCCTTTTCAACAACTGTTTGGCTTTCTCAATCCGGCAATTGGTGACGTATTGATGGGGAGTTACTCCAATTGATTGTTTGAACAAACGACTGAAATAATAAGGACTAATCTGCACTAAGTTAGCCAGTTCAGCTATGTGCAAATCTCGGTTTAGGTAGTCATTTATGTAGTTAATAACCATCTGCAATTTGACAGGATCGAGACCGCCTTCAAAATCTCGCCTATGCGGTTTTTGTGCACAATAGCGGTGCAGTATGTGCATTGAAAGCGCGTTTTTCAGTGCATCGACATAAAGAGTACCGTTTATTCCACCTGATTCGAGTTCGGTTTTGAGGGCCCAGCCAATGCCGAGAATCAAAGGATCGCTGATTTTCCAGTGCGGTATAATTTCAATGAGGTTTGAATTGGTCGATTCGCCAACTGTTTTGTCGAAGTCGGTAGGGTCGATCGCCATCGCGACAAATTCAGGATCTTCGACTGCACCTGACTGGAAATCAGTACCAGCACCACCAATGAAAATCTCTCCTCTTTGCCACGGTTCGCTACCGTAGTGTTTCCCGTTGAGTATTCCGTTTACTGTAACTGAATTGAGTATCAGCCCAATGTTGTGTTGTTGGAAACAGTGTTCTGGAGTTTCGTCTGCTGGCTGACGGTGATATTCGACGTGAATTCCCTCCCATTTTGTGCCGTGACTCGACAGGATTGAGGGACTCGGGAGAATCGATTTCATCGCGTCTGGCTGGGCAAAATCAAGAATTAAGGCTTTCTCTGAGGACATAGCTTGTACCTGGGGCAGTTGCTGTTATTCTAGAGCTCTTAAGTTCCCGCAGTTATACAAAAGATACCCAGCCTTGTGCATATTATAGCTCTGTTTGTCAAGGTTCCGCAATCAAAATTAATGGAGTTTGACTCTAGGGCGGTGTAGAGTCGATCGATAGTCGGCATTTTCATATCAGCCGTTGTGCCTACAATTAATTACTGATAATTCTTAACTTTTAGAGCGATAAATCTAAAATCTAAAATCTAAAATCTAAAATCTAAAATCTAAAATCTAAAATCTAAAATCTAAAATCTAAAATCTAA
>NZ_JAUBOS010000018.1:0-101749 GCF_036700365.1 Microcoleus sp. w2-18bC1
TTTTGAGCAACAGCTTGCCTTCTGCTAAAAGGCTGCTACTTTTAGCTGCACTGATTTTTTAGTCTAAACTACAGTTACAAGTCGATCGCGCCTGTGATGTTACTGCCTGTGATTTGGTTAAATTATCGAAGTTTATGAACAGAATATCTCGTGCGATCGCTGTTGTTTTAATTGTATTAGGCTGCATTATTTCTGTTTTAGTTCAGCCACCGCAATCAGCCTTAACCGTGTCACCTCCAGTGCAAGAATCTCCGCCTCACGGAGGAGATGTTGCTCAGACAATGAATTTTGGACGGCACTTTCAAGAACTAGGGGTTGAAGGCTCGATCGCGATTTACGATTTGAATAGCGATCGGCTTTATCAACACAACCCGCAGCGTAACGCCACAGCTTTTTTACCTGCATCTACATTTAAGATTCTCAACTCTCTAATTTCCTTAGAAACAGGGGTGATTTCAGATGAGATTGCCGTTCTAACTTGGGATGGAATTCAAAGGCAAATTCCCGCCTGGAATCGAGACTTGAATATGAGACAAGCCATGAAACTTTCCGCCGTTTGGTTTTACCAAGTTCTCGCCCGCCGAGTCGGACACGAGCAAATGCAAAAATGGGTAGCTAAAGTCGGTTATGGCAACCAAAAAATCGGTAACAAAGACGATATTGACAAATTCTGGTTAGAGGGACAACTGCGAATCACACCCAACGAGCAAATTCAATTTCTCCGCCGTCTCTACAAAAATGACTTACCCTTTTCTGAGCGCTCGCTGTCTCTGGTTAAAGACATCATAATTGTTGAACAAACTCCCGATTACACAATTAGAGCCAAAACAGGCTGGGCAAATTTTGGAGAACAAACAAAGCCTCAAATTGGCTGGTATGTAGGTTATTTAGAAAAGGATAAAGATGTTTACTTTTTTGCTACAAACATTGACATCCGCAACAATAATGACGCCTCTGCAAGAATCGAGTTAACGCGCCGTTGCTTCAAAGATCTGGCGCTGCTGTAAGTGCGTTATTTGTTTTCTAATATTCGCAAAAATGCCAGCGGATAGGCTAACGGTGACAGCCAAAACAGCCATTTATTCGATGCCTGAGTTCGATCGTAGGACGCCGAGTCTTTTAAATCTTTTAGAGCTTACGCAATTGGCCCATATAGCAATCCTTGCAGGTGTCGTAAACTTTTTACCCCACCCCAACCCTCCCCTTACTAAGGGGAGGGAGTAAGAAATTCACAAATGATTTAGGATTGCTATATATATAGTTGCTATCGTGCTATATTTCATTTCTTCCAGCAAGGCGACAATCATCTAAGAGAGCATTAAGTTCTTCAACGACTAGCCAGGGGTTTCGACCTTTCAAACAAGCTGCGATCGCTGCTTCATAGGGATTTCTGCCAGTTTTTTTTACTGCTGCGATCGCCTGTTTGTTAGATAATCCCCGCCCGCTGACCAACCAAGCAGCCAAAACCTGTCCTGTACGTCCGATCCCCCCAGAACAGTGAACTATCACCCGTTCGCCTTGACTATTTGCAGATTGCAAAAATGGCAATATGCGATCGATTAAAATATCGCGATCGACCAATTCAAAGTCTGCAATCGGTGCCCAGCAAACTCGATCGCACCCAAAGATGTTCCTATATGTTCCCAGTAAGTCAGTGTAGCGGATGAGTTGGGTCTGAGCAAGCAAGCAGCAAACTTGCTTGATATTATGCCCCTGCATAAATTCAATCCACCCAGCAACTTCTGTATCGCGGTATCCTGGTCTGGCTGCACCAAACACAATTAATTCATTCTCTGAAGCCGCAGCGAATTTGTGCATACTGTTTTCAAACTTTTTACCTATAATTAAGAAAGACGCACAAATCCTGAATCTACAGTGAAAAACAACAGCTCGATCGCCTTAATGAACTGGCTGCAACCCAAGCCAGAAACCGTTTTGCTATGCGACTCAAGTGCAGCAGCTTCTGAGATGGCATTCATGCTTAACGGTGAGTGGGATGGGTGCAATAGTTTGGTCCTCCCTAAATCCGACAAGGTAGCAATTGAAGCAGCCGCTAGTTTGCTAGAGACATCGTGGTGCTACCAAAATACTTGCGAACCGGTTTTAATTCGGCTGGAAGTTGACGAATTGATGCGCCGTTATGCGATTGGAGACAGGTTTTTTATTAATGCTAACTTGCGATGCGCGCAATTGAGCGAAGTTTGCTTGGAAAACATTGATTTGAGTTATGCTAAATTGAATTTAGCTAACTTCAGTGGCACTAATTTAAGCAAAGCCAACTTAATGGCTACACAGATGCAATCCGCAAACTTGAGTGGCAGCAATTTGAGTAAATCGCAACTTGTGAGGGCGAATTTATCAGGAGCAAATTTATCGGATGCTAATCTCAGAGGTGCTGATTTGAGTTATGCAGATTTAAGCAATGTTTGCTTAACAGGTGCTGACTTAAGAGGTGCAAATTTAGCGAGAACAGACTTAAAAAAAACAAGCTTAGAGGGGGCGATTTTTGAGTAAAATTAGGGCGACATCAGGACGGGCAGGATGCCCATCCCACAAAATAAGCGACTTATTTTTGCCCCACGTTCCCATGATTATTCATACTTTCGGCCGCGCCACTGAGTAGGCTGATTTAAAGCAGAAATTAGAATACGCAAAAACGCCAACGGATCGGCAAAAGGTGACAGCCAAAACAGCCATTTTCCCGATGCCCCAGTTGTATCGTAAGAAGGTGCGATCGCAAAACACAAAGCCGATCGCACTGCAACCAAAAATACATTCAATCCCAACAGCCAAAAGTGCGGAAATACACCAACCGGTGGCAGGGAACCAAACAGCAAATAGCACAACACAATCGGCACCGGCAAACCTTGAACCGCTAGCAACAACCACAAATCGCCCCAGATTTGACCCCTTGAAGCAGCATCTTTCAAATCGAGCGATCGACCCCATTCATTCCAAGTCTCGATCGCCCCCTCATACATCCGCACCTTCAACACCTTAGCCCCATCCAAAAAGCCCACCTTAAAGCCCTTAGCAGCCGCATAGCGAGCCAAAGTCACATCATCGCAAAAAGAACCCCTCGCGACTTCATAGCCCCCTAATGCCACCAAAACCTCGCGCTTACACAAGAAACACTGACCGTTCGCCATCACCCGTTCCGGCACATCCCCGCCAGTCCCCGTTGGCCCGAACCGATAAACCAAAGTCATTAACAAAGCAGGTTGCAGCCACAACTCCCCCGGATACTTGAGGATAAACTGCGGCGACAGCGAAATCAAATCGTAATTTCCAGCCGTCGCCGTCTTCAGCAAACTCGCAATCAAGCCGGGATGCGGCACAGTATCCGCATCTATCCCCAAAATCCACTCGCACTTCTCGGAACTTGCCAAAAAACCCGCATTCAGCGCCCACGGACGCCCTACCCAACCCGCCGGCAGCGGATCGTCGTTAATCAAGCGAAACCGGGGGTCTTTTTGTGCGGCTGCTTTGACTAAATCTCCGGTTCCGTCTACCGAATAGCTGTCAACCACGATCGCTTCTCGGAGTTCGTAGCTTTGGCGGCTTAATCCTTCCAAACAAGGCGAAATTCGATCGGCTTCGTTCAAAGTCGGTACTACCGCCGTACAAGAACCTAAAAAATCCAGCGTCGGCGAATCGGGTTCCAGGGGCGGGATGCGCGATGGGCCTTTAATCAGACGCGACATCAGAAGGGCTGCGGCGGGCAATTGTAGCAGCAAGAGTGCGACAGGGATGATACTTGTCAGCGGTTGGGAGAACAGGTGAGGGGCGATCATGGGATTTTAGATTTTAGATTTTAGATTTTAGATTTTCAATTGAAGAATTGGGAATTACGGTTGGTGTCAATTTAAAAATTTAATAAAATTTTTGCCTCAAACATATTACAGGAATTGGGAATGAAAAAATCGCCATTGAAAAACCCGGTTTCTTGTAGAAACCGGGTTTTTAAACTAGCTCAAAATTTAGTGTAAATTTTTGCTAAATCAGCCGGGGTTGCTCACTAGCAACTTACTTACGCAAAACGCCCACGGGCTGAGGTGGAATTTCAGCCGTGATAACAGATGTATCCAAAGACGGCATTGTTTCGGTTACGTCACCTGTTGCGGGTTTAGCGATCCAGCTTAACGCGATCGCCGGAACTACACCCAGAAGCACCGCTAGCGATGTCGGGAACCAGAACCGAGAATCCAAGGAAACTACAGTGATAATTGCTCCGAAAGCAAAGTTTACCAAATAAACAATTAAGGGCAAACCCAATTCCGATCGCTCTAATTTAATCGATGTTTTTCTCCACAAGAAAGCTGCTACAGACATAAATAGCGCCCCCGTACCCATCCAGCCAGCCAAATTGCGGTAAGGCATCCCAAAGAAAGCCCCAAGTTCCTCAAACTCCCAAAAAGGCACAGAAGTTTGACTCATCGCCGGATCTAGTACAAAATCCCAAGCTGTTAGCAGCAAAGCACCAAGGGCGATCGCCCCTATTTGGCGCACCCAGTTGAGATCACCTTTACCACCAGCTACTCCAGCGCGAGCAATTATGTATGAAACCAGTCCCAGATAAAACCACGAGAGGGGAATGGTAAACGGAACCAGCCCTGCAATTTTGTAGCCCAAACCGCTCAAATAATGGTAGTGGCCGAAGGGAAAACCCGTACTCGTTCCCAGCAACTCGCTACTCAAGGACAAAAACACAGAAGGCACTAAAAAAGCCAGAGTTGCACCCCAACCCAACGTCCGCAAGGCATAGAGAGCAACCGCTGCAGCACCAAAGATGATATAAACTACTCCACCCCCAGCCATCCCCCACTGGAATAGCGTTTGCCCTGCTGGTGGCAAACTCATCACCAATTCGGGACGGGGTAAAATCAGCAGCAACCCTGCCAATCCAAAAGCCATTGACAAGACGTGGGCAATTAAGCAAAAGCGCTCAGCAATCAAAAGTTGCTTCATGGGACTCCTCGAAAAAATATTAGATGCAAAAAGCACTCTTAACAGTTTACAAACTTTAACAAAAAACCAACTGCATTTGAGTCAGTTGTCTGTTGACTGTTGACTGTTGACTGTTGACTGTTGTCTGCCAGCCCAATGCCCCGTGCCCGATGCCCAATGCCCAATGCCCCATGCCCAATGCCCAATGCCCCATGCCCAATGCCCGATGCCCGATGCCCGATGCCCAATTCCCCATTTCCGATCTTAAATTATTGCCAATTGCCCACAAGCACGAAAGGTGCCCAGAAATACGGATTCTGATACTCTGGGTTTTGCAACAGAGTTAATTGAGCGTTGCGGAGGGCTTCAGCTTTGCTGGTTTTAGCAGAAGCCAGTTGCTTGTAAAACTCAGTCATAAAGATAGCTGTAGATTCGTCGTTGACTTGCCAAAGGGTGGCGGCGGTGCTGCGCGCACCCGATCGAATTGCGGCCCCCGCCAAACCCAAAGCCGCGCGGTTATCGCCCGAAGCAGTTTCGCAAGCACTCAAAACCAAAAGTTCGATCGGCTGTTGTCTCTCCCCAGTGCGGGCTCGCAGCAGTCGATCGAACTCCTTAACATTCACTTTCTGATCCCAAGTCACAATAAAAGTATCCGCTGCATTCGAGCTAAACTGACCGTGAGTTGCCAAATGGACGATCGGGTAAGACAAAGATTTAATTCGATCGTGCAACCGCCCGCTGACAAAATCTTCATTCAGCAGCGAACTCGCCGGCATCTCGGCTGCAATTTGCTGAACTTCCTCCTTCACCCCCGGCAAAGCCGAGAAGCCTTGACGCGCTTCGGAGAGAGCAGCGGTGAGCACTTTTAACTTGACTTTGTTCAGCGGTTTCGGTGCTAGCAGTTGCAATCCCGGCGCCAAAGCAATACTGTATTTTTCTACCAAAAACTTTTCACCGTCGTGGAGCACCGCCATCGGCAGATTTCGCAAATAACCGTCGAGCACAAATACCAGGGTTTTAATCCCAGCAGCGGTCAAATCCGCCTCTGCGGGGCGGATTAACCAGTCATAAACCTGTTCAACGGGTAGCCTCCTGTCGCGGGGGAAAGAAGCAGGCCTGATGGTATTTTTGGCTTGTCTGAAGGCAGTTTCCAGGTCAGCTTGAGACTTCTTCGTAGCGTAGCGGCGCAGGGGTTTGCCGGGAATGGACAAAATTACCTCCAAACGATCGCTCAAAATAATTGGATAAATCACCGCCGCTGTCGGATCAATTTCCTCGATAGACTTTGGTTTAGCATCAGCGCAAGCATCCCGAAAAAAGTTGTCCAATTCCGCCAGTTGCAAAGATTCCACCGTTTGGCGCGCTAGTTTCAATTTAGCTTGACTGGGAGATTCCTCTTGCAAAAGCATCCCGACTAATTCCCGATAAACCGGTTCGGCACTTTCCCGAAACGAAAATTGCACTTCGGGATTGACTGTTACCAAATCGCCCCGCAGAGAAGACAATATATTGACAGCTTGAGTATATTGAGCGATCGCCCCTTCTGTATTTCCCTGAGCTTTCCGAATCCGTCCGAGTTGCCAAAACAATTGGTAAGCAATATCGGGAGATTGAAAAGCCGGTGCTAAAGTCAAAGCCTCTGTTGTGAGATTTTCCGCTTTCTGATACTGCTGTTGGATTTCCGATAGTTTGCCTTTTGCTGCCAGAATATAAGCTTGTATTCGTTTATCGCCCAAACTGTTTGCTCCTTCGACAGAGCGATCGAGCATTGTGTCAATCTCGCTTAAACTCAAAGTTTTCGCAGGCGACTGAGCTAATTTGATCAAGCTTTGAGCTAGATTAATTTGAGCGTAAAGTCCGGCGCGGTTCGACCCAAATTGATCGGTTTGAGGTTCGAGAGAACGCCACAAATCTTCTGCTTCAGACCAATCTTGGCGATCGACCAACAAACTCAATTGGTTTAACTTTGCTTGAATTTGTAGAGGCGATCGATTCGGGATCGCCTGGATCGATCGAGCATAATACTCTAGGGCAAAGCGTTCCCAATCACCCCGCTGTTCTGGTGTCAAACCCGGTTTATTGCTTTTAGCCCGTACCGTATTGCCCAGATTGAGATAAATTGCAGCCTCCTCTGGCCGGGAACCTAATTTTTGGGCTGCTTCGAGTCCCGCCGAAAGCACATCCTGCGATCGTTCCAGTTGTCCCAAAACCCGCAATACCCGCCCTAAAGCATGAATTGCCCGGACTTGTTCGAGAGAAACAGGCTGATTTTTCAAAGTTTCCAAACCCGCTGCCGAAACTTCGCAAGTTTGGTTATCCAGCTTAAAAGAAGCTAACAGAATTTTGCAAGCTCTGGGGTAAAGTCCGAGAATTTCCCAAGCCCGACTTTGATTAATTTGAACTTGAAAAAATTGGTCTTTTCTATCAATTTGCTCAAAAATTTTAGCAGCTTGCGTCCAAATCTCGATCGCATCTTGAGTCTGGCCCCGTTCGAGTTGCAACTGTCCTTGAATGTTGAGAGTTTCAGCCAAAATCCGCTGCTGTTCGGGAGTGTTGGCTTGTGTTCGCACAGCCGACAAACTCGAATTTACAGCTTTTTCTGCTTCTTCCCAAAGCCCCAACTGCCCGTAGGTTGCAGCTAAATTACTCAAAGCTGTGGCGCGATCGAGATTTTCGCCTTTTGCCTCAAACTGGGTCGCCGCCTGCTGCAACAACGGTACAGCTTCCGAAAAACGTTCCTCTTGGTACAGAGTTCGAGCTTGTCGGACAAGCTGCACCGCTGGTGGTGGATTAATCTGAGCAACTCCGGGAGGAATCGCAACGGATAGCAGACAGGAAATCACAAATAACAGAATTACTTGCCGGAGCGATCGGGAAAACTTCATATTTAGAAAATAAAATTACAACCGGAGACACACATACTAATTAACCCAAATAGATATTATTCTTTATCTGCGTTAATCCGCGTTAATCCGCCTACATCGGCGGTCAAAAAAAAACCTAATTTCAACGCGGCGCACAACCAGAATTCTGCCGAGGATTGCGAGAGTCAGCAGCATTACCCGGATTATATCCAACAAGCGTAACTTCTCCTTTCGCATTCACCACCCAACCTTGCGCCGGAACAACTTCCCGATCGGGGATTGCCCCTTCTTCCTTCTTCTTCCCTCGATCGGTTACATCGGTTAAATCCTCTACATTGCTCGTTGCATTTCTTCCTGCCTCTTCCACCCAAGGAAACGGCGCTGGAGCGGTGCTGAGAGCATCATTAGGACTCGGTGGCACTCCTCCTTTACCAGTGACGGTAAATGCGCTCTGAGCCTCTTGCGTGCAGGGATTTGCTGCAATTAAAGCAGCCGAATCGACCACATTTTGCGGCAGTTCCACTAAACCTTGAGCAGGATTTACCCCAGAAGAACTAAATGTTACAGTACCTTGCAAAGCCGGGCCACTACTTTGAGAAATCGCGGCGATGTCGCTGGTAGGAATTAGAGAAGTCGGACTTACTTGCAACGCTGCAAATTGATCATCAGTCAGTCCTAAACTACTCCTGGCTTGGTCGCGGTTAAGGCTTGTAAAGCCAAAGATATTTGGTACATTGACCGTAACTTGTCCGCCCCTAGCTGTGCGAGCATTAGCTGTAATATCACTATTCTCTCGGGGTAAAGCTACCAAAATATCGCTATTAATTCTGATATTACCGCCCTCAGAAATACCTGCATCCGTGGTGATTCTACTGCCGCGCCGTAACTGAATATCTTGCGCTTGCAGGTTAATATTTGCCCCTGTTCCAGAGACAGTCGTGCCATCAATTATGCTTTTATTATCCAGGGAAATTGAGTTAGCTACAACGTTAATATTGCCAGCTCTACCTGTTCCTGAAGATTGAACATTAACAACTGCACTATCCCGAATAATCAATTGATTAGCATTCAAATTCAACGAGCCTGCATTTCCGCTAGCAGTGGGATTTACAGCATTAAACGCCCTACCAACCGAGGCCTCAATTCCACTCCTCAACCCACTGTTACTCCCAATACCTTGCACTTGTAAGCGATCGGCATTAATTGTAATATCTCCTGCATCTGCTATACCCAAAGAAGCCGCAGAAATAACCCCGCCATTCTGCACAGTTAGTTTAGGTGTTGAGAGGCGGATATCTCCACCTCTACCAGAACTTGCAGTTTGAGTAACAAAAGAACTTGCTACATAGCCCGCATTCTCCAAAAATCTTGACTCGCCGCTCACTTCTATAGACTCGGAGGCTCTCACAGTTAAATTTCCTCCCGTCCCCCCACTTGTAGAAAACACGACTTCGCCAAAAATAGCACCAGTCGTTAAACTAATTGTGGCTCCATTAGAAACACTCAGCCGCTTAGTGTCGATCGTAATATCCCCACCTTTTCCATTCCCATCAAAAGTATTCGTGCCGAGCCGAGTTTGCCCTAGACCTACAGGAAGACTACCCGATAATTCCACAGATTCACTCGCTTTAATCGCGATATTCCCCGATGCTCCATCACTAAGGCTGAAGCTGGCAAACGCACCGCCATCGCGCAGAATTAACCGTTGCGCTTCAACAGAGATGTTTCCCCCTTGACCAGTGCTTTCGTTCGTTGTTCCGTTATAGAGCGTTGAACTGACGAGTTCGACCGTGTTGGCGCGGATAGCCAGATTTCCGCCATCCCCAGCACCAAAGGTGGGGGCACCGCCCACTACCCCATTGCTCATCAACAGCCGTCCGGCTTCAATGTTAATATCTCCGGCTGCTCCACTGCCAAGAGCGCTAGTAAACAGAACGATTTGCGAAATAAAGGGGTTGCCTGTTCCAGATGTCTGAAAATTTTCTGTAAGCTGCTGATAGCCCTCAATTCCCAACCCGATCATTTCTACTGAGCCAGTAGCGCGGATGTTGATATCGCTTCCCCTCCCCTCTCCCAGTGTGGAGGCAAAAATTTGCGATCCCCCCTCTACTCGCAAGTTTTGGGAATTGATGTCAATGCCTCTACCATTTATATTTCCGAGTGTCAGTCCATAAATTCCTGAACCATTAAGATTAATATTTCCACCTCGAATATCGACTTTCCCACCTCCTAATCCGCTAGTATTTATAAATGCACCGTTCATTTCAATATTCCCGAAGTTCTGAATATTGCCATAGTTTAAATTCAGACCTAAAGCTGTTGGTTCTAATTGCACTAAACCTGGACTGTTGACACTACCGAGGAGAATTTGTCCGGTATAAGCTGTTAAATTTCCTCCTTGGAGTTGAATGTCACCGCCAATTAATGCTAAAGTTTGACCGGGGTCTACTGCTAAACCGAGTTTTTTAAACGCCGGAATTTCTATGGGGAGTGGCGGTAAGGCTGATGTAGGAGCCTTTGTTTGGGAAGAGTTGACAATTGTGCCGGGATTTTCTCTAAATCTTAAACCCACAGGAATATTAATCGCTAACAATGGCACTGCATTAGAATTAGCTGCACTAAATTCAAACCCATTATCAAAGATAATTCCGCTACCCGTTGAACCGACAAATGAACCACGCAAATCTAACCGAGCGTTGGGGCCAAAGACAATTCCTTTGGGATTAAGTAAAAATAAGTTGGCATTTCCTTGGACTCCCAAGACCCCTAAAATATTAGAAGGATTGCCCCCCGTAACGCGGGTAAAAATATTCGCAATTCCGTTAGGATTGGCAAAATATGCTCCTCTGCCTTCACCCACGTTAAATTGTTGTAAACTGTGAAATAAATTTACTCCGCGAGTTGCACCGCCTTCTATTCTGTCCGATGGTAAATTATTAATCCTGTCGGGAACTGTGCGCGAACTTTCTGCACCCAAGCTATTATCGGGGATGATTTGAGCGATCGCAGGGAAAGGAAACAGCAGTAAAAATGCAAAAAATAGGGCGGAAGATTGGCGGGGCATCTTTTAAGTCTGGTTAATTTAGTATGAGGAAAATAGCGACGGGCTAGCTAAAACCTGAAGATTACCTATTGAGGTACGCAAACACCGGTCGGTTTCGGACTGCGAAGAGATGCACCACCACCAGAATTATAGGCTACCAGCGTTACTTTTCCTCGATCGTCGATTACCCAACCTTGAGCGGGAATAATTTCTGTTGGTCGAATTTCTGTGGATGTTCTTTGACCTTCTAGGTGCTGACTTCCACCTACCGCTGGTTCCACCCAATTAAACTGGCTAGAATTGCTGCTGAGAACATCATTAGGACTCGGCGGCACTCCTCCTTTCCCAGTAGCGGTAAATGCGCTATCGGCCCCTTGCGTGCAGGGATTTGCAGCAATTAACGCAGCCGGATTCACCACATTTTGCGGCAGTTCCACTAAACCTTGAGCAGGATTCACCCCTGAAGCACTAAATGTTACAGTACCTTGCAAAGCCGGGCCCCTACTTTGGGAAATCGCCGCAATATCGCTGGTAGGAATTAGAGAAGTCGGACTTACTTGCAAGGCTGCAAATTCAGCATCTGTTAAGCCCAAATTACCTCGAACCTGTTCGCGAGTCACTGATGTAAACCCAAAAACATTGGGGACATTAATATTAACCCGACCACCGGCAGCCGATCGCGCATTAGCCGTAATATCGCTATTTTCGTTGGGGAGAGTCACCAGAATATCGCTTTTAATGTTGATGTTACCGCCACCAGAACTACCTGCATCAGTTGTAATTCTGCTGCCTCGGCGCAACTGGACATCCCGTGCTTCAAGGTTAATATTGGCTCCGGCACCGGATTCCGTTCTACCGTCAATGGTGCTTTGGTTGTCAAGGGAAATTGAATCTGCTTTCACGTTAATGTTACCAGCCCCTGCTGAACCCAATGCTTGCAGATTGAGTGTTCCCCCATTACGAAGAATCAATTGCCTGACATTCAGATTCAACGAACCTGCATTCGCCGTAGCATTGGGATTGATTACACCAGATGCAATCCCAACGGAAATCTGAATTTGACTGTTAAATTCACCTGAACCCCCATTACCTATAACTTCTACACGACCCCCATTAATCGTAATGCTGCCCGCATCTCCTGCGCCTAAAGATGCCGTAGAAATAATTCCCCCATCCCGTAGAGTCAGTACGGGTGTAGAAATGTTCATACTCCCTCCGGGACTAGCAGAGTAGGCATCAGCGGAGATGAAACTAGCAGTCCGACTCCCATTCGCCAAAACTTCAGAACTACCCTCTACCGTTACTGACTCAGTAGCTTTAATTGTTAGATTACCTCCTTGCCCCGCAGTTGTATTCAAGGGTTGGTTGCCCACAACCGAGCCGCTAGATAAACTAATTCCGCCTCCTTCAGAGATAATCAACCGCTTCGTGTCGATATTAATATCCCCTGCTTTCCCATTAGTGCCGACTGCGGTTGTGCCGATCAAGGTTGGGACAGGATTTCCCTCGGGAGCCCGCAGCACTTCTACTGATTCATTCGCTTTAATGTTGATATTCCCAGATGCTGCTTCAGTGCGAGTGATGCTGATCAGACCCGATCCATCACGCACTCTTAACCGTTCTGCCTCAATGCTAATGCTTCCTCCTGTGCCTGTACTCCCCGTAATTGTGCCGCTATTGATTGCTGAACTGGCTATATCCACAGTCCTGGCACGCATGATAATTTCTCCCCCATTTCCACTACCTAATGTGGGGGTACCAAGGACAGTTCCATTGTCGATCAATAACCGTCCGGTATCAATCGTGATATCTCCTACTGCTCCAGCGCCAGAAGTGGCAGAGAGCAGCAGAATTTGTGGGTCAAAAGGGTTGATCGATCCAGTTGCCGTATAGTTACCAGCAAACACTTTATAGAGTTCGTCTCCAATCCCGATCAGTTCTACTGAATCGGTAGCGCGGATGTTGACAGCACCTCCCGCACCATTTCCTACTGTCAGCGTAAACATTTGCGCCCCACCTTCGACCCGAAAGTTTTGGGCATTAATATCGATGCCTCTACCGTCAATATCTCCGAAAGTCAGCGCATAAATTCGCCCACCGTTGAGGTTGACATTTCCCCCTCTAATATCGACTTTGCCACCACCTAGTCCACTGGTATTGATCGCTGAGCCGTTGGTTATTTCAATATTACCCAAGTTGGAAATCTTGTCATAGTTTAAACTTAATCCAAATGGCGTTGCCCCCAATCCAACCATCCCCGGACTAGCGACGCTACCGAGCAAAATTTGTCCGGTTGATGCAGTGAGTGTTCCCTGATTTAATCCAATATCTCCTCCCACTAGGGCGAGAGTTTGTCCGGGCTGCACTGCTAAGCCAAGGTTATTAAAAATCGGCGGGAGCCCTGGAGGTAACTCTGGTAAACTCAAGGCTGGTGCTGCTGAAGAGTTAATGATTTTTCCGGAATTTTCTCGAAAGTTTAAACCGATAGGTATATTGACATTTAACAGCGGTAGTGATTGGGGATTGCTGCTGCTGAATTGATAGCCATTATCGAAAACTACGCTATCTGCTGAACTTGCTAAAAATGAACCACGCAAATCTAACCGAGCGTTGGGGCCAAAGACAATTCCTTTGGGATTAAGTAAAAATAAGTTGGCATTTCCTTGGACTCCCAAGACCCCTAAAATATTAGAAGGATTGCCCCCCGTAACGCGGGTAAAAATATTCGCAATTCCGTTAGGATTGGCAAAATATGCTCCTCTGCCTTCACCCACGTTAAATTGTTGTAAACTGTGAAATAAATTTACTCCGCGAGTTGCACCGCCTTCTATTCTGTCCGATGGTAAATTATTAATCCTGTCGGGAACTGTGCGCGAACTTTCTGCACCCAAGCTATTATCGGGGATGATTTGAGCGATCGCAGGGAAAGGAAACAGCAGTAAAAATGCAAAAAATAGGGCGGAAGATTGGCGGGGCATCTTTTAAGTCTGGTTAATTTAGTATGAGGAAAATAGCGACGGGCTAGCTAAAACCTGAAGATTACCTATTGAGGTACGCAAACACCGGTCGGTTTCGGACTGCGAAGAGATGCACCACCACCAGAATTATAGGCTACCAGCGTTACTTTTCCTCGATCGTCGATTACCCAACCTTGAGCGGGAATAATTTCTGTTGGTCGAATTTCTGTGGATGTTCTTTGACCTTCTAGGTGCTGACTTCCACCTACCGCTGGTTCCACCCAATTAAACTGGCTAGAATTGCTGCTGAGAACATCATTAGGACTCGGCGGCACTCCTCCTTTCCCAGTAGCGGTAAATGCGCTATCGGCCCCTTGCGTGCAGGGATTTGCAGCAATTAACGCAGCCGGATTCACCACATTTTGCGGCAGTTCCACTAAACCTTGAGCAGGATTCACCCCTGAAGCACTAAATGTTACAGTACCTTGCAAAGCCGGGCCCCTACTTTGGGAAATCGCCGCAATATCGCTGGTAGGAATTAGAGAAGTCGGACTTACTTGCAACGCTGCAAATTCAGCATCTGTTAATCCCAAAGTCGCTCGCACCTGTTCGCGACTGACTGAGGTAAACCCAAAAACATTGGGGACATTAATATTAACCCGACCACCGGCAGCCGATCGCGCATTAGCAGTAATATCACTATTTTCGTTGGGGAGAGTCACCAGAATATCGCTTTTAATGTTGATGTTGCCACCCTCAGAAATACTTGCATCAGTTGTAATTCTGCTCCCTCGGCGCAACTGGATATCTCGTGCTTCGAGGTTAATATTTGCTCCGGGACCGGATGCCGTTCTTCCGTCAATGCTGCTTTGGTTGTCAAGGGAAATTGAATCTGCTTTCACGTTAATGTTACCAGCCCGTCCCGATCCCAAAGCTTGCAGATTGAGTGTTCCTTGATTGCGAAGAATCAATTCCCCGACATTTAGATTCAACGAACCTCCGTTAGCCGTAGCATTAGGATCTATAAGCTCAGAGGCAATCCCAACGGAAGTCTGAATTTGACTGTTAAATTCACCTTGACCCCCATTCCCAATAACTTCTACACGGCCCGCATTTATTGTGATGCTTCCCGCTTCTCCGCTGCCTAAAGATGCAGTGCTAATAACTCCCCCACCCCGGAGAGTCAGTACAGGTGTAGAAATGTTGATACTCCCTCCCCGATTAGCAGTATTGGCATCAGCGCAGATGAAACTGGGATTCCGACTGCCGTTCGCCAAAACTCCAGAAATACCCTCGACTGTTACTGACTCAGTGGCCCTAACTGTTAAATTACCTCCGGGCCCCCCAGTTGTATTCAACGGTTGGTTGCCCACAACTGCTCCGCTAGATAAACTAATTCCGCCTCCGTCAGAAATCCTCAACCGCTTCGTGTCGATATTAATATCCCCAGCTTCCCCATTCACACCGCTGGCAGTTGAGCCAATTAAACTTGCTACGGGACTTCCAGTGGGAGTCCGCAGCACTTCTACTGATTCCGAAGCTTTAATGTTGATATTCCCCGCTCCTCCTTCACCGCGGGTGAGGCTGATCACACTAGCACCATCGCTTACGGTTAAACGTTTCCCCTCAAAGGTGATATTTCCTCCCCTACCGGTACTCCCCAAAAGTGGGCCGCTGTGGATTGCAGAAGCGAGCATATCTAAAACCCCGGCACGGATGGTAATATTTCCGGCGTTGCCAGCGCCTAACGTGGTGGTAGTCAATGCGCTTCCATTGTCCATCAGCAATCGTCCCGTGTCGATCGTGATGTTTCCGGCGGCTCCCATGCTATTAGTGCCAGTTATCAGGAGAAGTTGTGGGTCAAAAGGGTCGAAAGAGCCAGATATCGTATATTTACCACCAAACACTCTATAGTTATCTAATCCAATTCCGTTCATTTCTACTGAGTCGGTAGCGCGGATGTTGACAGCGCCTGCTGCACCACTTCCTGCTGTCAGAGTGAATAGTTGCGCCCCACCTTGGACTCGAAAATTTTGGGCGTTAATGTCGATGCCCCTGCCATCGATATTTCCCAAAGTCAGTGCATAAATTCGCCCACCGTTAAGGCTGACATTTCCACCTCGAATATCAACTTTGCCGCCACCGATTCCACTGGTGTTGATCACTGAGCCGTTGATTATTTCAATATTACCAAAGTTGGAAATCTTGTCATAGTTTAAATTTAATCCAAAAGGCGTTGACCCCAATCCAACCATCCCCGGACTAGCGACGCTACCCAGCAAAATTTGTCCGGTTGATGCAGTGAGTGTTCCCTGATTTAATTCAATATCTCCGCCTACTAGGGCGATAGTTTGTCCGGGAGCAACTGAAGCGCCCATGTGATTGAAAATGGGCGGGATTCCAGCGGGTAATTGGGGTAAATTCAAGGCTGGCGCTGCTGAATAGTTAATGATTTTACCCGGATTTTCTCGAAAATTTAAACCGATAGGTATATTGACATTTAACAGCGGTACTGATTCGGGATTGCGGCTGCTGAATTGATAGCCATTATTGAAAACTACGCTATCAGCAGAACTTGCTAAAAATGAACCACGCAAATCTAACCGCGCATTGGGGCCGAAGACAATTCCTTTGGGGTTAATTAAGAATAAATTGCCGTTTCCCAAAACTCCCAGAGTTCCTAAAATATTAGAAGGGTTGCCACCAGTAACGCGGGTGAAGATGTTGGTGATTCCGCTGGGATTGGCAAAATAGGCTCCCCGTCCTTCACGGATGTTAAATTCGCGCAAGCTGTGAAATAGGTTAACGCCACGAGTGGCGCCGCCCGTGATTCTATCTGAGGGTAAGTTGTTGATAGTATCGGGAACTGTGCGCGAACTTTCTGCACCCAAGCTATTATCGGGAATGATTTGGGCGATCGCCGGGACAGGAAACAGCAGTAAGAATGCAAAAAATAGGGCATAAGATTGGCACTGCATCTTTTAAATCGGGTTAATTTAATATTATAAAAATAGCGAGGGATTAGCTAAAACCTGAAGAGTACCTATCGAGGTACGCAAACACCCGTCGGTTTCGGACTGCGAAGAGATGCACCACGTGAATTATAGGCTACCAGCGTCACTTGTCCTCGATCGTCCATTACCCAACCTTGAGCGGGCATAATTTCTGTTGGTCGAACTTCTATGGATGCTCTTTGACCTTCTATGTGCTGACTTCCACCTACCGCTGGTTCCACCCACGGCAACGGTTCTTCTGCGCTGCTGAGAACCTCGTGAGGGCTTGGTGGCAATCCCCCCCGCCCCGTCACAGTAAACTCGTTCTCGGCCCCTTGGATGCAGGGATTTGCAGCAATTAACGCAGCCGGATTGACCACATTTTGCGGCAGTTCCACTAAACCTTGAACGGGATTCACTCCAACAGAACTAAATGTTACCGCCCCTTGTAAAGCCGCGCCGCCACTTTGGGAAATCGCCGCAATATCGCTGCTGGGAATTAGAGAAGTAGGACTTACTTGCAACGCTGCAAATTCGGCGTCACTGATCCCCAACCTGTTTCTGACTTGTTCGCGACTCGCTGCTGTAAACCCAAAAACATTGGGGACATTGATATTGACGCGGCCGCCGCCTGCTGTGCGCGCGTTGGCTGTGATGTCGCTGTTTTCTTGCGGGAGGGCGACAAGAATGTCGCTGTTGATGTTGATATTGCCGCCGTCAGAAGTGCCTGCATCCGTGGTAATTCTGCTGTTGCGGCGCAATTGGATATCTCGCGCTTGCAGGTTAATATTTGCTCCAGTACCGGATACAGTCGTGCCGTCAATCATCGCTTTGTTATCAAGAGCGATCGAATTTGCGACAATATTGATATTACCAGCGCGTCCGGTTCCCGTAGCCTGCACCGTCACTGTAGCTCCATCTCTGACAATTAGTCGATCGCGCGCATTCAGATTCAACGCACCCGCATTTGCCGTAGCATTGGGATTAGTACCGAATGTCTTGCCGACCGAAGCATCAATTGTACTGACAAACAAACCGTTATTTCCGCTGCCGCTGACTGAAATGCGATCGGCATTAACAGTAATATTTCCCACATCTCCAGAGCCCAAAGAACTCGTAGAAACTATCCCCCCATCCCGCACAGTGAGGCTTGGCGTATCAATCCGAATATCCCCACCCCGACTCGAGCTCAAAGTTCCAGAAGTCAGCGCGCTAGCATTCTGAATTCCGCTAGTCAAAACTTGGGAAATACCTGAAATTTCTACGGATTCAGTAGCCCTAACTGTTAAATTTCCTGCCGGTCCCCCCTCCTGAGAAAACAAAAACCTGCCCACTAAAACACCCGTTCCTAAAGTAAAAGCAGAACCTCCAGAAAGAGTCAACCGCTTCGTATCAACGTTAATATTCCCCGCCCTTCCGTTAGAACCGATACTCAGCGTGCTGATTCCAGTTGACACAACTGTTCGCGGGCCGGTGTTAGACAATTCTATTGATTCAGCAGCTTTAATATTGATATTCCCCGACGGGCCGCTGCTGTAGCTTGTGGTACCTAGAAGAGAACCGTCGCGCATAATTAATCTGGCGACATCAACACTAATGCTTCCTCCCGCACCACTACTTTCTTTAGCTGTTCCGTTGTTAATTCCCGAACCCACCATCTCAAAAGTATTGGCGCGAATGATTAAGTTTCCGCCATTTCCACCACCAAAAGTGATGCCGCTACCTACTACGCCATTGTTGAAGAGCAGATGGCCGGTGTCGATCGTAATATCGCCCCCCGAACCAGCGCCAGCACTAGCATTCAACAGCACAAATAGCGGGTCAAACGGGTCTGTAGTTCCCGATACCAAATATTTAATTGCAACCTGTTGATAGCCCTCAACTCCCAGCCCGCTCATTTCTACTGAATCAGCAGCCCGGAAGTTAATATGCCCTCCTGCACCATCTCCTAGAGTCAGGGTAGAAAATTGCGTTCCGTTTTCCACCCGCAACTTTTGAGCGCTGATATCGATACCTCTACCATCAATATTTCCCAGTGTCAGCGCATAAATTCGCGCACCGCTGAGGGCGACATTTCCACCTTTTAACTCTACTCTGCCACCACCAATTCCGCTGGTGTTGATAAGTGTTCCATCGGATATTTGAATATTGCCGAAATTTTGAATATTGTCATAATTTAAAGCTAAATTCTCCTGCTGAGCAACAGGAGGGGTTAGTGCAAAATTAACTAAACCCGGACTGGCGACGCTACCGAGTAAAATTTGTCCGCCGCTGGCAGTTAAATTGCCGCCTTGGAGTTGGATGTCGCCGCCAATCAGTGCTAAAGTTTGACCTGGGTCTACTGCTAAACCAACTCGATCGCTAATCGGGATTGGTAAAGCAGAGGCTGGCAGGTTTACCTTTCCTACAGCCGTCGATTGATTGACAATTGCACCGGGATTGTCTCTAAATCTTAAACCAACGGGAATATTAACGGTTAACAGCGGGGATGTTTGCGGGTTGGTGCTGCTGAATTCAAAGCCGTTATTAAACACAATACTGTCAGCACTGGAACTGATAAAGGAACCGCGCAAATCTAACCGCGCATTCGGTCCGAATATAATTCCTTTCGGATTAATTAAAAATAAGTTTCCGTTGCCTAAAACTCCCAGAGTTCCTAAAATATTTGAGGAGTTTGGACCCGTAACGCGGGTGAAAATGTTGGTAATTCCGCTGGGATTTTCAAAATAAGCTCCCCGCCCTTCACGGATGTTAAATTCGCGCAAGCTGTGAAATAGGTTAACGCCACGAGTTGCGCCGCCAGTGATTCTATCTGAGGGTATGTTATTGATTGTATCGGGAACTGTGCGCGAACTTTCCGGGTCCAGGGTACTATCGGGAATGATTTGGGCAAAGGTTTTCGAGGGAAATAGCAATAAGAAAACAAAAAGTAGGCCGGAAGACAGGCGAGACATAGCTTAAATCCTGTTATATAAATAATATCGTTTCCGGTTCCATCAGCATTATATATTTGGATCGTATCAGTGCGATCGCCCCAGTGTTCGATCGACTCTCTTTCACCCCTAAAGTGGACTTTTCCAAAATATAATAAAGATAGCTTTTTTCAATGCGACGTTTGAAGGTAACTCAGAGGAGGAACAGTCATGAGCTTGAATGAGTTGCCGGGAGCAGAGCTAATTCTACCTGGATTGGACGATCTTCTTCATGGTAAGATGAAGACAGTTGGGTCATTGTTAGTCGCGATCGCAGCAACGCGCCTAGCTGAAGCCGGCTTAGATGTTCCTAAAGATCGTCTAGCAGCAGAGCCAGAACTGACGCTGTATGCTCTTCTTGAAGATGAACGGGATGATGCCTACCTCTATTACAATGCTTTGCTGAATCGCCTGAATAGCTTTTGCAACGCACTTGAACTTCGTTATATGTATAAGCTATGAGAATGGGATTACGCTAGTTCAAAAAACTTTTGCGCGATCGTATTAAAAACAAGATTCACAAGCTTGCCAGCTCCGCAGCCATAAGCTAATATTTTGCAAAGGTTGAGAACACAATGACGATAATTCCCACTATGAACTACCGAAACCACATCACGATCGAACCAAATAAACGCGGTGGTAAGCCTTGTGTACGCGGCTTGCGAATTACGGTTTATGAAGTGCTTGAGTACCTGGCTTCCGAGATGACCGAAGCAGAAATTCTCGATGATTTTCCCGATCTGACGCGAGAAGATTTAAAAGCCTGTATTGCTTATGCTGCTGACCGTGAGCGTCGGTTTATGACCGATCTCTTATCCGCATGAAATGACTTTTTGATGAAAAATTGTCGCCAAAGTTACCAACAGTTTGAGCCATCTTTTCCCTATAAAGATAGCTTTTTTCAGTGCGACGGCTTAAGTGCTTGAGTCGAATCGTGTGGCGAACACGATCGAGGAAAGGAAATTATGATGGGGAGTAAGTAGGGGTTGACATACATCATCGATCTGCGGTATTTTTCGACTATATGCAGTATTGTACTGCTACTGCGAAGCGCTCGCTTTCAGAGTTCATAACACCCTCTAAGTATGTTGAAGAATTGTAAGCAGTGGTTCCGTTCTATTTATTAAGATGCAGATACCTGTTTGGCTGACAAAACGTAGATTGCTCGGAGGTTGTACCCTTCTGTTTATTGCTGGAGTGATCGCGTCAATTGTTTATGCACCACCTTGGACTGGGTTTGGTTCTGACTCTACAATAAACACAGAGCGAGATAGTACAGGCAAAATCATAAAAACTATTGAAATTCAACAATCTGGGAAGACCCTTTGGGACTGGTTAAGTGTATTAGGTGTTCCCTTCTCATTAGCTGTTTTGGGGTATTTGCTTCAGCAACAACAACAAAACCGCGCTAATGAACAAGCGAAGTTTGAGAAGGAACAAGCTGAACAACAGGTAAAACTTGAAAAAGAAATAGCCGAGTCTAACCGACTAGAGGAATTATTGCAGGATTATTTTGATAGATTATCAACACTATTAGTTGATAAGAATTTGATTGCAATTTCTGCCAAAATCAATAATATAAATCCAACCAGAGATAATCAAGGAACATCTATAGATAAAGATAATCTTGAAAATGAATCTGTAGATGAACAAGCTGAGTTACTTAATGCAGCAGTAGATGTGATTCGAGCTAGAACACTGTCAATTTTAAGACGATTTGGCGAAGATGGAGAACGCAAAGCGAGCGTTATTCGATTTCTTGTCGAAGCAGAGGTAATGAGCAAATTAAATCTCGATCTTAGCGATGCTAATCTTAGTGATATTAATCTCAGAGATGCCGACTTGAGAGGTGTCCGACTCAGAGGTGTCACATTCCTCAAAGCTAATCTTAGAGATGTTAATTTCAGAGACACTGATCTTAGAGGTGCCAGATTTGTCATTACCAACCTGAGAGGTGTCAATCTTCAAGATGCCGACCTAAGAGGTGCTATGTTCGTTAATGCTAACCTTGACGATGCGATGAATTGGACTGAAAGCCAACTGGATTTAGCAAGATTCTGTCAAACAGTATTACCAATAGGTTCAAAGTTAGATCCTGATCGTGATTGTAAGGATATGGGAATTAACCTTGATGAATTTGAGTAGTTAATACATCAAAACACTATCAAGTAGTTATAAAGATATTTTTAGAACACGGTCTAACAATCCCAATGCACACCGACCGCCGAGAGGTTATGGGTTGGAGTTCTGATTGGTCTGCAGCGGGTGATTGGGAACGTTTTTTAGTTGATAATTATATACTAGAAAAATAAATTTTTAATCGCCATAAATCAGAATTTTGAGAATTGTTGGGCGAAGCGAAGCCAAGGGTTCGATCGCACTCAACCCAACCTACAATTTAAAACGGAAAATAATTGATTCTAAAGTAGATGCCTTTTTCTTGGAAAGTTCGATCGCCCGATCGAGCATTTATCAAAGGAATACCATAGTCTAAACGCACATTCAGCCGATCGCCCATCTGCCAAACCAGCCCCAAACCCGCACCCAGCAGTTTGTCCGAGTCAGGATTCGCCTTTTCCTCCGAATGGTTCCACCCTAACCCAAAATCGATAAACGGAGCGACTTGCAACAATCCTTGGACTTCTGGGACACGCCAAACCGGTATTCGCACTTCTGCAGACGCGATCGCACCGCTATCGGTTAACAGCAAATCTTGGCGGTATCCGCGCACGCTTTGAACGCCACCGATCCCAATTTGTTCGAGGGAAAGCAGGGGGCGATCGGCTAATTGAATGTCAGAACGCACAATCAGCAAGGTTTCTGGTGCTAGCAGCCGCACGTACTGGGCTTGTCCGCGCCACGCCAGAAAGCGACTGTCAGGGCCGCTATCGTTCGCAGTAGCGCCGAACAGATTAGTGCCGAGGGAGAATTGCGATCGCGCCGCGAACACTTGGCTGGAACTCCGCTGCACGTATTCTTGAAAAAAGCGCACAGCCGAAACCCGGGTTTCGCCACGCTCATTTGCTCCCGCTGAAAGCGCAAACTCTTTTCCCGACAGGAATGTATCGCTTTCTTGCCGCGAAAAACTCAGTCCCAAAGCCAAAGTGCGATCGGGCTTTTCGACAATCGGCTGGCGGTAAGTTAACTCGTAAGTCCGCGATTTACCCTCGATTTGTGCACGATCGAACGGTTCCTCGATAATGTTGGTGCTAGCAGCGCTCGCAGCGAAGCCAATCGTGCCGTTGCGCGCGTTGACGGGGACGGTGTAGCTGCCGTTAAATTCATTGCTGCCGTCGGTGTTAGCATAAGATACCTCTAATCCGTCGCCCAAACCGAGCAAATTTGCTTGATTGAGGCGAACACCGCGCCGAAAACTGCCGACGCTGGGCGATCGGTTGTTGTCTGCGAACACTTCAGCGCTAAAGCTGTCTGCTTCTTTCACGCGCACTTCTAAGCGGCTGTTTTCCGGGCGGCTTCCGGCTTGCAATTCGGCGGAAATATTGGCAATTAAGGGGTCTAGTTGCAGCAGTTGCAAGGCTTCCAGCAACCGAGATCGGTTGAGGGGCCGTCTGGTGGCGCGTTCTAGGCGCGATCGCACGTAATTGGAATTTAAGCGCCTGTTTCCAGTAATCACAATTTCATCTAATCCGCCTTCTACAATCCGAATTTTCACCACACCTCCTTCTCTCGGAAAGGTTTGGTTGGCGAGAATTACAGCGCCGGAATTGATGTATCCTGCCGCTACATATTTTTGAGTGACGGCTGCTTCGGCTGCGATCAGTTCCGCAAAGGTGATTTCGCGCCCCGCAAACTGTTGCGTAACTTCTGCGAGTTCGCGATCGCTAAAAGCTGTGTTGCCCTCAAATTCAAAGCCAGCGACCTTAATTGTACCCAGAATCCCCGGTCTAATTTCGCTTTCAACGGGTGTTGGTCGGGTGGGTTGGAGGGGAGACGGCCCAGGCGGTTGTGGCGGCTCAGGAGCGGGTAATTCGGGTTCTCGCGGCAGAATTGGGTTGGGCAGTTGACTGAGTTGCGAGGGTCGATCGATACCCAAATCAATTTTTTTTCGGTCAATATTTTCTTCTAGTTTTTGATCTGAGTTAAAAAGCTCGGTTTCTTGAGTTTTTGTGCTGAATGTGCGATCGGCTGAATTTGCCGCTTCCGACTCTAAGTTAGGGATTTCCGGAGGTGGGGATAAGGGTTGAGTTGCCGCCAAAGCCGATCGTTCTGGCTCAGCGGGTAACTGCGTTTCCTCGTAAGAAGCTGGTAAGCCTTCACGGAGGCTGATATCGGTGTCGTTGGGGGGTAAAGCTCGATCGCCTCCGCTGCTGACTGCTGCCAAATCCTCAACATTTGAGGTCAAAATTTCGACTGTGCTAGCGGATGTTTTCGCTGGTTTTCCCAACAAAACTAACCCAAAAATACCAGCGAATAAAAATAGTTTTTGCGATCGACAAGCCATAGAATCTAATTATCTCGAATAATTGGGTAAAATATTTTCCGCAATAGAGCACCCTCAAGTAAAAATCAATCTTAACAGCAAAAAAACGAAACAGCCGTCGCAGCTAACAGTTTCGGCGACGCTACAAACCAAAAGGTCGATCGACGGCTGTTGATTTCCCAAGACTTACGCTTCAACCGGGTTCTTATCCGAAAAAATATCGTGTAAGTCGATCGTAAACGGTAAAAAAAACCAAAATTTTTTTGTTGCAAAACCTACGCTTTCATGCTAACGCAGCGACCAGAACATTCCTGCACGCCAGGGTAAACCAGAAACCGGGTTGTGTCCGAAAAGACGCGCTACAACTGAGATATGGCACCCTTCTCAATAATCTTTTTATGAACAGGCAAGATGCCTGTTCCACAAGAGATAAATTTTCTTGTGGAACAGGCATCTTGCCTGTTCTTAAGAATAGTGCAAGATGTGAGTTACAGCCTGCAGAGCCACTAAAAAACCCGGTTTCTTTGATTTTGGTGCATCATACCAAATCCGACTTTAATACCCCCTTTATTGAAACGGCGTCTACCCACATCCTGTGCGTAGACGCCGTTTCAACCGCCAAGCCTGATCAAGGGGATTTGTAACTTTGAATTATGCAGAGCGGCCCGCACTAGCCGCAGCACCCATTTGAGCTCCGTCAGTCAATCCCACCAACTTAGCGCTCAACTCCCACATCCGCTCGCCTTTTTCATCATCGCGGGCCTGGGGAGAAACCTTTTGCACAAAAGACTTACCATCTTTTTTCTGACGGTTCCCCCAACTCCAGTAAGCCCCAGATTGCTTGTATTCGGGATCAGCAACCACCATCGCCAGCCTTTCCCCCGCCAACTCCTGCGACACATAACCGCCGGTGATATTCTTCTGAAACAGCGGGAACAGCTTCTGAAACAAAGGATAGTGGTTGCGGAACAATGGCGTATCCGCCACGCATCCCGGATACAGCGAAGTGAAAGTAATCCCCGTGGATTCGTGAAAGCGGCGGTGCAATTCCCGCATCGTCAGCACATTGCAAACTTTGCTATCTTTGTAAGCCTTGACCGGTTCAAACTTCTTGCCATCAACCATCGAAATCGGGTCTTTGAAACCCGCTTCAAAACCCTCAAACTTGCCTAAATCCGGGCGCGGCGGAATCTTCCCACCCAACTCGTCTGGATTGTGAGTCACAGTTCCCAAAATCACGATTCTGGCATCGGAATAATAGGAAGGCTTCATATTTTCCATCATCAGGTTACACAGCAGGAAATGACCCAAGTGATTGGTAGTCATCGTCAATTCATAACCCTCCGGGCTCCGCAGCGGTTCCTTAATCAAAGGCATATAAATGGCGGCGTTGCACACCAAAGCGTCCAGAGGCCTGCCGCTGGCCTTAAATGCGCGAGCAAACCGGCGCACGCTCTCCAAATCGCCCAAGTCAATCTCCATGATGGAGAAACTGCCTTCAGGTATACCCAACTCTCGGGCGGCATCTCCGGCTTTCCGCACGTCCCGACAGGCCATGACTACGTGCCATCCCTTGTCTGCGAGAGCTTTCGCGCCGTACAAACCGACGCCGGAGGAAGCGCCGGTAATGATAACCGTGGATTTGTGATTTTGTGCCATCTTGTTAAAAGCGCTTCCGCTATTGATTTTTTTCAGGCACTCAAACGCTGAGCTAGCAGCTTGGATGTTTTGAAGTACCCTATGGTTATTAGGATATGAGGAAACGTTCTCGATCTCAACTGGGAGCCTCTCACTTTTGCCGACAAGCTAGAAATTGGAGGGCCGAGACTGCGAGGCAGGGGGCAGGAGGGCTGATACTGCGAGGCAGGAGGCAGAAGAAGTGTTTTTACAAATAATAAATACTCGCTTTCAACTGGCGATAAAAATCAAATATGACTCCAAATCCGACTCCTATTTTGAGAAATTAACCATACATCTTTTAGGGCGAGTTCACCATTATCTATGACGCACATACTCACTATTTATTGATAAACCCGCCCCAACCAATTTAACTAAGAAATAGCTTGAGGTTCATGATAGGTAGGGAAATCGATATAACCTTCAGGGCCAAAAGAATACCAGACGCCCATTTCAGCAGGCGGATTGAGTGGCCAACCATTAGTAAAACGCTCTACCAAGTCAGGATTGCTGATAAAATCCCGACCAAAAGCTACTAAATCGGCAAGTTTGCTGCTCAGGGCCGTTTCAGCCTGTTCTTGAGTATATCCGCAGTTGCCGACGAGCGGCCCTGCAAACACATCGCGAAACTCTGCTATCGTCATCGGCGTTCCCAATTCATGAAAGCCAAATGCTAGACCGTCCACCAAGTGAAGGTAAGCTAAATCATAGGCATTTAACTGCTCTGCGAAATACAGAAAATCTTCTCGATATTCTGGAGAACCCATATCATTAAAATTACCGTTGGGAGAAAGTCTAACTCCCACTCTGTTTGCCGGAAATACTGTGATAATCGCCTCGACAATTTCCTTAAGAAAACGGTAACGGTTTTCAACTGAGCCACCATAGGAATCAGTGCGGTGATTGGTTTGGGTTTGCAGGAATGTGTCAATGAGATAGCCGTTTGCCGCGTGAATTTCTACACCGTCAAAACCTGCCATTTTTGCTCGTTCTGCCGCCTTGCGATAATCTTCTACAACCAGGGAGATTTCATGGGTTTCTAGAGCGCGGGGAGTTTCGTAGGGTTCTTTGCCCACAGGGGTATGAAGACCTTCTCCGTTTATTTTGATGGCAGAGGCTGCAACTGGCAATTGATTGTTTTGATGAAAACTGCTGTGGGAAGCCCGCCCGCAGTGCCAAAGCTGCATGAAAATCGGCGTTTGGTGGGCATGAACCGCAGTCACAATTTGTTTCCAAGCTTCGCCTTGTTCGTCTGAATAAATACCGGGCGTATTGAGCCAACCATTAGCTTGAGTAGAAACCACGGTGGCTTCTGTAATGATTAAACCAGCGGAGGCTCGTTGAGTGTAATACTCTGTCATCAAGGCGTTGGGCATCCGCGCTTCACCGGCTCTGGCTCTCGTTAGAGGTGCCATGACTACTCGATTTTTTAAGGGTAAATCTCCGATTTTGAATGAACTTAGTAGGAGTGGAGAAGTTGTTTGAGTGGTCATAATTTTGAGGTTTTGTCAACTGAATAATCTGGTAAATCACATATAGCAACTGCCCGTGTTAGGACGCAAGGCGCAAGACATCCAAGGGTCGCCAAAATGCAAGCAATCAAACTCATCAAGCTGTTTACGAATTTGACTTTTTAGCCAAGACTCTTCTTTGTTGAATTTTGTTAAACTCTGGAGAGTATGGCGGTAAATATAATAGTTTACACCCTGCTGTTTGAATCAATTCCTGAATCCGACCCCTTTTATCAAATGTGAGATTATCCATGACCACTACCTATGCTGTGACAAGTGTTGGAAGTAAATTTGTTTCCGGCGAAGAAAGAGTCAGGAGTCAGGAGTCAGGAGAAGAATACCCTCTTTCCTCCTCTGCTGAATACTTCCGAAGGTTTCAATCCCTGATAGGGTTTTAGGTTGTTTTCGGCGCTGCTGGAGAAGAAGAGGGAGGGCAAAATTTAGTTTCAATCCCTGATAGGGTTTTAGGTTGTTTTCGGCTCCCCTTAAAAATCCGTTGCTGATTGTTGTAATCTTGTTTCAATCCCTGATAGGGTTTTAGGTTGTTTTCGGCTTACCAAATTGAAGGCTTAACTTGTTCAGAATTTGAGTTTCAATCCCTGATAGGGTTTTAGGTTGTTTTCGGCTCACCCAGACAGCAAAGTATTTGTGATACGGCCTGTTTCAATCCCTGATAGGGTTTTAGGTTGTTTTCGGCATCTGGGTTCGCGGCGGTACAGGCCCCGGATCTGTGTTTCAATCCCTGATAGGGTTTTAGGTTGTTTTCGGCTTCAAAACTAGCAAAGGAGCATGGCGGGCAATCATGAGTTTCAATCCCTGATAGGGTTTTAGGTTGTTTTCGGCAAGCTTTTCAATCCAAACCAAGTGTTAACCCTTAGTTTCAATCCCTGATAGGGTTTTAGGTTGTTTTCGGCCAATTAGCTTTTAGAGATGTGTCTGAGGCTATGTTTCAATCCCTGATAGGGTTTTAGGTTGTTTTCGGCTTCCACAAGAATGCTGGCAAGGTTGCAGGGACTACCTGTTTCAATCCCTGATAGGGTTTTAGGTTGTTTTCGGCCTGTTGTGGGGCGAACTACGCAGCCCATGCCACTGTTTCAATCCCTGATAGGGTTTTAGGTTGTTTTCGGCACGGCATAGAGTACGCGATCGAAGAAATTGCCGGGTTTCAATCCCTGATAGGGTTTTAGGTTGTTTTCGGCAACCCTCTATCAATGTCATACTTTTTAAGCTCCAGTTTCAATCCCTGATAGGGTTTTAGGTTGTTTTCGGCTCTCGGCTCTTGCGTTCCAGTTGCATTTTAGCGGAAGTTTCAATCCCTGATAGGGTTTTAGGTTGTTTTCGGCGTTCTTAGACTGCCATGTTTACTCGGATCAATCCGCAGTTTCAATCCCTGATAGGGTTTTAGGTTGTTTTCGGCATCTGCGCGTTTAAAGTATTAACTCGCGTCGCCAAGTTTCAATCCCTGATAGGGTTTTAGGTTGTTTTCGGCTTCTGGTGTCCATTTAAGTCTCCTAATTGCTTTGTTTCAATCCCTGATAGGGTTTTAGGTTGTTTTCGGCCCTCCTTAGTCATCGTCAATTTCGTCATTATCTAGTTTCAATCCCTGATAGGGTTTTAGGTTGTTTTCGGCAAAGAGACAGAGCACCCTCCCACAAGTTTGGAAGCTGTTTCAATCCCTGATAGGGTTTTAGGTTGTTTTCGGCGAAGCTCGAAAAAGAAATAGCCATCGGTGGCGATGTTTCAATCCCTGATAGGGTTTTAGGTTGTTTTCGGCGCGGCGGAAACTGTGGGTAGATGCTCCCTCAATCCCGTTTCAATCCCTGATAGGGTTTTAGGTTGTTTTCGGCCTTGGGCCCTAGATTGGTTCTGGATGCCTTTTATTTGTTTCAATCCCTGATAGGGTTTTAGGTTGTTTTCGGCCTTGATCGTCTAATCCCAGTGAGCCAAGCTGAGGCATCAGGTTTCAATCCCTGATAGGGTTTTAGGTTGTTTTCGGCTGCATCAATCCATCACAAAACGGCATTTTGGTAACTGGTTTCAATCCCTGATAGGGTTTTAGGTTGTTTTCGGCCCATTCAAATTGGAGCAAAATAATGAGCTTACGTTTCAATCCCTGATAGGGTTTTAGGTTGTTTTCGGCCCAATCTTTTTCAGAAACTAAAAAAAGTAATTGTCTGCGTTTCAATCCATGATAGGGTTTTAGGTTGTTTTCGGCATTTTTTTGATTCGGATTTAGATGACTTTTATTTTTGTTTCAATCCCTGATAGGGTTTTAGGTTGTTTTCGGCTTCAGGAATGCTACGGGGATTACTGATATGCAAGTTTCAATCCCTGATAGGGTTTTAGGTTGTTTTCGGCTTCAGAATCAAAAAGCACTAATCTGTTAGATGTAAGTTTCAATCCCTGATAGGGTTTTAGGTTGTTTTCGGCCTTTTTTATTAGCAGGACAATCAGGAGGAGTTGAAAGTTTCAATCCCTGATAGGGTTTTAGGTTGTTTTCGGCAATGTTGGGTGCGTATGTTGGTAAGCTGGCACTGGTTTCAATCCCTGATAGGGTTTTAGGTTGTTTTCGGCCTATGTAGCCTCGATCGATCCTAAAAAGGCGATCGTCAAATATGTTTCAATCCCTGATAGGGTTTTAGGTTGTTTTCGGCTCGAATCAGGTATGGTAGCGCTTCGGGACTTTTACGTTTCAATCCCTGATAGGGTTTTAGGTTGTTTTCGGCTTTGCTGCACCCCGACTGTGGAGTCAGGCGTTACCATTAACGTTTCAATCCCTGATAGGGTTTTAGGTTGTTTTCGGCCAGCCACAAAGCGCATCACAGCTTTGGTCGCGTCATGAGTTTCAATCCCTGATAGGGTTTTAGGTTGTTTTCGGCTTGCCTTCAATTACGCTGCCGCCACCGGGCAAGCTAATGTTTCAATCCCTGATAGGGTTTTAGGTTGTTTTCGGCTTGCCGGGTGCGTCGGTGTTTGGGTGGTTGGGGTGTGTGTTTCAATCCCTGATAGGGTTTTAGGTTGTTTTCGGCTCGAAACTCATTCAGTAATTAGGCAAGGGCAGCAAGTTTCAATCCCTGATAGGGTTTTAGGTTGTTTTCGGCTTTTGCACGTTTGAGGATGATTGAGATTGAGCGTGTTTCAATCCCTGATAGGGTTTTAGGTTGTTTTCGGCCTGGCAGGAGATTCAGTGAAAGCGAGGCGATTCTAAGTTTCAATCCCTGATAGGGTTTTAGGTTGTTTTCGGCTCGCGCGTCGTAGCTAATGGTACTTGAACCTTCGTTTGTTTCAATCCCTGATAGGGTTTTAGGTTGTTTTCGGCACTTTTCCAATCTGTCCCAACGCTTGAGTGCGGGTTTCAATCCCTGATAGGGTTTTAGGTTGTTTTCGGCTGAAAGTCCAAATTACAACAGGGTTTTGAATGTGGTTTCAATCCCTGATAGGGTTTTAGGTTGTTTTCGGCTTAACAACATTGACGGGCGTCCCGCAATTGAAACCGTTTCAATCCCTGATAGGGTTTTAGGTTGTTTTCGGCAACAAAAACATGATTGTTAGCTGAAAGAGTACAAGTTTCAATCCCTGATAGGGTTTTAGGTTGTTTTCGGCGTTAGTTCATAAGCACCTCCTTTGTTTGGTGTGAAGTTTCAATCCCTGATAGGGTTTTAGGTTGTTTTCGGCCTAGTGCCGACTGTTTCTCCCACTCTGATCGCCGGGTTTCAATCCCTGATAGGGTTTTAGGTTGTTTTCGGCAGTTATCCGCTTGGTGTTATTCGTTTTTGAGTGGTTTCAATCCCTGATAGGGTTTTAGGTTGTTTTCGGCGCTTTGTAGATTTCATTCCGACGTGTCCAAATTGCGTTTCAATCCCTGATAGGGTTTTAGGTTGTTTTCGGCATCCACAGCTTGCCGCTGAACATCTGTCAAAGTCCGATCAAGTTTCAATCCCTGATAGGGTTTTAGGTTGTTTTCGGCCGTTTATTGCCTGCTTTATCTTTGTCAGGCTGAGTGTTCGTTTCAATCCCTGATAGGGTTTTAGGTTGTTTTCGGCCAATTCGGCGGCGTGACCGCATCGGCTCAGGCATGTTTCAATCCCTGATAGGGTTTTAGGTTGTTTTCGGCGCGATGGATCAGGAAATGCAATTGTCACATTTCCTTTGGTTTCAATCCCTGATAGGGTTTTAGGTTGTTTTCGGCGATTTTATTGCGGCGTTACCTCAAGATGCTTCTGGAGTTTCAATCCCTGATAGGGTTTTAGGTTGTTTTCGGCCATCTTGGATCGACTCAAGACGTTATAGGCGCAATTAACAGTTTCAATCCCTGATAGGGTTTTAGGTTGTTTTCGGCATTATATAGAAACTGTTCCCGCACCCTTCATTTTGTTTCAATCCCTGATAGGGTTTTAGGTTGTTTTCGGCCTTTAGTAGATTGTAGAAAGCAGTCCGCGATATCCAAGTTTCAATCCCTGATAGGGTTTTAGGTTGTTTTCGGCGGTTTTGTTTGGCTTTATGATGAGCTAACCCCTGTTTCAATCCCTGATAGGGTTTTAGGTTGTTTTCGGCCTGTCTGTTCAATTCGTTCACCCGCCGCATACTTAGTTTCAATCCCTGATAGGGTTTTAGGTTGTTTTCGGCCTGGATTGCGTCTCCAATAGTTAGATCACTCATCGTGTAATGTTTCAATCCCTGATAGGGTTTTAGGTTGTTTTCGGCCTGGATTTATAGGCGAAGAGATTGAACGAATCGAGTTTCAATCCCTGATAGGGTTTTAGGTTGTTTTCGGCCCACGGACTTACAGATTGAAGGTAAATTCCGAAGTTTCAATCCCTGATAGGGTTTTAGGTTGTTTTCGGCTGCCGGGGTCTGGGAGGCTTGAAATATAAGGTTCTCAAGGTTCAGTTGCGTCTGACTGCAATCAATATACCGTTTCAGCGATCGCCCTGTCAAGGGGGCAAATTTCAAATAGACCTCAAACTCTCTCCCAGTAAAGGTTTCAGCATTTGCGTCTAACCCGCATGAGGTACAAACCACTGCAAACCCAGTCCTAGTAAAGCTTTCAGCCATTAAAATTCACCCCCTCCGTTCTACACCTACAGCCAGACGCAAAATCACACCATAAAGATCGTAGTATCGATCGGTGCCCGGCCGCCAATCCGCTCGATCTTGCCCTGACAGCAAGCGCACAAATAGTGAAACAGGATGCTATCTTCTTCCGACTTAATCACCTTACTCAGACGTTGGCGCATCCGGGCATACTGAGTATCCGTCACCTCGCAATGAAACACCGAATACTGCTTCCATTCCCCATAAGACTTGAGAATCTTGTGAATCTTAGTGCGGCGCTTGTCCTCAGATATATCGTAGCAAACCAAAACAAACATAACTTAATTGCCTCCCTATTTCAGAATCAAAGGTGGATACTTATCAACTTCACCCATCAAATACTTAGCCATCAACCGCCCTTGAATTTCAAACGCTTCTTGATAAGTACACAACTTTCCCATCACAGGATGCTTGAACTTTGACTGTTTCTTTTGTTCGTAAAATCGCAAAAAATTGTGCAGCGCTTCTTTTGTTAAAGAAACCGCGCCGCTCAACGGTTCTGCCGTAAAATCATTAGGGGAAACTTTCTGCAAATTGATCGCTGTCAACACTACAGCATCAACTACCAAAGGTCGAAATTCTTCCATCAAATCCAGCGCTAAGGAAGGACGGCCATAGCGCTCAAAATGCAAATATCCCAAATACGGATCGAACCCCACAATATTCACCGCACTTTGAACATCGTGCCGCAGCAGAGAATATCCCAAACTTAACAGAGAATTTACCGGGTCAGTAGGCGGACGGCGGCGGCGAACTTCAAAGCTAAAATCTGGCACGCGAATCAGTTGATTGAAGCAGCCAAAATAAGTCGCACTACCCGCCCCCTCTAATCCTCGCAGAGAATTAATACTCGAAGTTTTGTCAATAGACGCGATGACTTGTTTCAATTGGGCAATGGGTTTTTCAAATTCCTGGGGAGAATATTTGCGCTGATATTCTAACAAAGAATTGCGGTAATTCTTGAGCTTTCCCCGTACAAATCCCCTAACTAAATGTACGGCTTGTTCCGATTCCCCAGCCGCTTGCCACTGAGCTTTTCGCACAAAGATGTTTTTCGTCATTTCCGGTTCCAACCTCCCCAAATAACGTCCGTTTAGCGTCAGAAAACTTAAAGGAATGTGACGTTCCAAAAGTTCCACAACCACAGCCGGCGAAACTGTAGCGCGTCCCAATGCAACAACACCATCAATCTTAATTAATGGCACGTCCAACAGATTTTTTTTGTCAGCTTTAACCGTCAGACGTTCATCGACTTTGCCAATAAAAGCATCTTCTTGAGTAATGTAAACTGTTCCCATTGTGAAATCTCCTATTTGCAGGTTAACTTGCTTCTTGATAGCGGTTGACTTTGGCCGCAGCTTGGGGCAGACATTGGGGAAAAAGACTGCATCCCGTACACCGAGCGGTGTAAACTGGTAAAGGGATATTTCCCGATCGCCAAAGAGCACCGACTTTTTCAATAGTTGCGATCGTATCCTGTCTCAAACCCTCAGAAATCTCGACTAATTGCCGCTGATGCGACTGCGCGTAATACACATATCCAGTCGCAATAGTTTTCCCCGTCATCTCCTCCAAACAAAGCGCTTGGGCGCAAACCTGTAACTCATCATTATCCCATTCCCCCTTCCGTCCCCGCTTATATTCCACGGGATAAATCTCACCCTCAGCCGACTCAATCAAATCCGACTTACCAATCAGTTTGTAGCGCTCAGATTTCAGCCAAATCGCCCGCACCTGCCAAGTTTCATTGCGGTTAATTTCGCCCATCGTGTGAACGCGATCGTGCAAACTTGTCCCTTCTATGGTATACTGATTATCCGTGAATTCTCCCGCACAAGACATTCGCCAACAGCGATGAGGACAGTAAGAATACTGGTTGAGAGTTGCGATCGAAATGTAATCAAAATCGTTCATTTTTTTGATAGTTTGTAGGAGATTGGTCATTGGGAATTAGCAACAGGCAAGATGCCTGTTCCACAAGAGTCTACTCGTTCCCAGGCTCTGCCTGGTAACACAGATCCGGAGGCTCTGCCTCCAATTTTCCTCCCTGAGCAAGCGAGGCAGAGCCTCTGGATATCGGTTCCCAGGCAGAGCCTAGGAACCAGTTATTTGAGGAATTAGTGATCCGCCAGTCCGCCAGGGGTTGAAACCCCTGTCTCATAGCTAAAGTCGGTTGAAACCGACTGAAGAAGTAATTTAATTATTGATGATATTTTGAGCTTCTCGGTAACAGTAAGCGCAAAGGTTGAAACCGACTGAAGCAGTAATTTAATCATTCATTCTTGCAGTCCTCTTCAGAGGACTTTAGCTATTAGGCAGGGTTTCAACCCCTGGCGGAATATGGGTTTTACGTTCAGTTATCAAGAACTTTTTTAACAACTATTCGCCTAGTCATTCCCATCCCCATCGGAGTTTTCCTCCCCACCCCGCAGTAAACAGCAAAATCAGCCAAAGCATTAATTTGCTTAATCACTAAAGGCTCGACATCTCCCAAAATCCGATAACTAACCTCCCCAACCATGCCCACAAAATCGCTTTGATAGTTGGTCAATTTTTCACTTCGGATATTGACAAATGTTGAAAAAAGTGCATCGAAGGAAAGATCGGGAATTGCGATCGGGCTGTACTTATTCCAGCGACTGAGGAGACTATTAAAAACGCAGTCTCTAGTAGGAATCACGGAATCAAATTTCCCCTGTCGAAAAGTTGTAGGAGTCGCAAAACTGAAGGCAATTAAACGATTGGTTTCGGAAGCGCGATCGTACAATTGAGAGTAATCGCAAGCATTAGCCCAAGGCTGATCTACTTGGGGCGTTCCGAGAATCTTAGTAATCATCAAATCGGCGGGCCCCAGATGCCACGGCTTCGAGGGATTGAGATTCAGCCAAAGATTAGTTAATTTGCCGAATAGAGTGTCATCAAGCAGAGTAATCCGCCACCAACAGATGGTATGTTCGGGAATCGGTTCTGTGTGTTCCCATTGGAGGAAATGGTGTTTTTTGAAAGGGCATTTTTTAGTTTGCAAAGGGCTGAGGGTGAAGGATTTTTGGGCAGTGGCATCGTGGAGGCGATCGCCGAGTTTTTTGTCAACGGAACTCACGAGGGTGAGGAAGAGGGCGTGCAGGTGTCTTCCCGTGAGGTATCCGGGGGGAATTGGGGCCAGGGGAAGGATGTTGAGGACTAGGCTGTGCGGCATATTTGGTTAATGGTTAATGCTTAAAATTGGTTTAATTTTTATCGTTCCCAGGTAGAACCTGGGAACGCATTTCTAGAGGCTCTGCCTCCTATTAATCTGCCCGAAAGCGGTATTCCATACACGCCGGAATTTTGAGTCTGTCAAACTCGTAATATTGCCCTAGCATTTTGACATTTTGGATGAGACTAACCGGAGGCATATTAACCACATCGTAGCTAATCACTTGATGGGAAAACATCACATCTAAAGGGTTGAGAAGATAGGGAAAAATGAAGTTTGTTTCTGAGGGCGATCGCTTCACTTCTTTCTGCTCTACAATTTCGACGGCTGCTTTGCTCATCCACTTTCCCAGACGTATCCATTTCGCCAGTTTCAGAGACTTCTCTGAGATTATGAAAAACTCAAATTTGCTTTCCGGCGCAATTTCTTTGGTTCTGCCAAAACTAGGGATATTTTTCTGAGTTTTCTCCATCTCAACGTGATAGTTGTTGTTGGCGTATTTCCATGTGTTGAGAGTGGAGAAATGAGAAATAGATCGCGCCGGAGTAACATAAATCCCCTGTTGGTTGAGCGCCGTTAAATGCTGCTCGTATTTAGGAACTTGTTCGGGACAGAAATAGCGATAGGAATCTTCTTCTGCAACGGTGGTGGAATAGATTTCGCTATCCACCAAACCGAGGGCGTAACAAAGCGCGTAATTGTGAATTACAGGCTCGGTTTCGTAAAGTCTCCCTATCTCGCGAGTTGCAAAATAAAGGCTATCATGCAACTCGATTTGACAGCGGTAAATAAAAGCCATTGTTGTTACTCCGCTGCTGCTGTAGCTCCTGCCTTACCCTTGATATGCTTCTTCGCGTAAGCTTTAGCCTCGTCATCGGCTTTCTTTAAAATTGCTTTAAGCGTTGTCTCATTACTCGTCAAAGCCTTAACTTCTTTGAGAAGAGCATCAAATTCTTCATTGATGAAAGGAATTTTGACAATCGGTTCGTCATCCAACAAAGATTGAATTGCAGTCTTAGCGTGATCCATCACATCATCTTCATCTAACGGGTCAAGAGATTGCAGAACTTCATTAGGAAACAGGTCGTAGATTGCCTGAGTCCAACGGAGGTTACTGGTGATTTCACCATCGGCAAAAACAACACCAATTAATTCATTACGCATCGTGCCTGTACGAGTGGTTTGTGCACCGTAACGACTGGTACGCAGGATGTTATTGAAGACATATAAAAACCCTGCCTCAGTTGCATCTTTTAGGGTGATAATGGTAGGAAAAAAAACCTGTGGTCGGATGTGATCTTGTTGATTAATTCGGGATGTAGTTGTACCAATTTCTCCATCTAACTTGCCCTTATCTTTGCCTTTTGGTAATTCTTTCATCTCTCCCTTCGCTGCCATTGTGCCATTTTCGTAAGGAGCATTCAGGGTAAATGTTTCATGAGAATCATCAAAGGGTGTGATTGAGTATGCAGTATCAACCACCACCTTAGATTTTTCCGATCCAGAATCACCAATAGCAAAGCCATAGATAATGCAATCGGGGTTATCCATTGCGAATCGGACGTTGTACTCGCATTCTTGTGCGGTCATAAATCCATAATTGCGAAGCAATTCCCGACCAACTAGGCGTTCAGGTGTAGATTGTTTGCGCTTGAACATCGTCAGACGGCTGATCGGAACACGATTCTCGCGTTTTATTCCTGCCCTCACTCTCGCCTTATTAAGTTCTTGGTCTGTTTGAAATAAGGGATAGGATTCGGTGACACGAATAGTCAAGAAATGGATATATTTTCCCATTGGCTTGTAGGGAATTTCATTTTGGAAGCATTTGGTTTGGTCAACATTTTTCAGAAAAGTCATTGTTTGTCTCCAGTTAGGTTTTGTACATTAAGTCTGGTGAGTTGCAAAGCTAGCTAGTTAGTCATCATTTTCAGCATCATTATCTTCAAAATTTTTATCACTCGCTAGCTTTTTCCTTGCACGATTTTCCTTATCGCTTTCAAGTCGATAAAGGAACTCGCAAGTATCTCGAATGAGGTTGAGTTGACGACCCGCTAAACGAGCGCGATCGCCTGCGAAAGACTTTTCAAATACTTCAATAACAAAGTAATTTGCAAAGTCCATAATTGCGTCGTGTTCCTCATCCCGTTTAGCAATCACCCAACGTCCATCAGCGGTCGAGTTATGCACTCGCTCCATCAGTTTAAAAATTTTAGCAGCTACAGTTTCGACTAAATTAAATCCTCCCTCCGTATATGCTTTGAGAATCACATCCGCCGCTTCATCAATTGGCTTGAGAATTGCATTCGATTTCGTCGGTTTTCCTTTACTTGATTTAGCTCGGTAGAACTTGCGATAAAGTTCGGTAAGTTTTTTCGGATGATTCAAGGGTGATTCTGCTTCCACAATTAAGTCCTCCAATTCAGGTTTATAAGTAACGTATGGGTCAAAACAAGGGTAAAATGAGTGAACATAAAGCTTGATTTTACTCAAACTCGGTGCATCTACTTTTTGCTTACGAACCCAATTATTTAAGTAAGCAAAAACATAAAGCGGGCTAGTTTCAAAATCCTTGGCGAGTTCGCTCAGTTTTCCCCAATTGGCATCGTAGCCAGCTTTTCCCTGCTTAGCATTCACATCTAAATGAATTGCATAAGCAGAAGTCAAAGCATTTAAAGGTGCAGGGTATTTTTTGCCGTTTTCCTCCCATCCTTCTAAGATATAGTCCAGACGAAAGCGATCGCGCTTCGTCAAAACCCTAAAAGCTGGCGGTGCGCTATCTAGAAATACGCTTTCTTCAAAGTCTGCACCGTCATTAAATGGCGGAATTGGCGACTCCGAAACCACTGTTTTGACATCCAGAATCATCGGGAATGCAAAAGCTAACCAAGCTGGCATAATCCAAGATTCTGTATCAGTTGGCTTTTTATCCTTCCCTTTCTTTTCAGGTGGCAATGCCATAAAATAAAAGGTCAGCGGTTGATTTTCGGGATAAGCAAGCTTGAATGTCTTGTCCTTTTTACCTTCCGCTCTTTCATCCAAATGAAAGACATCTACACTTTGATAGCGGCTCAATTCAAAATTAGCCTGAAGTTCCTTGCTAATAAAGTGATTGCGAACTCCCGTATCGAAGCGAGTTTGGAAAATATTATCGTAAGCCTGATGCAAAAAGGCGTTCGTTTCAGGAGTGCAGTAATAAGTGGGATAAAAGTAGAGGTAGCGGTATTTTGCATCCTCAAACCTCGCGCCAATTTCCTGAGTTTGGCTCATTAAAATCTGCCGCAGCATCATTTCGATGCCAGCAATACTGGAAATATTGCGTTTAGCATTAGATCCTCCCAGCATTTGCTTATTAGTATAAACTTGTGGCGTGAATAAAACGGCTGATTCCATTTGTTCGGTAACGGTATAAGCCGAGTGAGAAATCGAACAAATTAACTGTTTTCCCCGTCCAGATTTTTTCGCAGCTTGATAACGATTTAACTCATCTAAGAAAATATGACCTGATATTGGCTCTGTTTCTGCTGTTGCCAGCATCACAACTCGCGTCACCCACAGCCGCAAATCTTCCCAACCATCGGGAATATTGTATTGGGATAAAATGGGCTGAATTAAAGTTGTAATATGTGCAATTAACTCCTCGCCAACTGGACGCACATCCTCAATGCTAGGGTGATGTTCTATATACTTGGCTGCCAAATAGTACCATTCGTAAGGAACACCGCCCGTACTGCCTTTGAGTTTGTGTTCTTTGAGGCTTTCATTAATCCGCTGAATTTCTCGGATAGTTGGTAGATTTTCTGAGAAGTTCCAGAACTCTGCAACTTGATGAATTAACTTTTCTGGAGTCAAATCAATTGCTGGTAGTTTGGGTAATTCTGGCTCTTCCTTACGTTTTACTTCGCGCTTTTTGCGTTCCGATTCCATTTTAGCAACGCAATCTCCCCAAATTTTTCTACCTACTGAATCTCCAAATTCAGCAAGTTGATCTATCCGAATATCATCGTGAAATCGAAAGTCATAATCAGCCGATAATATTTCCTGTTTTTGAAATTTTACTAGATTATCGCTGCGGTCTTTAGAAACAGGCTTTTTGCCATCTTTGAGAATCCTCAACGTTGCACTTAAGGCAACTTTCATCAAATCAGGGATGTCGAAAAATAAATTGTAGTAATCGGCATATTTCATGCCTTTACCATCTCGACTAAAGCCTGTTTGTCTGTCTTCTAGTTCTTTGGCACAGAGAGATTTGATTTGAGTGACAACTCGATCGGGTATGCTATCCACTGTCACAGAAGGTGCATTGCGGTGTGTCAAATAAATGATACCTGTTGGTAAATACAGCAGTGGCTCATAGTAATGAATATCCTCTGAATTTATTTCAGTATGGGCATTCATTACGGCATTATTGACAATATTGGTGAGGACGCCGCGATTTTCAGCAATACTGTGATATGAGAGTTTCAGTTGTCTGTCACTGACTTGACCGATCAGATTATTTAAACCCGGTTTAAGAGCATCTTGAGGATGTTTGACAATGGATGCTAAACGGTCAGCTAGACAAGCTAGTTTAGCCAATTCGACCAGTTTATCTCCTTTAAGTTTAGGCTGAAGTCCGCTGCGTTCAGAAAAATTCCAGTTTGTATCCCACCGCGTTTGAGCGTTGTAGGCAATGGAGAGTAAATCATCAAGATACTCGCGATAGGCTTCTAAATCGTTGGGATTAATTAAGCGATCGAGATTGATGTCGTGAATGATGACATCAATAATTTCTCGATGTTCCGGGATTGAAAATTCACGGATTTTATGTTCCTTGTTTTTCTGAAAATCTTTGTATTTCTGTGGCATCTGGGGAAATCTGTCATAATCAAATTTCTCGAAGTCGTGGAGAATGAAAGCAGCAACGAGTAACCGTCTTTCCAGTTCGCGAATCACCCGCCTAATGGTTGTATTCATTTTTTCTAGGCGCTGTTCGATTAAATTAGCCGGGAAAAGTCCGTTAAGTAAATGAGTATTGAGGGATTGATCGGAGGCACTTCTCCTGTTCATCACTATGCCTTTTGCGGCGAGTTCCTGTTCTTGTGCTTCGATCCATTTACCGCCTTTAGCAGTCACGCCGATCGCCACTCGCAGCAGATTTGGCAGAACATACTCGGCAAAATCAGCCATAATTGGGTCATTGGGATTTTGAGCCAAGATTGCCGATCGCAAAAGCTTGACGGTAATTAACTCTTGTTGGGGCGGCTCAATATCGCGATCGGTACTTTCAAAACTCAACCCCAAATCATCATCATCGTCTTCTTCTTCCAAATCATCCTCTTCCAAATCATCAAACTGTTCAACATTCAAATTCTGTGGTGCGTCAAAAAGTGATAGTTGTATAAATTCTGACTCGGTTGGTTTATTCTTCTTGGCCATTTTCTACTTCCTCCTAGAATTAAGATATTCAGTGATTTGTTGGATATAGCTCGGATATTGATTTAATGCTGCTTGAATACCATTGAATAGCTCTACATAATTTATCTCCAAATATCTGTGAGCTAAAATATTACGGAGTCCTGCTGACAGTGCTAAATCTGTCGCAAGTTCAGTGGTGATAATTCCATATTGTCCAGCCTTGACAAAAGAGTCTTTATTGGAGAGAGGCTGAATATTTTGGTCGCGACTTAGGATATGCTCGTTGATATCGATCGCAGCTTGAGCAATTAATTCCATAATTCGCTCCGAAATTGTTTTATGGTCAAAACTACTCAAGTAATTTTCTAAACTCATTCCTCGAAAGCGCCTTAATTCTAGAAGATAATTACCAATAAACTCCAATCTGCTTAAAACAACTGTAGGCTCAATACTCATACTACATCCCATTTCTTCAAAAACAACTCAATTTTATTCCGAAGCTCCCACTCTGTTTGCTTCAGTTCTGAATCGCTCATCAAAGCCTTTTGTTTGAATTTTTCAAATTCTCCCGGTTCGCTTTCATACAAAACCTTGCCATCACGAGCGACAAAATGAGCAATAAGTGAGGAGCATCTGTTTAACTCAACAACATCAATTTCATCACTGTTGATTTCAAAAAAATCACCGAGTTTTTGAGGAACCTCAAACCAAGCAAAAGCACGCTCTCCAATGCAAGCTTTCCGTTTCTCTTCATCATAGAGTGTGGCAAAATCCCAGTCACTTTTAGCATGAGTTTGGCCTGTTGCTCTAGAGCCAAACAAAACTAACATTTTGAGGTAAGGAATTTTATTCGGAAGTTGGGAAGTAAGTATTTCTAAATCTATCAATGCTTGATTTTTCATGGCAATTTAGTCCTTGGTTAGTATCGACAGGATGTTATTCAATAAATCTTGAATTGCAAATAGCATCTCCCTCCTGAGAAAAAGGATTTACTTGACATTCCAATTCAGAAATTTTGTCTGTCATATCGCTGTTAATCCTTGTGAGATAAATGTTTTCAGCCTCAGAACACTGAATCTGACTTTGCTGCTCGTAAAGAATTGTTACAAGTTTTTGACATTTATGTAAGATTGAAGTACATAGGCGCAGGAATTCGCTCAGGTCTTGTGTTAGACCGCAAAGCAAATGGTGCAGTTGGTCGGGGTCGATCTTCTGGGAGGACATAGGGACATCTCTCTGTCGTAGGGCAACATCTGTCATTCTACTACACCCTATTAAATGAGTGAAGACCATATCAAACTATCTTCTACACTTTCTGCTATACTCCACCTGGGAAAGTAATACTTCTTGACTCTGCTCAAGAGTATAAATACCTATCAGGGATTGAAACTTCACCCATTTCCTAGTGGTGGTTGCCTCCTTTCCCAGCATCGGTTTCGGCACGATGCCAAATCCCTATCAGGGCTTGAGCTTTCAACAAATCCACGTTTCACCCCCCTTACTCTTAAGCCGATAGGCGAGAGTATCCAAAAGCAGGGCCGATTGACCGAAGGCCACCGAGTAAGGTGCTCCGGGTTCGTGCCTACCAGACTCGTCAATTGGATAAATTTGAAAGTGCATGGGCAATTGCAGCCGTTTTTTAGCTTCCTGAACCGGATAGCGGATGACGTAACTCACCAAACCACGCAATTTAAGCCGCTTGTTAATTTCATTAATCCAGCGATTTCCCGGCTGCAAAACTTGAATACCTAACAAAACTTGAACTTTCCAAGTATCTGCAACTTCGCCCAAATCTCGGGGATAGATAAATTTCCAATTGATTCGCTCCTCTCGATAAGTTTGCAATTTCATAAAGGCTAAACAACGTTCAAAACGTCCTTTAGGGATGGGTTGACCTGTCTTTTCTGCTGTCTCTTGGAGCAGTCGCATATAAGCCACTTCTGTCATAGGTTCAATTTCCAAATTGCTCAAGATTCCCGGCAAATCGTAGGTCTTAAATCGGTCTGCTTCGTTTCGCTCGGTGAGGTCGTACAAACCACACTGAAGAGAACTAGAACCTCGAAAACTGCAAGCATCTTCGGCAATGGGATTTCCTGTTTTTTGTTTCGATAACTCCTGCCATTCTATTGTCCATTTCTTGACGCAACCTCTCACCCTTCCCAAACTGGTGTCAAAGACTTGTTCGCAATCTTTCTTAAATGCTTTATGACTTTCTGCAAATTCCCGTTTGATGGTTTCGTGAGCTAATCCTTGACTGCTGCTGAGCAAAACTGACTGCACCCCGGCCCACCGTTTGTAATAGCCTCGGAAATCATTGATTTTGCGGTAGTTATCGCGGATTTGAGCGTGGAAGTTAGGACGATCGTAAATACCATCTGCTACTAGCGGTGCATCCTTGTCTTCAAATAGTCTTGCTACTAAAAAGTTAGGTGTGAGAGCATAAGCTGTAAACTGATTAAATGCTATCTTTTTACCATCTTTTTCGTGACTCTCATGGCGTCCCAGCCGTCCCAACCGCTGAATGAAACTGCCTGCATCGGCAGATTCAAAAATTAAGAAATTTATTTTGAAGTCAACGCCGACATCAATGGTGCTAGTTCCCAAAACTAAGTCTGCTTCGAGCGATCGCTCTTTATCTCCTTTCCCCGTCAAACTGGTGTTTTCCTCAACTCTGAGAGTATGCAAGAATTCCTTAAATCTGGGAGTTAGACGCTTGACGGCTGCAATTGAATTGAGAATAATCGCTCCTTTACTACCCGGATGCTGCCGAAAATAATCTTCGATTAAATTGCGATTTTCCCAAAGCCAAGTTTCGGTAGCTTGATAGGTAGGTTCCAGAGAAATGAAAGTTAAAGAAATTGCTCGCGATACTTGCCGCCATCCCTCTGCTTGTAATTCAATTTTTTGGCTTGCTGTATCTGGAAACCGATATTTGTTCTCTGTCAGCGGATCAACGATCTTCGGTTGAAAACCAGCTTTCTGTAAAAGGTGAATTAATTGTTCGTCTGGTGTTGCTGACAGAAATAGATACTTTTTGCGGCGGTTGGTGTGCTTAATCAACAGCATCGTGTTGATAATGCTGGCAGTTTGCGGAGCCGTGCAAACGTGAAATTCATCAACAATGAATAACTCGAATCTAGTATCGATCGGACTCCACAGCTTATTCGGACTATCTTTGGGAGTTAAATAAGCGTGGCGGTGGAGGTAGTGAAAAATGTCAGGATTGGTAAGAATTATTTCAGATTGCTGAGTGCGAGTGGCGATCGCTTCCCACTTTTTGATGTTTTCACTTTCGGCGTAAATTTCTAACTCCGGGCCACTCAGTCTCGAAACTCGCAATTCATCAACGAGTTTAAACAACTCAATGTATTGCTTAATTTGGATTTCTTGGTCGCGAGCTAGTTCATTTGTTGGGTACAGTCCAATGACATTGTAATACCCTTGGAGTATTCCTTGGAGAAGTGTTTCTAGATAAGCCGCCAAGCTTTTACCGTCGCCGGTCATCGCGGTATTGATAATGACATCAATATTTGGATCGCGAATTGCTTTCAAAGTTTCGAGTTGATGCCAAGAAAGTGTCCAACCTTCCGGTAATTTGACTCCCTGGGGAATCTCCGCAGCGGGACAGGAGTAAACGGATTTGAGAGTAATTTGGTAGTCGGACATATGCTGAAAGTGTGTCCGTAGAAAGTTGATATCCCCCATATTGACACCGACAATAGAGATAATCAAGCCTGTACAATGAGAAAGTGTCCGTATATTTATGAGTCGCAAAGGTCAATCGATCACCCTATCGGTTTCTGAACGAGATAAAGCCCAGTTGGAAGCCTTAGCCCAAGAATTCGGGAAGACGTGGGGCGATCGCCCGAACATATCCAAACTGATAGAAGCGATCGCCCGCCGCCAACTGACGATCGCCCCCAACCACGACTGGCCCCAAACCCGCATCCAAGCCCTAGACCTCGCCCGACAGCAATTGCTTGACTTGGGTAAAATTGATGAAGCGCTGGCAATTGCCCAATTGTTGAGCGATCGTAGCGAACTGACTCTCCCTTTCCGGGCTGAAATCGATCAGTTTTTGAGCAACCCCTTACCTACTTGGCGGCAAAAAATCGACAATTTTATTCACAGACAGCAACCCTTCCGCCTGTCTTACCGGGATGCAACCGATCGCCTTTGGCATTACACCATCTTGCACGCTCGCATTGTCCCCATAGAAAAGCGACAGTATTTAATGTGTCGCTGCGAAGAATCGGAAGGTAATCAAGACGTACCGGGACTCGAACACAACTGGACGCTGCTGCTCGATCGCATTGAAGATGCTGCGGTGATTTCGGTTGATCGACCTTGGCTGCCAAATTTAGCGCGGATTCCCGTAGAATTTCATTTATCCGGCAGACTTGCCTTTAACTACAGACGCAAGCAGGAAGATGAGGAAGTCAGCGAACCAGAAGGCGATCCGCCTATCAAGCGAGTGATTCGGAATATCTCAAATACCTTCTGGTTTTTTCGCGAAATCTCTCCTTACTGGGAAGATTGCGCGATTGTTGCCCCAGAGTCAGTGCGCGATCGCTTCCAACAAAAACTGATCGACCTCTGCCGCCAGTACAACCTCGAAATCCGCGATTAGATCAAAAAAAAGCAGCCGGTAAAGGCTGCTTTGACAAAAAAACCGTTGTTGAGTTAGAGGAGAAAACTTTAAATCGAATTCAAATTACCGCTGTTTCAACTCCTGCCTGAGTTTCCACTATTTTCATCTACCGCTGACTCACCTTGCCTTCAGAACAAAACTTCAAATCCCGATTAGAATGCTGCTGAAAGTTCGTTGACTACTTGGACTCGGCCTCTGAGCACCGCCCGCAGCAAGCGGTTGACACAGCCTCTGTCTTCGTCATTCAGAGAGTCGTCGAAGGTGGCGGCCATCAAACCGTAGCGATCCGCCAGAGTCAAAACGCCTGTATCCGTTACAGAAGCGAGGATTTCAGAGATAGCGCCGGGGAGGAGTTGTACGGGGTGCATGGCAGTGCGGTTGAATTCGATATATTTATCATCTTCTGGTTTCCTCAAAAGATCGGTGATATTAATGAGGCCGCGAAGGTGATTGTCAGGGGTGAAAGCAAGTGATCCGAATAGAGTAAAGTTGTGATTTCGGTCACATGGCGATCGCCCGACAGCTTAAAACCCACCTCTGGCAGATGCGCCCATACCAGCGGAATTTATACATTGGGTATGATTTCTAAATGAGTTCCACCCTTACCCCCGTACTAAAAATGCTTGATTTTCTCAATCCCATCTTGGGCCGCAAGCCCGATCGCATCAAAGCCAATGTGGAAATCTATACTTGGCAAACCTGTCCCTACTGCATCCGCGCCAAAACTTTGTTGTGGTGGAAAGGCGTAAATTTCACGGAATACAAAATTGATGGCGACGAAGCCGCTAGAAAAGCAATGGCCGATCGCGCTAACGGACGCCGCAGCGTACCCCAAATTTTCATTAATAACCAACACGTAGGCGGCTGCGATGATATTCACAAACTCGATGCAGAAGGAGAGTTAGATTCGCTGCTAGCTCAACCAGCAGTTTAAATTAATGTAGGTTGGGTTTCGTTCCACCTGCTCAACCTACAAATTTACAAATTTTTGGCAAATTTACTTAGATTATCTTGCCGCCATTTAGCATCCGATCGCCTGTCTGTTTGCACTTCTAAGACGCGAATCCCGCTATTTGGCAAAAAACTTAATTTTTGTTTGAACTGTTCCCAATCCTCAATTAGCTCGTGTTCCACGCCATAAGTTGCACACAACTGAGCAAAGTTGATATGCTGCGGGGTGGCAAAAAACTCTTCAAAGGGCGGGTCAAATTTGGCAACGGGCAACATTTCAAAAATTCCGCCACCGTTGTTATTAATTAATATGATTGTCAGATGACCGACAAATTTATTTTTAATTAAAAAACCGTTTGTATCGTGCAAAAGTGTTAAATCGCCTGTTAGCATGATGCTGCTTTGATTGTGGTGAGCAACTCCCAATGCTGTTGATAATGTGCCGTCTATGCCGTTAGCTCCGCGATTGACAAAAGTTTTTATTTCTAAGTTGTTTGGCTTCCAGAAAAACTCTACATCTCTGACGGGCATACTGTTGGCAATAAATATCGGTGTTCCAGGCGGCAAAATTTGGGAAAGCAGCCAGGAAACTTTGGGCTCGATTATGTTGTTAATTGTGGATAGTTTTTGGTCTATTGTTTGTCTGACTTGGATTTCGGTGTTGCGCCAAAGTTGGAGGTATTCGTTTGAGGGAGAGGTTAGAACCCCCCCTAACCCCCCCTTGTTAAGGGGGGGGACTTGAGTTGATTCCTCCTTGCTAAGGGGGGGGACTTGAGTTGATTCGTCCTTGTTTAGGGGGGGGATTTGAGGGGAAATAGCAGTGGTAGCAGGGGCTCTATCCCCCCCTAGCCCCCCCTTAATAAGGGGGGGGACAAGAGTTAATATAGTTGCGAGATTTTCAGGGGAGGTTCGCAGGTGAATTGTTTTGCCGTGTAGCGGATCGAAGTTGTGGTGGCTGGGGTCGATTATGTAGCGTTTTGGTTGGGTTTTGTCTAGCCAGTTTCGCAGTTCTTTGCTTGTGGGTAAGTCTCCGATTTGAATGGCTATTTCTGGGGTTAATTTATTTGCTAGTTCGCGGTTTCGCAGGATTAAATCGTAGGTGGAAATTAGATGGGGGTTTAGTTGGGCGTAGTTTCTGACTGGGGATAATCCTTCTGCTAAAACTGGCCAGTTTAAGGATTTGGAAATTTGGGCGATCGCACTACAGTATTTTTCGGCAAATTGGGGCTGTGCAACGCCGGCAATAATAATCCCTTTATTGCTTCGCTGCCATTGTTGCATGGTACTTTCTTCTCCCCCCCTTAACAAGGGGGGGCTGGGGGGGGTAGAGCTTTCTCCCGCGAAAATGGATTCTAATCCTGCAAAAAAATCTTCGGGATTGAATTGTGTTTCTAAAGCTTCTACAGCTATGTCTGGAACGGGTACAAGTGGGTCGCGAAAGGGGATGTTGAGGTGGACGGGGCCGGGAGTTGGAAAGTGCGATCGCTCCCAAGCATACACGATCGTCTGCCGCAGATAGTCTAGCATTCCTCTGGACGCAGAAGGTACCGCTAATTCGGCTTGCCAGTTCGGATAATTGCTGTATATTTTAACTTGGTCGATCGCTTGTCCGGCGTGACAGTCCCGCAGTTCTGGAGGTCGATCGGCGGTGAATATTAGCAGCGGAATTCGACTTTCTCTCGCTTCTATTATTGCAGGATAAAAGTTGGCTGCGGCGGTTCCAGATGTGCAAATTAGTGCGGTTGACAAATAGGATTTTTTGGCAATTCCTAATGCAAAAAAGCTGGCTGAACGTTCGTCGAGTATGGGAATAGTTTCTATTTTTTTGTTCAGGGCAAAGGCTATTGTTAGCGGTGCCGATCGCGAACCTGGACAAATCACGGCTGTAGTTAATCCCAGTCGTTGCAATGTCTCTGCTAATACGGAAGCCCAGACGGTATTTGTGTTGCGAAAATCTATTGGCATTGCTAAATCTGAGTAGCTCAACTCTGTATTGTGCTACGATATTATACCCAAATAATTGTCAGGATACATTTTTATGATTCTTGAGGCGGTTGTGATTAATGTCAAATCTGGCTGTGAGGGTGATTTTGAGATAGCTTTTAGAGAAGCCTCCAGTCTGATAGCGTCTATAGATGGATATTTATCTCACGAACTTCATCGCTGCACAGAAGTTCAAGGAAAATATCTATTATTGGTTAGGTGGGAAAATTTAGAAGCTCATACAATTAGATTTAGGAAATCCGCTGAATATCAAGAGTGGAAAAGAATGCTTCACCATTTTTACGCTCCTTTTCCCATAGTAGAACATTTTGAGGAAGTGAAAATTAAACATTAACACAGACTCAATCAATTAGCCCGACCACTCTAGATTCTGCAAATTAGCTGAATTAAACTAAAGCATTTAAAAGTGCCTGCAATTTGAGCTGAATTTCTGCTAGTTCTTTCTCAGGTTCGGAACCCGCCACAATACCGGCACCAGCATAAAGTATAGCCCGATCGCCATCGATTAAAGCCGATCGAATGCCGACGGCAAATTCGCCGTTGCCGGTGCGATCGATCCAGCCGAGGGGTGCTGCGTACAAAGAGCGATCGCAGCTTTCGCAGCCGCGAATTTGCTGTAGCGCAATATCTCGCGGTACGCCCGCCACCGCTGGGGTTGGATGCAGTTGAGCTAAAATCTTTAATAAATGAATATCACGGGGAATTCTAGCCCTTATGGGTGTCCACAAATGCTGAATGTTTGACAGTTGCAGCAGTCTCGGTAGTGGAGAAAAGTCGGGATTGATACCGAGACTCGATAGGCGATCGACTATAAAATCAATTACAACTCGATGTTCTCGAATATCCTTTTCGCTGTTGAGTAAACCTTTGCCTAAATTCGCATCTTCCGCTTCATTTTTTCCCCTGGGTGCCGAACCTGCTAAGGCATCTGTTACTAACTCATTTTTGTGAATGCTGATTAAGCGTTCTGGACTGGCCCCGATAAAATTTTGACCTTTGCCGTTACTGGTGGAAAATACGTAGCAACCGGGATAAGTAAGGCGCAAGTTATTTAATGAATCTATTAAACTAAAAGGGGTTTTGGAAATGACATTTATTGCTTGGGATAAAACAATCTTACTAAAATATTGAGAGTGGATCAAGTCTAAAGCTGACTTGACGGATTTTTTAAATTGAGTGGCATCATTCACAGGAATTTGTTTGAAAAATATCGAGCTGTTTCTAATCGAATTAATTTTTTTGTAAGGTGAAGACGAAATTTTATCAAAACTTTGCCAAATATTATCAGTGATGATTTTAACATTTATATCTCGGTTTATGATTGCATTGGCAACAAGTGTGCAGCTATCTTTCAGGCGAGTAATCTGCCATTTTGGTAAAAATACGGTACCAGGGGGGAAGTAAGAATTGGTGGCGACATTCTCATCAAAAAAAGCAAAGCTACAAAAAAAGTGCGGCCCGCTGAATGGCAAGCGTTCTGTACCGATGGTAATTGTTTTGGCAAGACAAGATTGAATAAAATTTTGAGCAAGGGCAAATCGATCGCTTCCGGCTACTGTTAGATGGATTGCCGAATCTAGGGCGGCGATCGCAAAACTATTGCCTGAAATCGGGTCTCTTTTTTCAAAGTAAAAGTGCCGCTGGCAAGGTTCGGAAATCTCTTGAAGTACAACTAGCGGATCGACGGGGGCAATCTCCTGAGAAATACTAACTATCTTGGTTTGATCTTTTTCGGTTAAAGACTGCTGGCAATCTAACAGAAACTGATGCAGTTGATTGCGGTCTTGTAAAAGATTAGCGCGGTGCGGTATTACTGTCATGAAAGCGAGAATAGCAGATTTGTCAGAAAGAGTGCGGTTTTGTCCCGCTAGAACCCCTATTTCGATCTAAGCACGGGAGGGCGATCGCAAAACATGACCTTTCGAGTTTCCCGGAAAGTTTGGGCTCAGCGGGGGGCAAAAAACAGATGATCTTCTTCGTTGGCGTAGCCCCCGTAGGGGCGGACTTCGCCAACGCGCGATCAATCGAAACATTTAGACATAAAACTTTAAGATTGAGCGACTCAATCTCTACTCTCATGCGATCGACCCCGCAGAGGTTTGCAGACGGGCATTACCGGGCGTGCGATCGCCCGCAAAGCCTCTCAAGGGATGCCCCCCACGCACTCAACCCAATACAGAGTAGACTTTCTTCACCAATAAAATTGTAAAATTACTACGCTGCTATCAATTGAATCAAGTTTGTGTAATGACAACAAAGTTAATTGAACGTTCAAATAGTAAATTGTGGCTGGCGGCAATCAAGCCGCCTATGTACAGCGTTGCGGTGATTCCTATGTCAGTAGGAACAGCCATTGCTTTTGCCGAAACTCAAACGATTAATTCGTCAATTTTTTCGACATTTTTAATGTCAGCCATTTTGATTATAGCATGGCTGAATCTCAGCAATGATGTATTTGACTCAGAAACAGGAATCGATAAAAACAAAGCGCATTCCCTAGTTAACTTAACCGGAAATAAAGCTTTAATTTTCGGGCTAGCCAATCTGTTTTTAGCAGTCGGAGTGTCTGGAATCTGCGCCATAAGCTGGTGGCAAAAAGACCCAACAGTTATTTTGCTAGTAGTTTTATGCTGTGCTCTCGGCTACACTTACCAAGGGCCTCCGTTTCGTCTTGGCTATCAGGGTTTAGGGGAAATAATCTGCTTTTTCACTTTTGGGCCGCTAGCCTTGGCCGCTGCTTATTACAGTCAGACTCAAACTTGGTCTGCAACTAATTTTGCGGCTTCGGTAATCGTGGGAATTACTACGAGTATCATCTTATTTTGTTCCCACTTTCATCAAATTGCGGATGATTTGGCGGCGGGTAAAAAATCGCCAATTGTGCGACTCGGTACAAAGAAAGGTGCCCAGTTGTTGCAGTGGTTGTGCGGCAGCGTTTATGCTTTGACTGTGCTATTTGTGGCTGTGGGAATGTTCCAAATTTGGACGCTGTTGATTTTTGGGAGTTTGCCATTTGCGATCGACCTTTGCCGCCATGTCACAGGCTATCATGACCAACCGGGAAAGGTCAGCAACTCTAAGTTTATCGCAGTTACGCTGCATTTTTCGAGCGGATTGCTGCTGGCGTTGGGGTTTGCTTTGTAGATCGGGCGATCGAGAATTTCGGTAAAATGGAGGTATGGTTTGCTAAGTTGAGGGAGTTGGTGGAGTTGGGTGACTTCTCAAAATTTTCTTTAATTTAGCAATCCATACCTCATATTGAATCGTATAATTATATATGGAAAAATTTAATAATTATAACTTTCACTATTCCTTAACTGGCAACAAGAATCAGCCGAAACTTTTATTTTTGCATGGATTCACGGGCAGCAGTCAAGACTTTAGCAGCGTCATTCCCTTACTTCCTAACAGTTATTGCTGCTTAGCAGTTGACCTTCCCGGCCACGGAAAAACCCAAGTCAACGGTGACGAAAGTTGCTACAATATGTCAAATACTGCCCAAGCATTAATCGAGTTATTAGATGATCTACAAATAGACAAATGTTTGTTGTTGGGCTATTCAATGGGCGGCCGATTGGCACTTTACATGACATTACATTTTCCAGAAAGATTCAAGAAAGTAGTGTTAGAGTCAGCTTCTCCGGGATTGAAAACAGAAAAAGAGCGATCGCACCGCCTAGAATCCGATTTACAGCTAGCACAAAAGCTGGAGAATAGCAACATTAAAGATTTTTTATTAAACTGGTACGATCGCCCTTTATTCAAATCTTTAAAAAATTCTCCTAATTTCGACAAACTCATAGAAACCCGCTTAGCAAACAATCCCTTAGAATTAGCCAAATCTCTCCGCAATATGGGAACCGGCAACCAGCCCTCTCTCTGGGAAAAACTGGCACAAAATCAAATGCCCATCCTCTTGCTAGCTGGAGAATACGATGATAAATTTACAACTATAAATACCGAAATGGCCAGCTTGTGTCCGGCAGCTACTCTGGAAATTGTACCAAAAGCTGGCCACAATATCCATTTTGAAAATATTGATAATTTTGGATCAGTTGTGAGAGAATTTTATGATTAACTAAAAAACTAATGCTTCATCAATTCGAGTTTCGCACTTATCAGCGAAAATTTAAGCGTCCACTGCAAACAAGTCACCGCATTTGGGATATTCGCGAAGGAATTATCCTGCGACTTGTGGACGAAAACAATCAAATTGGGTGGGGAGAAATTGCCCCTTTGAGTTGGTTTGGTTCCGAAAGTTTTGAGCAAGCTTTAGATTTTTGTCAGCAGTTGTCAGGTAATATTTCATCAGAGATGATTTTTGCTATTTCCGCTGAATTGCCGGCTTGTCAATTTGGCTTTGAGTCAGCACTAAGCGAGCAAAATTCACCCCCCCCAGCCCCCCCTTGCCAAGGGGGGGAGAAAAGCGAAAATTTAACTTACCTTTCCCAAAAGGGGGATAAAATGCCAAATCAGTACAGCGGTTTATTGCCCGCAGGTGAAACAGCTTTGCAGGCTTTGCAAGTGCTTTGGTTAGAGGGATATCGGACATTTAAATGGAAAATTGGTGTTGCTGCAATTGAGGAAGAATTAAAGATTTTCCAGCAGCTAATCGAAGCAATTCACAATTTGTGCGATCGCGAAAAAGCATTTTTGCGGTTAGATGCCAACGGGGGACTCAGTTACTGGCAGGCTAAAACATGGTTGGAAGCTTGCGACAAGGTAAATGCAACTCCCGACTTTTCCGCAAGCATTGAATTTTTGGAACAGCCACTGCCTGTAACACAGTTTCAGGAAATGGTAGAATTGAATGCTATTTATGCAACTCCGATCGCCCTTGATGAATCTGCTGCCAACCTCGATCGCATCCAAGAGTGCTACAGCCAAGGCTGGCGGGGCATTTTCGTCATTAAACCGGCGATTGCTGGTTCCCCATCCCAACTGCGAAAATTTTGTCAAACTCACAATATAGACGCTGTTTTCTCATCAGTATTTGAAACCGAAATCGGCAGACAGGCAGCCTTAAATTTAGCCAAACAATTGTCTTTAAATAAGAGAGCACTGGGCTTCGGCACCGATTGCTGGTTCGACGATAATAATTCGATTTTGGATTTTAGATTTTAGATTTTAGATTACTCCCACGACTAAAGCAAGCGGGTGAGGTAATTGTTTTGAATCGAGAAACTTGGTGAAAGCATCTATGGCAACAAATCTAACAGTAAATATCCTGGATATCGCGGCTAGCTTGTCCGATAATTGGCTGATCGGTTGTGACAGTCGCGAATTTGCCCGAATTGTCGATCGGCTATTTCAAGAAATCACCCAGAATCCCGCACAAAAAACACCCCCAAAAATTTGCCTCGCCGAACCAGAACCCGTGCAATTTCTGGCCAGTTTCATCGCCGCCCGCGCCGCCAAATGCCCGATTTTTCTGTGCAATCCCAACTGGGTAAAACAAGAATGGCAACAAGTCTTTGATTTAGTCCAACCCGACTTAATTTTGGGACAATACCCGCTTCCCAAAAATCCCCATATCCCCGTCCGCGAAGGCGAACTTCGTTTGTGTAGCCGCGAATTCCATTCGCCGACTAAAAGCGGTTCTGATACGATTATGATTCCCACCGGCGGTTCTTCAGGAAAAATCCGTTTTGCCATCCACACTTGGGAAACACTAACCGCATCAGTACAAGGTTTTCAACAATATTTTCAAGTTGACAAAATTAACTCTTTCTGCGTTTTGCCATTATACCACGTCAGCGGTTTAATGCAATTCATGCGATCGTTTACTACCGGAGGAAAACTGGCTATTCAGCCCTTTAAAGAATTAGAAAAGGGTAAAATATGCGACATCGAACCAGAAGAATTTTTCATTTCTTTAGTTCCAACTCAACTGCAACGGCTGCTGCAAAACCCAGATACAGCTAATTGGCTGGGACGGTTTCGTGCTGTACTTTTGGGCGGTGCTCCCGCTTGGCCGGAACTTTTAGAAACAGCTAGAAACTATCAAATCAAATTAGCGCCCAGTTACGGCATGACCGAAACTGCCTCGCAAATTGCTACACTAAAACCCCAAGATTTTCTCGCGGGTAATAACAGTTCTGGTCAAAGTTTACCGCACGCTAAAATAACTATTCGCAGTGCAAATGGGGAGATTTTGTGCGACAATCAAATCGGAAATATTGCTATAAATGCTAACTCTTTGGCGTTGGGTTATTATCCTGAAAATTTTGGCGATCGCGAATATTTCCAATTAGACGATTTGGGATTTTTTGATAAAAATAACTACTTAAATATTGTCGGACGCAGCAGCGACAAAATTATTACAGGCGGAGAAAATGTATTTCCGCCGGAAGTTGAAGCCGTTGTGCGATCGACTAATTTAGTGGCGGATATTGCTGTAATTGGCTTGCCAGACAAAGATTGGGGTCAAGTCGTTACGGCTATCTACGTTCCCGCTAATTCCGAAGTTACTGTCAAAAATCTGCAAGCGGCAATAGAAGATAAGTTGAGCAAGTTTAAGCGACCGAAATATTGGGTAATCGTCGAACAATTGCCGCGCAATTCTCAAGGCAAAGTTAATCGAGAACAATTACAAAAAATTGCGCTCGAATATCAATAATTATTAGGCGATCGCAATCAATGCAGAAGGCAGAATTTATCATGCTTATTTCCGACTCCTGACAACAGCCAACAGTCAACAGCCAACTGTCAACTGACTAATTACGACAAACCTAATAGCCTTCTCGTCCTCTCTGCTTCTTGTCTTTGAACATCTAGAAACTTCAACATTCGGTAAAGTACCTCTATTTGGGGCAACTTAATACCTGCTTGCTGCGCCACCCATATCGGATTACCAAAAATCGCCTCAACTTCCAGAGGTCGCGATTCATCATAATCGATTTTCATGCTCGTGCGGTAAGGCTTCATTTTCTGAGTGTATTCAAGCATTTGTGGGATAAAGTCATCGGGAATAATGCGATCGCAACTTTTTGCTCCCGCTACCACTTCCCCCATGATTTCCTTAACTAAAATCAGAGTATCGGGATTAGCCATCAGTTCGTCAGTTCTCGCATCCAACACTACAGACAGCCCGTTATAAGGAATATTCCAAACCAGCTTTTTCCACCTTGATAATAGCAAATCTTCGCTCATTTTAATAGGAATATGAGCACGTTTAAAATCCTTAGCAATTTGGTGCAATCTATCAGTAATACCGATGGGCTTGTAGTCTTGGGCATATTCTCCCAGCGTAATAGTGCCGTAATCTAGGTGACAGATGTGACCTGGCCCAACTTTATAAGAACAGAGAAAACACAGTCCGCCAACCACTCGTTCTGCACCGACAATTTTAGCTACTTCCGGTTCGACATTCAATCCGTTTTGCAATACTAAAACTGCGCCATTATCCTTTAATAAAGAAGGCAAAATTTGGGGCAACAAGTGATTTTGAGTTGTTTTCAGGGCTACAATTACTACGTCGCACTGAGGCATTTTGTGCGCGTCGTGGTAGGCGCGGACGTGGGGGAGGGTGAAGTCGCCTTCGGGAGACTCGACAATCAAGCCGTGTTTTTTGACCTGATCGTAATCGCTGCGTAGTAAAAAATTGACTTCTAAACCTGCTTGTTGCAGTCTAGCACCATAAAATCCCCCTAAAGCTCCCGTGCCTACAATGGCATAATTGCGATTTGACATACTATCAAAAACTCCGAAAAAGTTCTCAACCTAAAAGAAATTAGACCCCGCTCAACAACGGATACCGTGCCACGTACTTAAGTCGCGCTCAGTCCAAAATTTTAGACCAAAGTTGAAACTCCCAGATTCAATGCTGCAAGTAAATCTAAAATCTAAAATCTAAAATCTAAAATCTAAAATCTAAAATCGACTGACTGTCATTCCCTGTTATTATTTAAAGATATAACTAATCTGAAATCTCAATCTCAATTTTCCTCATCCACTGCATCAAGTCTTCAGATAGCTGTTTTCTAGTTCGGCTAACTGCATCGATGCAGACGTGCTTAGTAAGAGCTTTAGCAGCGCTTCTTCCTGCAACTTGCTCAGAAAATATTTGATAGGCAATTTCAAATTCATCGCCAGTAACTTGTTTGGGCGTCAATTGAATTATCAGCCGATCACCCGCAAACATTGGGCGATAAAAATCTACACTAGCATGAATTATGGGAAAGGCAACCTCGGGATTGCTGAAAAATGCTTTGAGATTGATTGCAGATGCTGCTAGAGATGCCTCGTAAGCTTCGTGACACATCGCCAAAACGTTAGCAAAGTAAACGACTCCAGCAGCATCGGTATCTTGAAAGCGAACAGTGCGGGTGTAAGTGAAAGGCATTTGAGTTAGTAACGGCGATCGCAAATTGGATCTGAATTTTACCAACCATCATATCCGTAAACCCGCACTTTTGGAGAAGTTATTAGCTAAGTAAGTAGGCGCTAATTTTTTATATTGTAAAACTCGCCCTCCTCACTCCTTCCCCTGATTTCTTAACCTTTGTTCTTAATTAACATCACGTCTATAATCTTGAGGGCAATATCTTCGGAAAGCCCCAATGCACTGTAAAGATCGTTCAAAAGTTGTTCTTCTTCTTCGGAAACCTCGCCATCGGCTAAAGCGATATCAGTTGTCACAGCAAAAACGGTTTCTTTAAGTTCGTCTGGAAGCGTTGCTAAAGCCGCATTAAACAGTACCTCAACTCCTTGCCGTTGCAGAATCATCAGCAGGCGTTCGAGCATTTTTCTCATAACGTCATCCGGATAGCTGCGGAACAGTTGCATCCGAGATAGCGTCATGCTAATCGCTTTACTTTCGCTGTCATTGATGTAACCGTCGGCTGCTACGGCAATTAGCGCGATCGCCGCAAATGCTTCTGCCGGTCCTAACGTTACGTCCGTTTCTTGGCGAGTCTGCGATACTTTATCAAATAAACCCATGATATTTTCCTCGTTATTTAGTGGTCGATTTAGGGAGTCAGGATAGGTTCTGGCTCTGGAGGTTTCTTTGGGGATTTTGATAATTATATCAAATTTTGTTAGTTAGTTGTTATCAATAAAATTATGAAAAAATTAAGAATTTTTATTTCGCCCTTCGGCGCTGCAATGGCGGGTTTATTTAGATCCTGAATTACCTTGCCATATCTCAGGTAAAATCCGCCCTGCCAGCGCCGACAATCTACTTGTCAAAAAGGGCTAAATCTGCTTTCAGGAAATCAACAAACTGCCGCGCAGTCCTGCCCGATCGCCCATTGCGACGAGTTGCCCATTCTTTAGCTCGGTGCTCCAAATCATCGGCAGCGAGTTTTATTCCAGCAAGTTCTGCCAGATGCCGAACAATTGTTAAATAAGTGTTTTGATCGGCCGGTTCAAAAGTTAAAGTCAAGCCAAATCGATCGCTAAATGAAAGTTTTTCCTGCACAGTATCCCAAGCGTGAACTTCATCTCCGTCGCGGGGGCGAGGCCTGTCGTCAAAAAACTCTCGAATTAAATGTCTGCGGTTAGATGTGGCATAAACTACCACATTTTGAGAGCGAGCAGTGACATTCCCCTCCAACACAACTTTCAGAGCTTTAAAAGCATCATCATCTTCCTCAAAAGACAGGTCATCCACAAAAATAATAAACTTTTGAGGAACTCCCCGCAACTGCTCGACAATTAGCGGCAAATCTTGCAAATCCGATTTAGATACTTCAATCAAGCGCAGATTGCGAGATCCAAACTCATTTAATAGCGACTTCACCAAAGAAGACTTGCCCGAACCGCGGCTGCCGTATAGCAAGACGTGCAAAGCCGGATAACCTGCTAGCAAAAACTCCGTATTTTTCACCAAAGCATCCCGCTGCCAATCGCAGCAAACCAGCTCTTTTAAAGTTATGCCATCGGGATGCGAAATAGTCGCTAACTGCCCTACCCGCCACGCAAAAGCGCGATATTCGGCAAACAAACCAGTGCCAAACTGTCGGTAATAAGCTGCCAAAGATTCCGTAGCGCTAGACCATTTTTCCAGTTTCCCGTGCAGGGGCAAATCTCCCGGTTCTGCTACAGTTTCGGAATGCCAAATCGGAGGCACTGCGTCAAGTTGACCCGCTACCCGCACCCACTTGCTCAACTGTTCGCTGCTGCATTCGTAAATATTTTGCAGCACTTCTAAATCATGTCGGGCGGCCTCCACCAAAGCGGGGGGCAAACTTGCAAAATCTGTTTGCTGTGCTCGGCGTGAAAAGGGGTTTTCGTCTTTGAGAATTTCGGAAATCAGAGAATCTTTCCAGCTTAAATTTTTAGCAGCCTGAAGTTTGAACCAATTCCCGTAAGCTACCTGACATTCCAAACCGCTGACTTCGCTGTGGTGAAGGGCTTGCAGCAAATCGAGAAAGGCTTGACCGACAGGGCTTTTGAAAACAGATTGATACAGCAGCAGGGATGCTGCTTGGCGCTGGAGGTAACGGATTTGGGCGATCGCACCAGAAGTTAGGGCTGACATAATGGCAATTGTATAACAGTTACATATCCTGACTGGCTTTAATAAATTTTCTAACAATTCGTGACACTAATTGCAGGCCACGCTGTATAAATTTAGATGCACTTGTGAAATCGGGAGGATTAAAAATGAATTTAGGTACAGCAGCCGCGATCGGCTACGGCATTTTAACACTGGTTGGCGGCATCATGGGTTATATCAAGGCCAAAAGCCAAGCCTCGCTGATTTCCGGCTTGATTAGCGGTTCCCTGCTAATTTTTGCCGGCACCGCCCAGCTTATGGGACAAAGTTGGGGTTTAACATTAGCAGCAGCCATCTCCGCTGTTTTAGTAATAGTCTTTATTGTGCGCCTTGTTAAAACTCAAAAATTCATGCCCGCCGGGATGCTAATTTTAGCTAGCTTAGCGTCTTTGGGCGCGATCGTTTACGAAATCAGCGGTCAATATCAATAATCAGTTGACTGTTGACTGTTGACTGTTGACTGTTTTTAGTGGTCAGTGGTTATTTGTTAATTGTTAGTTGTTCGTTCTAATAACCAATAAACAATAACCAATAACTACTAACCAATAACCAGTGACCAATAACTAATGACTAATGACTAATGACTAACCACTAATGACTGCATCAATATACTGCTGAACTTCCCTGAGTTGCTGCCGCTGGCATTGGATCCAAATTTTTTCCGCAGATCGCTGTTCCGGCGTCTCTTTTTGATACCACGCCTGCTTCTCTAAAAAATTATTGTAGAATTTAATCGCTTTTTCAACTGTTTGAATTGCCAGTTTCATGCGCTCCTCAAAAACTGCTATGATTACATTATCCAGGATTAACCCAATCACTTTACAGGACTCTTCAAAATCGACCACACTGATTCCCATTTTGCTTTTATAAACCAGAGTTTCTACAGGTTCTTTCAGCGTTTCTTTAAAATTTTTCATATAAGAACCCGGCAAATATTTCAGTGGCTCCGTAAACTTCGATACAATCTCCCCGCCTATTGATTGTAGTCGCTCTCTAAATTTAGACTGACTGTTTAGGTCAAAGCATTCAATACAAAATTCAATTTTTTCTATATCAATAGATTGTAATTCTTTAAAAATTAAACTGAGTTCATTCTCCATAATTAAAATCACTCGCTCTGCCTGTGAATCAACTTCATTCCGCAACTCTTTGTGCAAATTATCTTTTTCAAAAAAACCAATAGTATCTCTTTGAAAGACTTGAGAATTTTTATCCCACAAAAACCACTGATTTTTTAGCTTGGTCGCCTTGTCGCTCCAAGATTTGCGAACTTTAGCAACAGCATCATATTTGCCATGTTTTCCTAAAGTGCGAATTCTCACATCGCATCCGCTTAGTTCGCCAATTTGCTCCCAGACATCAACAGGAGATGCTCCAGCAATTCTCGGCTTGCTATTCCAGACATCCTCAGCCTGAGATACATCTTTGAAACATACCTGAAGTAACACTTTGAGTCTGATGGCAGATTGCTTAATTTCGTCAATACAAGGTTCCACATCTAAGCTGAGTTGGGTAGCTGACTGTTTAATCTCCACGGATTGATATTCGTCTGCCAACAATCGATCGCTAAACTGGGTAATAGCCTGGAATGCCTTGAGATACTCATTCATTTCCTTTCTGCCTCGTTTCCCTAAACAGCATACAATACAAAACATCTGCCTTTTTGAATGGAAACTGAGTCACCACATGGATTATATATTCACCCCTGCAACTCAGGCGCGACTCAATAGTGGCAACCTTGTACAGCCTGGTGCCAAAACAGGAAAATTGCTCCCTGCTGCTAGAGATCCGGTGACAGGGGAGTTTGTGGAGATCGCAAAAATTTTTTATCAATCAAGAAGTGAAACTCTATCCTCGCGCGGAGTTATAGGATTGCTCGCACAGTTAGCCGGAGGTGGCCCCATACAGCCTCTGGTAGCTCCCGTATACGTGACTGTGGCGCCGTTGCAGGTGGCTCAAACTCATCAGGGGTTTCAAAAAATATACAGAATGCTTAACTCTCTGAAAATTAATTTGGCAGTGATCCAAGCAACTGCTGCTGTCATTGGTATTGGCACTGTATCGAGCACAGTTTTGTCAGCAGTAAACCTCAACCAAGTATTAAAAATCCGAGAAGAGGCAAAGCACCAGAAGCTAAAAATTAAAGACGGATTTATCGATCTCAGACACATCCTCAAAGATAGGGGAGTAGAGGTGATCCAGCAGATTTTCAAGGTGGCTCACGACTCTAGTTTTGAAATGCACCGCCAGAAACTGGTTAACGGTTACGAGATTTTTTCTAAAGCTATCAAACGCTGTCAGTCAGCCCTGACAGTGCCCGATCTTAAACTTCGGAATTCCGAAATTAATAGCGGGCGAGATATGCTGTTTGAAGCTTTAAAAATTTATGATAATCCCAGTTTGTTGGAGGGGCTGTCTTCTGCCGGACAACTCAGGCAAATGGAATGTGTTTGGGCGATCGAGCAGGCGATCGGGGTCACGTTTCACTTGCAGCGGGCCTACGATATGGTGAGCGATCGCCTCCTGGAACTCCAATCAAAAATTTGTCAAAATCTTCTAACTGTTGTTAAAGGATGTCAATCCGAACCAGAACTAGATTTTTTATTTCCTGAAGTTACTAGGATTCTAGGTCATGATTTAAGTGTAATAGAATTTTGGCAGAATGAGGTTGATTGGATGGAAACTTTGTCTCCAAAAGAGCAGCACCAGTTAGCTAGTTTAGATAAACTCACCGCCGAGACGTTAAAAAGCAGCGTGTACACTACATTCGCGGTATTAGCTGCGGAACCTTCCCTTTATGAAACTTTAAAGCAAAAGTCTCACTTTCTATCCTTGCGTGACCAGCTAACCTTCGCTGTGTCGCCGGAAATTCGCCGGAGATACGAATTTTATGTCAGCCAGCAGGCGATCGCTACTGGCTATCAAGCTTTAGCTGCCTCGAATTGGCAAGAAATATCCGATTTAACTGTGGCTAACCTCTACCACTTTTTTCAAATCCGAGAGAAATCGCCTGAAAATTATCCAACTGAGGACGAATTAGAAACGCCTTATTGGCACTTTCCCAAAACCTTAAAAAACGAGCTAAATTATACCAATTAAATGACCAATGACTAATGGATACTGTTGACTGTTGACTGTTGACTGTTGACTGTTGACTGACTTCTTCCCTCGTAGATACAACTTTTCAATTGTTACACTATCTGTAGTAGTAAGGTGTGTACTGCCCACCCTACAAGTATAATCTGTGCGTCAAGGACTATTTCTCCTTCTTCCTTCTATCTTTTACATCCGTTACATCCGTTACATCCGTTACATCCGTTACATAATCCGTTGCCGAACTTCCTTCTGATTACCTCAACCACAACTTAATAGTATTATCTTTAGAACCGCTAGCAATAGTTTTGCCATCGGGACTAAAAGTCACTACATAAACCTCATCGGAATGTCCCGTCAAAGTATTAAGCAATTGTCCGGTAGCAAAATCCCAAACTTTAATAGTTTTATCCTTGCTCCCGCTCGCAATAAACTTCCCGTCCGGGCTGATAGCAACCGAGACAATATCGTCCGAATGTCCCTGGATAGACCGAATTAAATCTCCTGTTTCGATATTCCAGACTTTAATACTTTCATCGTAAGAACCGCTAACAATTGTCTTGCCGTCTGGGCTCACAGCAACCGACCTCACCGCGTCGCCGTGTCCCTCTATAGTTTTGAGCAACGCCCCTGTTGCGACATCCACCACTGTAATTTTTTTATCCTTAGAAGCGCTAACCAAACTTTTTCCATCTGGAGTGAAAGCAACAGAATAAACAAAATCTGTATGGTCTGGAAAACTCTGAATCAAACGACCACTTGCTGCATCGGAAATCTTTGTGGTTTTGTCTCCGCTGGCACTAGCCACAAGCTGTCCGTCGGGGCTGAGAGCGACAGACCAAACAGAAGCAGTGTGGTCGAGACTGCGAATCACTTGCCCTGTTTTCAAATCCCACAGCATGACTCGCCAAAAACCGGTTCCAGTCGCCAGTTTCGTACCGTTGGAGTCAAAAGCAACCGACCAAACGGTGGAGGAATCTCCTGGAAAAGTGCGGATCGACTTGCCTGTAGCTAAATCCCAAATTTGGATGGTTTTGTCTTTAGAACCGCTGGCTAACATTAAGCCGTCTGGACTGAAAGCAACAGACCCAACGGCATCGGAATGCTGAGCGAAATTTTTGACTTTGGCGTTCTTCCACAGCAGACCTGCTTGGCATTGTTCTTGTAACTCCTGAGCGGATGAATAGCTGCTGGAAGTGTTGGCAATTGTTGGTATTTGGCTGATGCAGCTTTCATAATTGCTGGCTTTATAAAGAGCTGCAATTTGATTGAACTCTTGGGATTCTTGCTGGGCTCGCTGCTGCCATTCTTGCCACTTGAGATATCCGTAAATTCCGCCGATCGCAGCTAAGATAGCCGCAATTGTTGCCCCGGCAAGATAAGGATTGAATTTGCGAGTTTCTTTGGGGACAAGTGCTGCTGGGCTGGATCTCGACAAATCGGTTTTTCCGTTCATATTTACCTGCGAGGATACCGCCGGACTTGCCTGCAATTCGAGTTGAGGGGCACTGCTGGCTGGTGGCCCATTGGGGTTGCGGTGTCCCTCCAAAACTGTGGAGATCGCCTTGTACAATTTAGCAAATAAAGATTTAGGAATGACTAATTCTTCGATTTTCGCGGCATCTTCGTCGGTAAGCCCTAAAACTTGCTGCAAGCGTTTTAATTCGTCGCGAGTTTCCAGAGAAAAGGGATATTCTTGCTGCATTGCTTCTTGCAGTGATTGTTCGTAGCGTTCGCCTTTTTCCCTGTATTTCCGGTAAGGGTTCAATACCTCATCTTCGATCGCCTCTGCTTCTTCTGGCAGCAATTCCAAACTGACGCGCAGTTCATCTAATATTCTCCGACCGACAACTGTAATATCACCCCGACTGCTGCTGCGCCGATCGACTTCTTCGCGATATATTGTTAGCTTGGGAATCCGCGCCCGCGAGCGATCGCCAATTTTCCTCAAATCGGCTAAAGCTTCCGCCGCCGACTGGTATCTCTCCCGAAAATCGTAGCGCACCATATTGTCCAAAACATCGGCCAGCGCTTGGGAACAGGTGGCTAAATGCCGCCAAACAATTTCGCCTTTATTAGAATTTTTCAAATCCCGCAGTTTCGGCAAGTCGTAAGCCGGCAAACCCGTCATTGCTTGGATGCCAATCATTCCCAAAGCGTAGATATCGCTGTTGAGTTGCGGGTTGTATTGAAATTGTTCGATCGGCATATATTCCAGAGTGCCAATCCGCACAGTTACCGGCGCTTGTCTTTGAGCGATGTGAATTTCTTTCACCGAGCCAAAGTCAATCAAAACTAACTTGTTGTCTGAATAGCGGCGGATTAAATTTGCCGGTTTAATATCTCGGTGAATAACTCCCTGCCCATGTACAAACACTAAAATTTCTAACAGTTCCTTCAGCAAAGGAATCATTTTTTCTTCAGTTAGAGGCTTGCCCGGTACAATCTCGGTTGATAGCGAGTGACCGGCAACAAAAGATTCAACTAAGAAAAATTCTTCATTTTCTTCAAAATAAGCGAATAGCTGAGGAATTTGGTCGTGTTGACCGAGCTTTTCTAGAACTTCTGCTTCTTTTTGAAAAAGACGGCGCGTAGTATTAATTAATTTTGGTTCGGTAGTACCGGGACGCAGGTGCTTGACAAAGCACTGCGGTTCTCCGGGACGGCGAATATCTTTGGCCAGATAGGTTTGTCCAAATTCTCCTGTTTCTATGACTTCAATGATTTGATAGCGTCCATCTAAAAGTTGGCTCACCATGATAATAACGCAGCCTTTTTTTGGTTGATTTTCGCAAGAAACAGTGGCAATGTTGAGTCAGTTGTATAGCCTTTTTCAGGTAAATTAGGTGTTCCTGGGCATTGGCAAAACAGGGCATTGGGCATTGGCAAAACAGGGCGTTGGCAAAACAGGACATTGGGCATTGGCAAAACAGGGCATTGGGTATTCGGAATAGTTGTTTCTTTCCTTCTTCTTTCTTTCCTTCTTTTTTCTTTCCTTCTTCCTTCTTCCCTCTTCCTTCTTCCCTCTTCCTTCTTTCCTTCTGACTTCTGACTTCTGACTTCTGACTGAGATATTGCACCATTCTCAATTACTTGTTGAGGAACAGGCAAGATGCCTGTTCCACAAGAAAAATTATTCTTTGTGGAACGGGCATCTTGCCCGTTCTTGACAATGGTGTAACATCTCAGTTCTGACATATTTATTTTTTCAACATCTGCAAAGCTTGATATCCCAAAAAGAAAAAACCCAAAGCGCCGAGTACCGCTATCGTGTTCGCAAACACATCGACTGTAAAAAATTCGCCCATTGCAATATCCTCTGAAAACTGATATCTATCCTCGGCTTTTCGGTCGCTGTCTGGGTGAGGGGTCTTGCCCCTCGCTGCGGGCGAGCCGAAAGATGCTCACAAATTATAGCAAAAGAGTTGGTCAATCGATTTTAGATTTTAGATTTTAGATTTTAGATTGAAGCATTGACCCCACGGATGAATCCGGGGGCTTGTATCCCGGATGCTTTCGGTCAATCGATTTTAGATTTTAGATTTTAGATTTTAGATTGACCCCACGGATGAATCTGGGGGCTTGTATCCTGGATGCGAGGGGGTCAAAATAACTTTTCGGGCGATCGACTAGCTTTTTGTTTTAATATTTTTTAATATTTAGGGAGACAAATCCTGTACCGAAATTTTGAGGTCAGTTCGCTTTGATATTGTTAACCCTGCTAATTTTTTCTCTGATTGTAAGTAGAGCTTACACTAAGAATTTGCGCCGATCGGTCGAAAATGCGCCTCGAACCGACAGAAATTCCACGAGACCCTCACCGGAGTCCGCCGCAAATTTCCCTAAAGTTTCGGTAATCGTACCAGCATACAACGAGGCAGAGAATATTCGGGATTGCGCGATCGCCATTTTGGAGAGTACACCGCTGTCTGTGGACAACTTAGAGGTTTTAATTGTAGACGATCGCTCGACAGACGACACGTTAGCGATCGGGCAAACCCTGCAACAGCATCTCAACGACCCCCGGCTGAAAATATTAGCAGGTCAGCCGCGACCAACCAACCAATATTGGGCGGGCAAAAACTGGGCTTGCGCCCAAGCTGTTCAAATAGCAACCGGAGACTTCTTATTATTTATCGATGCCGACGTGCGACTCAAACCAGGGGCGATCGAAACCGCTATCGCCACAGCCGAAACCGAGAAAATAGACTTGTTCACCTGTATGCCAGCGCTGGTTTGTGAGTGTTTGGCCGAGTGGTTAGTACAGCCGATAATGTTCAATCACCTAGCAGTTTGCTACGACTTTACCGCCGTCAACGATCCCTCGAAAACAGACAGTGCTTTTGCCGGTGGCCCATTCATGCTATTTAGGCGATCGGCCTACGAAAAAATCGGCGGTCACGAAGCAGTTGCAAGCGAAATTGTGGAAGATGTGGAATTAGCTAGGCGCATCAAACGTGCGGGTTTAAAGCTCGGGCTTTATTCCGGGTCAAATTTGGCATCCGTGCGGATGTATCGGTCTTGGAGCGCATTGTGGGAAGGCTGGACAAAGAATTTGTATCTCGGCGCTAACCGCAGTTGGGGCTTGATGGTTTACATGGCTGCAATTATGTTTTTTATTTATCCTATGCCGTGGATAGGATTATTCATTATTCTGAAACAAATAATTTCTGCCTTCCCTCTTTCTTCTTCCGTCTTCTCTCTTCCTTCTTCCTTCTTCCTTCTTCCTTCTTCCTTCTTAGTAATAATCGTAACTTGGCAGCATTACACTTTGCGCCGCTTGGGTGCCGAGATTTCGGAATGTCCGACGAAATACTGGTGGTTAGGAGGTTTGGGAGGTGCGTTAGTGGCCGCGATGGCGATCGGTTCTGCGATTAAAACCGAAACCGGTTGGGGGTGGACTTGGCGCGGTAGAACTTTGCAAATTAAGAGTTAATTAAGACTTGCATAGGGGCAGCCAAGATGCCCACCCCACAAAAAATTAACTCCTTGTGGAACAGGCATCTTGCCTGTTCTTAAAAATCATCGAAAATGTGAGTTATAGAAGACCGAAGGCAGAGCTAATCATAACATCCGTTACATCCGTTACATCCGTTACCGAACTTCCGCGTATACAAAAGCAGGTACGCGCTTGTAAGCAGGCGTGCCCGATCGCTTTTCAATCTCCGGGTGAAAAATCACATTAACTTCAGGATAAAACATCAAAGCAGCACCCTCACGAACCGCCCCGTAAATCACCTCGACATTTTCCATTTTCCCCACATTTCCCTGCACAGTAACCCGCTGATGTTCTTGAAAACCAGTGCTTTCTGCATCCGCGCGATTCATCAAAATGCAGTTGCGGTGCGGCATTCCCCGGTATTTGTCATCAATTTTGTAGACGACAGTATTATGCTGAGAATAGCTGCGTCCCGTCATCAAGGCCACAACAATACCCTGTGTTGACTCCGATACTCCAAATTCTTTCGCTTCCGGTAATTTCAGCTTAGGTAAAGGCGTGACAAACATCTTCGCTTTCCCAGACTCTGTAGGGAATTTAGGTTCTGTAAAAATGCGACCGCTGATGGTAAATTCCTCTTTGGTTTCATCAATTGTGGCTATTTTTTCATAGCCAGGAATAGTTTTAGCAATCAATTGCCGAACGTATTTTGTGTCTTGAAGTTGGCGCCAATCAACGGGAAAATCACCGTGAATTCGACTGGCTAATTCTGTTAAAAAATGCACTTCCGGAATCAAATCCGAATTCTGGAGATGAGTTTCGCCCTCATCATTTAAACGCACAAAATTATTCCCCGATTCCACCGTTGTTTTGTGGGGGTTTTCAAAGCGATTCAGGACGGGAATCACAATTGTATTGTGCTTGGCTAATCCGTGAAAATGCCCTAAATTCGGTTTGGTTGCGAGGTAGATAACGGTTTCAACATTGGCTAAAGCGCGTTTTGCCTGGGTTGAATCTGGATTCGCCCCATACAAATTACCGCCCAGACATATCAGCGTATCGACTTTGCCTGCATCTGCTGCTTCAATGAGCGATCGAGTTTCGTAACCCTTAACAGGACTGAGGGGACGATTTAATAACTTTTCTAAAGCTTGTTGAATTTCTTTTTTCAGCTTCACAGTGACGCCCATAGAGCCAAATCCTTGGACGTTTGAGTGTCCTCTGACGGGCATTAATCCTGCACCTTCTTTGCCGACATTTCCTGTCATTAAGGCAGTATTTGCAATGCTGAAAACGTTATCTACACCGTTACCGTGTTGGGTAATTCCCATCGCCCAACCGAATACAACCCGCTGGGATGTGCCGATAATTTTGGCGGCTGCCTCAATTTCTGCTTGGGAAACTCCGCAGGTTTTAGTAATAGTTTCCCAAGCGGTTTCGCGGGCGTGCTGGACTACTGATTTCCAGCCTTCTGTATGAGCTTGCAAATAGCTTTCGTCCAGCAAACCTTGTTCAATTATAGACTTTTGAATGCCGACAAAGAGCGCCGTATCGCTGCCGGGAATTGGTTGCAAGTATAGGGAGGAAATATCGGAACCGGGGATGAGCGACTTGACAGGAAATGCGGGAGAACCAAACTTGACTAATCCGATTTCCATCACCGGATTGATTACAATTATTTTACCGCCTTTGTCGCGAATTTTAATCAATTCGTTCATCAAGCGGGGATGGTTGTAGGAAGAATTGCTGCCCGCGAGCACGACGCAATCTGCTTCCTTCAAGTTTTCTAGACTCACTAACGACGTGCGGGTGGCAAACATTTCGCTTAACCCGACTGTCGAGGGAGCGTGGCAGAGATCTGAACAATCTGCTAAGTTATTGGAACCCATCGCCCGCATCATCAATTGCAGCAGAAAAGCGGCTTCGTTGGAAGAACGGCCAGAACTGTAGGATGCCACTCGTTCGGGGGTTTTGCGAAAGGCAGCTTCGGCAATTTGATAAACTTCTTGCCAAGAAATGCGATCGTAATGAGAGGAACCAGCCCGCAAAATCATCGGAAAACTCAGCCTTCCCAGCCTATCGGCTTCCATTGAAGTTAATTGCTGTAGTTCTGCAATACTCTGCTGTTCAAAAAATTGAGTTGAGATAGCCGGCTTGATTTCAGCGGAGATTGCTTCGACGCTTTTCATGCACCGCTGAAGTTTTTCGCCCTCTTCATTTGTAAAACCTCCTTTCTGCCCACCCGTGCCCCAAGAACAGGACAAACAAGCACTTTTGTGCAGCAAAGTTTTCCAAAGTTTTGGGCCTTCCGGGGACAATGTATGTTTTGCCCAATATTCTATTACAGGCAAACCGCCACCTATCTCTGGTGTTTCCTCGTTTGTCTCGTTGAATGGCGGGATTGGTTGGACATTTTGAGAATTGACATCCATGTGGTTTACCTTTTGTTTGAATTGCGGATTAGTTGAAGAAAGGCAGCCGGATCACAAGGCATTCGGCAGAATGAAATAAAAATTTTGAAGGCAAGAATTTTGTTGTTTTTCAAAGCGATTTTTTTGAGCGCACTGTACAATACAATTCTGCCGCAGACCGACTTACTTCTATTGACTCGGCGGGGAACCGCCAGAGGAGTTAAATTTATTACTCGAATTTTACCGCAAATTTACAACAGAAAAAACTACTCAACAGATAGATGTTTTAATCTGTATTCAAGAATAGGTTCGCAGTAAGGAGTTTAATCCTCATTCACAGGCATAGAGAAAACTGAAGTCCTCACTACAAACCAGGTTTACTTCCTCTTATTTAACGCCTGTTTCCCAAATCCAAGACAAAGCAGTCGATCGCCCTCAGCAACATTCGGGTCATTCTGCAAATAATCTCCCAACCACTCGCAACTCCGAGCAATGATATTATTCAGTTCCAAATTCTCCACAGGCAACAGAATTACATTCCTATCCCTACTAGCAAAACCCAGAGTTTTGCTGTCCGAACTAAAAGTAACGCTCAACACGCGATCGCTCGATTCTAAAGTCTTCGATAGCAGCGCCTTCTTGCCGTCAAAATTCCACAGCTTAACAGTATTTCCCCCACTCGCCGCCGCAATCAATTTGCCGTCTGGACTAAAACTCACGCTTTCTACAGTATCGCTGTGGTCGAGTTTTTCAGTTAAATTCGCCACCTTTCCATCAAACCCCCACAAGTAAACTTTTTTGTCAGCGCAAGCAGCAGCAATAGTCTTACCGTCGGGACTAAAACTAACATTTTTAACGCTGTCTTCGTGGTCGATAGTTTTCAGGATTTTCGCCGATGAACCGTTGAATTGCCACAGGTAAACTCTCTTTTCTCCGGTAATTTCAAAAGCCTTTTTCTTCCCGCTTGCCTTGTCCTCAGCAGCGGTAGCAGTAGCAATAGTTTTGCCGTCGGGACTGAAGCTAACGCTAATTACTGGATTGCTGTGATCGAGTTTTGCAAACAAAGTTGCTTTAGAACCGTTCCAGCGCCAGAGGTACAATTTGCGATCGGCACTTGCGGCGGCAATTATCTTTCCGTCTGGACTAAAACTCACGCTTCTAACAATGCCGCTGTGGCTGAGAGTATCTAACAGTTTGCCGTCTAAACTCCAGACTTTCACTGTTTTGTCATTGCTGGCAGAAGCAACAGTTTTATCATCAGGGGAAATGCTCACCCAGGTAACAGAATCCTTGTGATCTTCTAAGGTTTTGAATAAACTGCCGTCAGTGCGCCAAAGTCTCACTGTTTTGTCCCCGCTAGCAGAAGCAATTGTTTTGCCGTCAGCACTAAAACTGACTTTGTAAACCCAGTCTCCGTGTCCCGATAAAATCTTATTCAGCGGAGTGCTGTCCGGTTTCCAAATTTTCACTATTTTGTCCTTACTTGCGGAAGCAATAGTGCCGTCGCCGCTGAAACTTACGGCCCTTACGTCGTCTTGATGTCCTCGAAAAGTGTTGAGTAAAGTGCCGCTGCGACTCCAAACTTTCACCGTATCGTCTGCACTGCCGGTGACAATTTGTTTGCCGTCGCGACTGAAACTCGCGCTGACAACTTCATCGTTATGTCCTTTGAGAGTTCTGATTTCCTCACCGTTTCGGTTCCAAATTTTGGCTGTGGTGTCGGCACTTGCTGAGACGAGTTCTTGGCTGTTTGGACTGAACTTAATGCTGTAAACAATGTCAGAATGTTTGGTTAATGTTTTGGGATTAATTCTAAATTTCTGGGTTTTATTTTCTCTGTTCCAAAGTTTGACAGTTTTGTCAACACTTGCTGAGGCTATTGTTTGGCCGTCGGGGCTGAAACTGACACCGAGTACCCAGTCTTTGTGTCCGGTTAAGGTTTGCAGCAATTTTTTGTTCGCAAGGTTCCAGATTTTGACGGTGTTGTCGTGACTGGCGGAAGCTAGGGTTTTGCCGTCTGGACTGAAACTGACGCTGGTGACGATATCGCGGTGGCCGGATAAAATGCCGATGGCACTTTTGTCGTTATTTACTTGCCAAATTCTAATTGTGCGATCGGCACAACCAGTCGCGATCGTTTTCCCATCGGGACTAAAACTAACACTCGTCACGCTATCTGGGTGATTGAAAGTTTTTAATAACTTACCTCCTTTGCTCCACAATTTAACAGTTTTGTCAGCACTTGCCGAAGCAACTGAATTGCCGTCGGGACTTACACTCACATCCAAAACAAACTTGCTGTGCTGCTCGAAACGGTTGCGTTCTTGCACCCCGGAAACTGCTTGTCTGAGTCTTTCAGCAATTTGATTTTTAGTGTCCACAGGCAGCGCTGTACTTTTCAGAGAATCACGACCAATTTTGATACTATTTTCCAACACTCCTAATTGATTTTTTTCATTAGAAATCACTAAAGATTCCGACGCCGAATTTAGGGCGTCAGTCCGACTTCTTTCTGCTTCTTGCCGCGCGCTTTCTGCTAATTTTGCTTGCTCGAATGCCATCGCCGAAACACCTCCGAGCACAAGCAGTCCTAGAACCGCTGCCCGCAATTGCCATCTCCGAGTTTGGTAAAGTTGAGCTTCCGCTTCGTGCTGTTTCTCTCTAGCTTCCGACAGCAAAGCATCTTGCTCTCTGTCTTTGCGAATTTGTTCAATTTCATCTCGGTTAATTTGGTTTTGCTTTCGCAGTTCCTCAAATTCTGCCTTTTTATCTAATTCTTGCTGCTGGCGAATGAAGCTAACTAAATAATCGTGAACGAGCTGATAAAGCTCTGCTGGCAGTTCCGTCCAGCGAAAAACTAAACCCGAGTTTACTAACAGTTCTAAAACTAGATCTAATTTGTCAGCTTCAGCAAATGTCGCTAAATTAGAGGCTAATTCTGCGCGGGTTTTTAGGGGACGAATCTGTTCTTCATCTGTGAGCAAATACAATACTCGACGCGCCGCTACTTCATTTTCTGGGCCGCAATCTTTAATGACTTCTTCGAGAAACCTTTCGACTAATTTTTGTTGCGGATTGTTGCCTAGTTCCTGATATTGACTTAAAGTTCTAATATTCTCTTGTTGCAGTTGAGCGCCGACAAGTTGTAGTTCGATCGGGCGGACTTCTCCTAATTCTCCAGCTAAATCTTGGACTAATTCTTCGATCAGCTCCGGTTCTAAGTAAAACTGCGCTCGCTCAGTTAAAGTGCGAATTACCGATCGCGCATCGACCAGCGAAAAATTTCCTAAATAAAACAGAATGTTTTTGCTGAGGATGTCCTCTAAAATATCATTTTTAACGAATCCTGTCTGGTTTTTGGGTCGGGAAAATTCCAGCAAATAGTGTAAGTAATCTTCCCGCAAACACAGGACGACTTTTAAATATTTGATTTTCAAACATTCCCGCAAAAAATCAAAAAATATTTGCCTTTCCGCTGGCTCTTTCCACACGAAAAAAAATTCTTCAAATTGGTCAAATATCAGAACAGTCACTAAATGTTCGGAATTTATTTGCAGCTCCTTGAGAATATTTCCGTATTCGATCGCCTGTTGTTGTATGATTAATTCTACTGGCTGTGACTGCTCCCTTTGATCCTGATTATTCCCACTCGCTCCACCGTGAAATCCCGAAATAAGATTTCCCTTGACTGCACCTGTTTCTAGGGTCAAATCTACCGGAGCAGTTTCTGGTAATGTTTCGGAATTTTCCGGATCGAATATTTCAGCTTTCCCAGCAGATAACTGTCTGGTCAATTCCCGCGGCCAGTTGTTGTAAACTTGCAGCACTACGGGCAGAACAGTCCGCATTTCTATTTTTTTTTGTTTGAGAGCTGGTACTAATCCTCCCGTGACTATTGAACTTTTGCCAACTCCAGACTGACCGTAAATTACTGTCAGTTTGTCGGGGGTATTGTTCATTCTATATATCAAGCGGTTGAGGTCTTCCTCTCTACCGGAAGCAGTAATTTCGTCAGCAATAGTAGCAGCGCCGGCAATAGTTTCGGCGACGGAATTAACCGCTTCTCTGTGCGGCTGCAATTTTCCGGCTCCAATAAAAGCTCGGAACCGATAGGTGTGTTCCACCGCTCGATAATCTTGCTTAATTTGAAATGCTTCGAGATATTCTCCCCGCTGAAAATAGAGCGATCGCAGCATTTCTAAAACCCGCAAATACAGTTGCGGGTTGTAGCACGCTTCGGTTTCCGAGCGCGCAACCTCTAAATGTGCGATCGCCTCCTGTACCTCACCCAAGTGACTCTGGGCTTCTGCTAAAATTAACAGATACAAGCCTAGATGCTGCGACTTTACATGGGTTCCCTGTCCCGTCGCTTCTAAATTTGAGTTGAGAACGTCTAGAGCGATTAAAGCCCATTCTTTCGCCCCTGGCCAGTTCTTTTGCTCTAAGGCTACTCTAGCCAAAAAGCCGTAATCTTGAGCCAAATTAACTGCTGAATTTTCCATATTTTCATGTAACCTCCGAGCTTTGATAGCTAAATTCCAGAGTGCATCCCAATCTTCTAAATGCTGCAATACTTCGCCAAGTTGATTGATGAATATACCAACGGCATCCGGCCGCCCCGCGCGTTCTAAAACATCAATACATTCCTGAAAATAATTCTTAGCTTCCGTCCAGTAAGGACGGTTGCCGCTGCGATGTTGTTCTGCTTGGAAGCGGTAGCAAAGACCGATGTGGAATAGCAGAATTCCCTCTAACACTGGTGCTGGGTGAACGGTAAATAACAAATCGCTAAATTGTGTTTTCGACCCAATAAACGCTACTTGATGCTTCCAAAAACTGAGACTTTTTTGATACAATTCAATGGCGGCCGGGATGTGGTGACAAGCATATTCATGCCTACCGCGAATAAATTGCAAACTTGCTTCAATAGCGGGTTCTAACCTGATGTTGCAAGTTTGCAAGTCTTGGCTAGCTGACTCTAGTTCACTCAAAGAATTGGCTCCGAGAATGGCAGAATTAGTTAAACGCCAATTGCCACTTTCTAAAATGTGGGAAAAAATGCGATCGGCACTTTTGCCTAAGAACTCCACCAAGTCGTCGGGGCCAATCACAAATTCAACACTTGTCGTCCAAGTTTCGATATCTGTTACTAACCGAATCAGTTTTTTTAAGATTTTGTCTGTCACCCACAGCACCACCGGAAAGGGAAAATTATTCCGAAATTCTTCCCTCACGTAGTTGGTAGAAATTAGCACCTGATCGATCGCACTTACCGATTCCAATCCCAACACCATTAAAGCTGAGGGATGGCTGCAGGAAACTTTGGTTTCTATCGTCGTGTAAAGAGTTTTAACAGATGGCGGGAGGACAATTTCTCGAATCTCGATACCAGACTCCTCCCGCAATTGCCGTACAATTTCCTCTCTCATGGCACTGTAATTGCACCGTACCAAAATCAGCGAAAATTGCCCCTGAGACATCGAGAGAGTCCGGGAGAGAGTTTGCAGCGAACTTTTGTTTTGCTGTGCTGCGGTGTCTTGCTGGCAGTGCGAATTAAGCATAATTAATATTTGAAAAATATTCTCAGGATAGGTGCTGTCAACTGCCGAAAAAAGTAAGTTCGGCAACGGATTTTTTAACGGATGTAACGGATGGAAGTTCGGCAACGGATTTTTTAACGGATGTAACGGATGTCAGGAATCGACCGCAGGGGGAAAGTGCAATTAAGAAATTCCTAACCGTTTTGGCGGTTGCTCTAACTAAGTTTACTTTTACCCGTTGTTACGTTTGCCAATCACAGCGAAGAATCACATGATTAATTTTATTTCTGCCCTTTTTGGCGATTTCCCATCACTGGGAACTATCAATTAATTAAGTTTATTTCAGCCTGCATACTTATTATTTTAGCCGATCGCAATTAAAGCATACCCAAAAAAATACATACTCTGTTATTCCCATATTCCCAGCAAAATCAACCGGATTTTACTGAAATCTTGATAATTGCTCAAATTCTACCCAGCAAAAGAGTCTTTGTTTGCGGGGTTCCCAGCCATCGCCCAAATCGCCCAAATCCAATTCAGTTATTCGCATATCGCTGAAATCCGGCATTCCTTGCTTGACTGACCCCTTGCATCACTGAGATAAACTACTGGCGGCGGCTCATCAATTACAGCTTGAAGATTTTTTGTCATAAATTTACTAATCTCCATATCTAAAGTAGCTGTAAAATCAGGTTCATCCCAATCCTCGCTTTCTTCAATGCTGATGGTTGGTGGTGGCCCAATATCAAAATCTAGCTCATCGCCAAAATCCGAAACTTTCTTAATTGGCTCTATTTTCTGACCGGTATCAGTGGCAAAAGCTTGAGTTGTATTGGCTATTAGTACGATCGGCAGTGCTACTATGGCACTTATTGTTGGTCGCGCCGTGATTTTCCTCATCGTATCCTCCTGATATAAACTAAACTTTGGTGCTGCTCTACATTCAACTTCTGCGGCCACTTTAGAGCGCTGTCAGTCGATTTTAAATTTTAGATTTTAGATTTCCTCCACAGATGAATCGGAGAGCTTTAACTAGGGTCTAAAATTGGGGGCTGCTTAACACTCCGGCAGTTCGCAAGTATCCGTTTTTGAGCAGAGTCATTAATTAATAGTGGCTTGTTTTTCCACAGGATATAACCTTATCTGTGACTGTTTGTGGCAAGTTTGCTTAACGGAGCATATCCGGTCAACTGTTTGCCTTTCTATTTACTACGTGAAAACTCTTAAACAGTCAGGTTTTCCCGTTAAGTAATTCCCCGGCGTTTGCGAGTGTTCATCAGAAAGGTGGGTGGAAACCCCGTCGTTGTAGGACGGCTTTATATTAAACTATAGTTTGGTCAATGACCCACCCGCGACGATGGATTCAGACAGCCTAACGAGCGAAGTCCAGTACAACTGGCGGCGCAGACAAATCGGTAGACCGGGAAAAGAGGATAGGGCAATGGTAAACATCCCTGGAATCAAAACAACAGATAAGAATTCCTTTTAGGTATTCGACGCATAAAAACCGCTGGGCTAGCGGGGCTAGTCTGTGGAGCGAACATAAGACCAGAAAACTCCTTGTGGGTGGAGGCAGTTGCGATGAAGCAGAAACTCAAATCGTGAGGTTTGGGAATCACCGTGGCTTTAGCCCGGTGAGAATGTCAACTCAGACTCAAAGCAAAGTGTGTGAGAAGTTCGATCGCACACCAGTTTTCGCACACCAGTTTTCGCACTCCCGCGCTGCCACCAGCAAGCTGATGTGATATACCACAGCCACCGAATATGTGTCAATACTTATATCTTAACATTTCTAAGTTGTTGCATAATTCTCGTTACCAGGAAGAGCCTGGTAACGCAGCTCGGCGAGGCAGAGCCTCCAGCCAAGTCTAGAGGACTCCTATTTCGTCAAGCCGTGTTCGAGAGCGAAGCGAACCAACTCAGTACGGCTGTTAGTACCCGTCTTGCTAAATAAACGGCTGACGTACTTTTCCACATTACGCACGCTAGTTTCCAAGCGGCGGGCAATTTCCTTATTCATCAAACCTTGAGCAACCAAATCCAAAACACTTTGTTCTCGCGGAGTCAAATCAATTTTAATCGGCGAAGGACTTTGGGCGATCGAACTCCGCCCACTCAGCAAAGACTCAATTCTCGCCATTTGGCTTGTCAAAGCAGCAATATCTGGACTTTCAGCATTTTCGCTTGTCTCCTTAGCAGCCGCGCGGCGGGCTAGCAAATTGGTTACTATTGCTACTAATTCGTCGGGATCGAAGGGCTTAGAAAGATAAGCATCGCAGCCTGCTTGATAGCCTTGAATGCGATCGCTCGTCATCCCCTTAGCCGTCAAAAACACCACCGGCAAAGCTTTATAGCGAGGATCTTCCCGCACTTGCTTGAGAAACTGATAACCGTCCACCTGGGGCATCATAATGTCTGAAATCACCAAATCCGGATTAGTCTGCTGCAAGATTTCCCAGCCGTCGCGAGCATTACTGGCAACCTCAACCGCAAAATCGCTATCTTCCAAATAAGCTTGTACTGCTTCCCGCAAGCCCGGTTCATCATCTACCAATAATAATCGTGCTGACATCTCTGTTACCTTCTTAATAGTGTAAATATTGTAGGTTGGGTTGAGGAACGAACCCTACACTTCGCTCCGCCCAAATCTTCATTTTAAATAAGGTGTTGGGTTTCGCCATCGCTCAACCCAACCTACAGAATAAAAACTTTAGCTCAAAACTCAAAACTATTGTCTTTTTTTCCCCTTAAACTTTGGAACGATCAGTCAAAATTTCATAGCCAGTTTCTGTCACCAACACAGTATGCTCAAACTGAGCCGACATAGCATTGTCAACTGTTACAGCAGTCCACTTGTCAGAAAGCGTCCGAGTGTACTTAGAACCAGCATTCAGAATCGGTTCGATCGCCAATGTCATACCGGCTCGCAATTTCACGTTCGGCATTTCGCGGGTGCGGAAATTGAAAACCGACGGTTCCTCGTGCAAATTTCGTCCGACACCGTGGCCGGTAAACTCCTCAACGATACTAAAACCGTTGCTTTTGACATGATCTTCCATCGCACCAGCCAGATCGAGCAAATAAGCTCCAGCCTTCACTTGTTCGATGCCTTTGTAGAGAGCTTCTTCTGCGACTCGGATTAATTTGGCCGATTCGGGAGTCACTTCCACAACTGCGATCGTAATGCAAGAATCGCCGTGAAAACCTTGGTAATATGCCCCCGTATCTACCTTGAGAACATCTCCGGCCCGAATTACCTTTTTGGCGCTGGGGATGCCGTGAACAACTTCGTTATTAATACTAGAGCAAATCGATCCAGGGAAACCGTGATAGCCTTTAAAACTCGGAGTTGCACCCATTTCGCGGATACGTTTTTCGGCATAAGCATCCAAATCAGCAGTAGTCATTCCCGGTTTCACCATTTGGGAAATTTCTTTAAGTACCGTTGCAACGATTTTTGCTGCTTGCCGCATAATTTCGATTTCGCGTTCCGACTTAATTTCAATGCCTCGACGCTGTTTTTTGACTTGGGGTGCTTGAGTTGGACTAGAAAGCAGACTGCTAAAAATATTCATGTATTGATCGGCGGGTAATTTTGTACTTTGACGGCAGGTTGAAGCAAAAAACGGCAAATATCCAGCTTTTTGTGGAAAAAGGGGTGTCTTGTTCCGAACTGTCGATCGCGTGTCCTTTAAGCTAGCTTAATATTTTTCTCAGTAATCAGCACGGGATTGGGGGGTCAATCGATTTTAGATTTTAGATTTTAGATTTTAGATTGAAGCATTGACCCCACGAATAAATTCGGGGGATCCTTTATCGGATACAGGTTTTGTATTTCTGGGTCCTGAGTCTGCTTTCGGAATGAATCACGTGGCGGGTATCCTGGATGCTTGATTGTCAACAAAGCGGTTTTAACCGCCGAGTCCGTTGGAAATCACCGAATAGCACTATTGTCAATCAGCCTTCACGGACGGCCTCTCCTGCCCAACCCCTACTCCCCACAAGAAAATTTACTCTTTGTGGAACAGGCATCTTGCCTGTTCTTGAGCATGGTGCAAGATATCAGTTGGAGCGGGATTTCCGAGCCTTCCTGTAAGGTTACCAATTGCGGCAATTAACTTAGTTATGTCAACTGGTTTAGATAAGTGCATCTGGAAACCAGCTTCCAGCGCTTGCTTGCGCTCTTCCTCTCTGGCGTAAGCCGTCAGGGCGATCGCAGGCATCTTTCCACCCCTGATCACTTCCAGTTCTCTCACGCGCGCGATCAACTCATAGCCGTCTGCTCCCGGCATTCCAATGTCGCTCAGCAGCAGATCGGGCCAATAACTCTCCAGTGCAGCTAGAGCCCCGGCCACCGATGTCGCCGATCGCACCATAGCTCCTTCGTCCTCGAGTAAAGCAATCAAAAACTCCCGCGTGTCATCGTCATCATCCACCACCAGCAATTGCAAATTAGCCAGAGTGGGGAGAGTCTCTGTCGCGTCATTGAGTTCCGACCAATCATCCCCTGCACCTCCGGTCTTCCTTTGTGCAAGAGGTAAAGCCACCGTAAATTTCGCACCTTCGCCCGGATTATTCTCTGCATGCACCTTACCGCCGTGCTGTTCCACCAAGTGACGGACGATCGCCAATCCCAGCCCCAAACCCCCGTAAGACCTAGTTGTGCTGCTATCAGCTTGGCGGAAGCGATCGAAAACATAAGGCAAAAAATCAGGAGCTATACCAATGCCACTATCAATTATCTGAATGTGAGCCTCATCGCCAACTGACTCTAACCGCACCTCTACTTTACCCTCTTGCGGACTAAACTTAATCGCATTTGACAGCAAATTCCACACAATTTGCTGCAAGCGATCAAAATCGCCGATAACTTCACCTACATTTGGGCTGCACGTTAATTCTATGACTATTGATTTTTCCTCGGTCAGCGGCTGCAAAGAATCTATTGCCAGCTTGATCGCAGATTCCAACCGAATCGGATGCATATTTAAATTTAGTTTCCCCCGCAGAATCCGCGAAACATCTAAAATATCTTCGATGAGTTGAGCTTGAGATTTAGCATTGCGCTCAATTGTTTCTAGGGCTTTCTCAATAGTGTCTTGGTCAAAGGTTTTGGTACGAAGCAGCCTAGACCAGCCGAGAATTGCATTTAAAGGAGTACGGAGTTCGTGAGAGAGAATAGCTAGAAATTCATCCTTCATCTGGTTAGCTCTCTCCGCTTCTTGTCGCGCCACTTGTTCGCGGATTAGTCTGCTGCGTTCTTCCTCTGCTTGCTTGCGGTCTGTGACATCTCTAACCGTACCCACATGACCGATCAGTTTTCCCAAATCCGAAAACATTGGCGACGACTGCACATTAATCCAACGCACAGTTTCGCTCCCAGCTAATCGAAACTCATTAGAATATTCGTGACCTTCTTTAATCCAAGCTAACCAATGTGCTACTACGCGATCGCGATCTTCTTCATGAACTTCCCGCTTCCAAATCTCTGCTAAACTTTCCTCCAAAGTTAACCCGCAAATCGCTTGACAACGGGGATTGATGTAAGTACAGCGGCCTTCAACGTCAGCTAAGTAAATTCCCAGTGGTGAACAAGCACACAAAGTGCGAAACCGCTCTTCACTTTTACTTAGTTCACTATTAACCGCAGCTAACAGTGTTGCTTGCTGCTTCACCTCGACTGTTTTTTGGAACAATTCCACAAATACCTGCACCTTCGAGGTCAATATTTCCGGTTCCAAGGGTTTGAACAGGTAATCCACCGCACCCAGAGAATAACCTTTAAACACGTGGGTGTCATTACTGCTGAATGCTGTGATAAAAATAATCGGAGTCGCTCGCGATCGATCTCTAGAGCGAATCAATGTTGCTGTCTCAAATCCATCCATTCCCGGCATCTGCACATCAAGCAAAATTACTGCAAAATCTTCATTAAGCAGACATCTCAGAGCCTCCGCGCCCGAACTAGCTTGTACTAGATTATAAGAGGGGCTGTTGAGAATAGCTTCTAGAGCTATCAAATTTTCTGGGCGATCGTCAACTAAAAGGACATTTACTCGATGGGGGGACTGCTGATTCATAATTTTTTTAATCTTTAATTCTTAGCAAATTGACTAAACAGGGAGCGATTTTAGAGAGGGGTAAAATCCAGTCTACTTTAACATTTGCGATCGCCGATGCTGGCATGGTCGGGCATAGAGCTGAAGCCGGTTCCTCCACGAATGTCAATCCTCCCTCAGCTTTAATTTTTGCCAGCCCTTTACTACCATCCGAATTAGCTCCCGTTAAAATTATGCCGATAACTTTCTCCCCAAAGGCATCCGCAGCAGACTCAAACAGCACATCGATTGAGGGCCGCGCATAGCAGACAGGAGCCTCAGTTGATAGTGCAAACGTAGGAGTTCCGCGATTGCGGATTGGGGAGTTTGAATTATGGATTGACTCCACTGCCACGCTCCCCCATTCTGTAAAGTCGTTTTCATACAGGATAAACTCCTCGTCAGAGGGCGATTCTATTAGCAAGTGATAGTCAGCAGGAGCCAAGTAAACCCGTCCAGGTGCGATCGGCTCTTTGTCTTTTGCCTCTGTGATTTGGAGAGAGCTTTGCTTTTGTAAAAAATAAGTAAGCCTATTCTCAGAACTCTTATGGCGGTGTTGGACAATAACTACAGGCAAAGGAAAGCTTTGGGGCAAATCTGCCAGCAGCACAGTCAGAGCCTCTAGCCCTCCCAAAGACGTACCCACAACCACTATTTCAAAATTTTTCTTATTTAATTCTCCGGTAGAGTTTCTCACTACTTTCAATTGGTTCATAGTATTTTTCATAAGGTGTAAAAGTCAGAGACTCCTGATGTCCTAGTCCTAAAACTCCAAACATTCCCAGGCTCTCATAAAAAAGCTTGTGTACCCGCTCTTGGAGGTGTGAATTGAAATAAATCATCACATTACGGCATAAAATAACATTAAATTCATTAAAAGAATTATCCGTTGCTAGGTTGTGGTGAGCAAAGACAATATTATCTTTAAGTGAAGAGCGAAAAATCGCATTTTCATAGGCAGCAGTGTAATACTCAGAAAACGCTTTCTTGCCCCCCGCTTGGTGGTATAGTTGCGTATATTCTTGCATTTGTTTCAGCGGAAATATCCCTGTTTTGGCTGTTTTCAAAACTAATTCATTCATGTCCGTAGCGTAAATCCGACAACGGTCATAAAGTCCTTCTTCTTGCAGCAAGATTGCCATAGAATAGACTTCTTCGCCCGTTGAACATCCAGCGTGCCAAATCCGAATAAAAGGATAAGTACGCAACAGCGGCACCACTTTATTTCTGAAACTAATGTAAAAGCTGGGATCGCGAAACATCGCCGTTACATTGACAGAAATATCCAGCAGTAAACGATCTAGGTAAGCAGGATTGTGAAGTACCTTTTCCTGAAGTGCAGAGACAGTGGTGAGCCGTTCCGAGCGAATAGTGTTCCTAATACGGCGCTTGAGAGAGGCAAGAGCATAATTACGAAAATCAAATCCGTAATAGCGAAACATTCCCTCTAGTAGGAGTTGAATTTCGATTGTTTCAAGTTCATGACTTTCGGACATTTTTAATGACTAATTGGTTATTGGGAATTTTTGACTGTTGACTGTTAACTGTTAACTGTTAACTGTTAACTGTTAACTGTTAACTGTTAACTGTTAACTAATGACTAATGACTAATGACTAATGACTAATGACTAATGACTAATGACTAATGACTAATGACTTCTTCCTATCGATAAAGCCAGACACGCAGCAGCGAGAGCAACTGTTCCGTATCAACAGGTTTGGTAATGTAGTCAGACGCACCAGCTTCGATACATTTTTCCCGATCGCCTTTCATAGCTTTCGCAGTAAGAGCAATCATTGGCAAGGAAGCAAATTGAGGCATATTACGAATTGCTTGCATGGTTTCGTAACCGTCCATCTCTGGCATCATCACGTCCATCAACACAATATTTATGCCAGGCGTATTTTGCAATTTAGCAATGCCCTCTCTGCCATTCTCAGCATACTCAATCTTCATTTTATGGCGCTCCAGCATACTCGTGAGGGCGAAAATATTCCGCATATCGTCGTCAACAATCAAGACTGTTTTGCCCGCCAGCGTCGAATCTGTTTGATACAGTTGCTCTAGCATTTGGCGCTTTGGTTCCGGCAAATTTGCTTGCACTCGGTGCAAAAACAAAGCTGTTTCATCTAACAAACGTTCGGGCGATCGCACATCTTTAACAATGATTGTTTCCGCCATGCGCTTAAGTTGAGTTTCTTCGGAGCGTGTCAACTCTTTGCCCGTATAAATAATAAGCGGCAGACTTTTCAAAGTAGCCTCTTGCTTGATCTGCTCGATCAGTTCAAAACCCGTCATATCTGGTAGTCCCAAATCCAGTACAACGCAGTCAAAATGCCCCGATTTCAAAATTGCTAGCGCCTCTGCACCACTCCCCACAGCCGTGGTAGAAACATCGTGATTGCCGATTAAATCCACAATGCTCAGACGCTGTGTTTCGTCGTCTTCCACCACTAGCAAATTCTTCACTGGCCGCTCGACAAAACCCTTAATATCAGTCAAAGCTTTGCTCAAGGCTTCGCGACTGACAGGCTTTTGTAAGTAGGCGATCGCCCCTAACTGCAAACTGCGCTGCCGCCCTTCTTCAACTGATACAATGTGAACCGGAATGTGGCGCGTACTTGGGTCGTGCTTCAAGCGATCGAGCACTGTCCAGCCATCCATCACAGGCAAATTTAGATCCAGCATAATCGCAGTTGGCTTGAACTCTCGCGCCATCGCCAAACCGATATCGCTCCGCAAAGCCACCAAACCTTTAAAACCCTGTTCCTGCGCCATATCCAGCAGAATTCGAGCGAAGTTTACATCATCTTCAATAATCAACAGCACGCGATCGTCAGTCTCAATATTTTCTCGATCATCAGAGATTAAAGGTGAGGGGTAAGGCGCGATCGGCAAGTGGAAATTCGGCAAAGGAAGTGCGGGAGAATTAGCAGGGGGTAATTGAGGCGTTTGCTTGCCCGTTCCCGAACCCGTATCATTCATTATTCGCGATTCTTGGTAAGTTTGTGGCAGATAAAGCGTGAACCTACTACCCTCACCAGGGCTACTTGTCAATTTAATTTCTCCACCTAACAAATTAGCGATTTCTCTACTAATTGACAAACCCAAACCCGTGCCCCCGTATTTGCGGCTAGTGCTACCATCTGCTTGTTGGAAAGCCTCAAAAATAACCCGGTGTTTTTCAGCAGAAATCCCAATCCCGGTATCGCTAACTGAGAAAGCCAAAACAGTAGGGGAACTCGTTAAACTTTCTATTTCTAAATTCCACCCGGCCCGCGCTACTTCGACACGCAATTTCACCTCACCCCGTTCTGTAAACTTAAACGCATTAGAGAGGAGATTCTTCAAAACTTGTTGCAGTCGTTTAGCATCAGTATAGAGACCTTTTGGCAACCCAGACTCAAGCTCTAATTGAAAACTCAACTTCTTATCTTGGGCGATTTGGCGGAAAGTCCGATCCAAATGATCTCGCAAGTCCGTAAACAACACTTGCTCAATTTCCACTGACATCGTGCCTGATTCAATCTTAGCGAGATCCAAGATGTCATTAATCAGCCCTAACAAATCTGTTCCAGCCGAGTAAATTGTGCGCGTGTATTCAACTTGCTTCTGAGTCAAATTGCCCTCAGTATTGTCAGAAAGCAATCGAGCGAGAATCAACAGCGAATTCAGCGGAGTTCGCAACTCGTGAGACATATTTGCTAGAAACTCCGACTTATACTTAGAAGTTAGAGCCAACTGTTCCGCTCTTTCTTCCAACAACCCCCTCGCCTGTTCAATATCTCGGTTTTTCCGCTCAACTTCCTTATTTTGCAGCGCTAGCAATTCAGCTTGTTCTTCTAATTCTTCATTCGTTTGTTGCAACTCTTCCTGCTGACTCTTCAACAGTTCCTCAGATGCGCGGAGAGACTGCGCTTGTTGTTCGAGACGCTTGTTAGTTTCCGTTAGTTCCTTTTGCTGAGTTTGTAACTCTTCCGCCAAAGACTGCGACTGTTTCAGCAACTCTTCCGTTCGCATACTCGCCGCAATTGTATTTAAGACAATGGCGATACTTTCTGTAAGTTGGTCGAGAAATGTTAAGTGTATTTCGCTGAATCGCCGGAACGAAGCTAACTCGATTACTGCCGTCACTTGTCCCTCAAAGAGTACGGGTAAAACCACAACATTCAACGGCGTAGATTCTCCCAGCCCAGATCCAATTTTAATGTAGTTCTCCGGCACTTCAGTCAACAGTATGCGTTCCTTTTCCAGGGCGCACTGTCCTACCAAACCTTCGCCTAAATGGAATCTATTTCCTAACTGTTTGCGTTCGCGGTAGGCGTAGGTACTTAACAGTTTGAGAAACGGATCGTGTTCCACAGCTTCCATCATAAAGAATACGCCATGCTGAGCAGAAACCAGCGGCGTCAATTCTGAGAGAATTAGTTTAGAAACAGTTTCTAAATCTCGCTGACCTTGTAGCATTCGAGTGAACTTAGCGAGGTTGGTTTTCAGCCAATCTTGCTCAGTATTCTTCTGCGTCGTCTCCCGGAGATTGGCAATCATCTGGTTAATGTTGTCCTTAACAATGGCAACTTCTCCTTCCGTGGCGACGGAAATTGACCTCGTTAAATCGCCTCTGGTAACAGCAATTGCCACTTCGGCGATCGCCCGCAGTTGAGTAGTCAAATTCGCCGCCAATTCATTCACGTTATCCGTCAAATCTCGCCACGTCCCCGCCGCGCCCGGAACCTTTGCCTGGCCGCCCAATTTCCCTTCAATTCCCACCTCCCGCGCCACTGTAGTAACTTGATCGGCAAACGTCGCCAGCGTATCAATCATCTCATTAATCGTATCTGCCAGAGTTGCAATTTCTCCCTTAGCTTCCAGCATTAATTTGCGCTTCAAATCGCCATTCGCCACCGCCGTCACAACTTTAGCAATACCTCGCACTTGCGCTGTCAAATTCCCCGCCATCGAGTTTACGTTGTCGGTTAAATCTTTCCAAGTTCCTGCAACTCCTTTCACCTCAGCTTGACCGCCCAATTTACCCTCAGTTCCAACCTCCCGCGCCACCCGCGTTACCTCAGAAGCGAAGGAATTAAGTTGATCCACCATCACGTTAATAGTGTCTTTCAACTCCAGAATTTCGCCTTTAACATCAACGGTAATTTTCTTAGACAAATCGCCATTTGCCACCGCTTTCGTCACTTCCGCAATATTCCGCACCTGCGCCGTCAAATTACCCGCCATCAAGTTAACATTATCGGTTAAATCTTTCCAAGTTCCCCCTACACCCCGCACGTAAGCTTGTACACCTAATTTACCTTCCGTTCCTACTTCTCTCGCCACCCGCGTTACTTCAGATGCGAAGGAACTCAACTGATCCACCATGATGTTAATCGTGTTTTTCAGTTCGAGAATTTCGCCTTTAACATCTACTGTAATTTTTTTGGATAAATCGCCATTTGCCACTGCCGTTGTCACTTCGGCAATGTTACGCACTTGTGCTGTTAAATTCCCCGCCATCGAGTTAACTGAATCCGTTAAATCTTTCCAGGTTCCAGCAACTCCTTTAACTTCTGCTTGCACCCCTAATTTCCCTTCGGTTCCCACTTCCCTAGCAACCCTGGTTACTTCCGATGCGAAGGAATTTAACTGATCCACCATCGTGTTGACGGTATTTTTTAACTCCAAAATTTCACCTTTAACATCGACAGTAATTTTCTTCGACAAGTCGCCATTTGCCACCGCAGTAGTAACAGCCGCAATATTCCGTACTTGCTCTGTCAAACTACCCGCCATAAAATTAACTGAATCCGTTAAATCCTTCCAAGTTCCTGCTACGCCTCGGACATCCGCTTGACCGCCTAGTTTACCTTCCGAACCCACTTCCCTAGCAACCCTGGTTACTTCAGATGCAAAGGAATTAAGCTGATCCACCATCACGTTAATGGTGTTTTTCAGTTCTAAAATTTCGCCTTTAACCTGTACCGTAATTTTTTTAGATAAGTCACCGTTAGCAACAGCAGTCGTCACCTCAGCAATGTTGCGGACTTGTGCTGTTAAATTCCCGGCCATTGAGTTAACTGAATCCGTTAAATCTTTCCAGGTTCCTGCTACTTCCTGCACTTCAGCTTGCACGCCTAACTTCCCTTCCGTTCCCACTTCCCTAGCAACCCTGGTTACTTCCGATGCGAAGGAATTTAACTGGTCAACCATCGTGTTGACGGTATTTTTGAGTTCGAGAATTTCCCCTTTAACATCTACGGTAATTTTCTTAGATAAATCGCCCTTTGCCACAGCGGTTGTCACTTCAGCGATGTTCCGCACTTGTGCTGTCAAACTGCCTGCCATGAAGTTAACGCTATCCGTTAAATCCTTCCAAGTTCCGGCAACTCCTTTAACTTCTGCTTGACCGCCGAGTTTGCCTTCGGAACCCACTTCTCTCGCCACCCGCGTTACTTCCGATGCGAAGGAATTTAACTGATCTACCATGATGTTAATCGTGTTTTTCAGTTCGAGAATTTCACCTTTTACATCTACTGTAATTTTTTTAGATAAGTCACCATTTGCCACAGCCGTCGTCACGTCGGCAATGTTCCGTACTTGTGCGGTAAGATTGCCAGCCATTGAATTAACTGAATCCGTTAAATCTTTCCAGGTTCCTGCAACTCCCCGCACTTCAGCTTGCACCCCTAATTTGCCTTCCGTTCCTACTTCTCTCGCCACCCGCGTTACTTCAGATGCGAAGGAACTCAACTGATCCACCATGATGTTAATCGTGTTTTTCAGTTCGAGAATTTCGCCTTTAACATCTACTGTAATTTTTTTGGATAAATCGCCATTTGCCACTGCCGTTGTCACTTCGGCAATGTTACGCACTTGTGCTGTTAAATTCCCCGCCATCGAGTTAACTGAATCCGTTAAATCTTTCCAGGTTCCCGCAACTCCTTTAACTTCAGCTTGCACACCTAATTTCCCTTCGGTTCCTACTTCCCTAGCTACCCGCGTTACTTCCGACGCAAAGGAACTCAACTGGTCTACCATTGTGTTAACAATTTGCGCTGTTTGGAGGAATTCTCCTTTGAGGGGTCTGTCTTCTATTTCTAAGGCGATAGTTTGCGATAAATCCCCTTTTGCTACGGCCCGAATTACTCTGGCGGTTTCAGAGGTTGGTTGCACTAAATCTGTAATTAGGGTATTGACAGAGTTTACGCTAGCTGCCCATGACCCCTCGGCGCTGCCGATGGTTGCCCGCTGGGCAATTTTGCCTTCTTTACCGACAACTGTGCCGATGCGATCGAGTTCGGCCGCCATTCTCTCATTGAGCTCGATAATGTCGTTAAGTTCGTCAGCAATTTTCCCCGCTAGACCGGTCTGGTCTATAGGCATCCGAACTGAAAAGTCCCCTTTTTTGACAGCTACTAAGGTTCTGAGTAACTGTTTGGCATAACCATTACTGGAATTGGCGCTTGTTATCTGTGCAGTTGACATGACCGTTACCTTTGACGAGTTTGAAGGGGAAGGGGGGAATATTTTTGAGATTATTGATATTATCCGACTAAAGCAGTGTCTGATTGCTTCTATCGAAAGATGGATGACAAATTGCTGTTTATCAGGTATTTTGTTATTGGTTATTTTATACTGGTTAGCAAACTCTTCTTGCTAACCAGTTAATTGTCGGGTGTCAGGAACAGGCTCGCAAGCCTGTTCCACCCTGTTCCACACAGAGTGAATTTTATTGTAAGGCGGGCAGGATGCCGGCCCTACAGATTATCAACTGCGATTATTTCCAATTTTGCCACGAACTATTGAAAATAGAAGTACCCGGAAAGGCGATCGGATTGGCATTTTGTTGCAACCGCAACTGCAACACTTCCAAGTTGGGCTCGCGGGACGGCAATTCGTCCACTAATTCATAAGGGAGAATCCCCTTTTCTAGGGAAAAAGCAGCCGTAACTCCCGCCGCCGCACCGGCAGACCATTCAAAAGAATGCACTCGATAAGCAGCGGCCGCTGTGTGGCTAACAGCAATACTTTTACCCGCCACTAACATATTGTCAATTTTCTGGGGAATCATTGCCCGCAGCGGAATTTGGAAGGGATAAGCTTGCCCTTGACCTTTGCGAGTACCTTCCCGTTCGGTATTTCCTGGTGCTTCCGGCGGACTGTTGGTCATGCAGGGGTGAAAGTCGATCGCATAATGACCAATCCCCACAGAATCAGGATAAATCGTAGCGCGCGATCGCGATTTTGTATCCTCAACAGATTGACTTCCCACAGCCAAAGCCGGCGCATTCAAACCACCCACAGCTAACCACAAATTGCGATACTCTTCCTCCGACAAATTCTGGCGGTAAAAATCAGCCGTAAAGTCAGTGCGAGACATATCAACTTCCCACACCGTAAAACCTTGAGGCTGATTGAAACTCGGCCGCCCAATAATGCGCCGGCCCTCCCGCATATAAGGATATTTAGAAAGTCCGTGCACCGTCCCCATCGGCGAATCCAACCCGCTCAAAAAACGATTGTTTGGATTAGGCTTTTTGACTCCCTCTCCTAGCTGCGAGTCAGTAGTTCCTGTTACCAGCCAGTAGAAAAATCCTTTGGCATTTTCCTCTCCCTTTCGCAAAGTTTCGGTTCGCAAACCGCCCATCCATCCCCCCGGTTGCAGTTGACCTGCTGCCTCCAACTGCTCGCGAGAATAAATTAAATTATCCTGGGCAGAACCGGGACGATAGTCATTGCCCCAAGTCCAGTTTTGCATCGAAATATCCCCCGGATAAATCGGGAATTGCTTCGGGCCGGAAGGTCGCTTTTCATCCGGTCTCATGCTCCTGATTTGGCGGTAGGTGAAAACTAAGGGAAAGCTCGCCAATCTCTGCAATTCGTAGCTGTAGTAAGGAGCGTATTGTTGATAAAAAGACGGCATTTGATGCTGTTGCGGTTCCTTCGTTGCCTCCATCGCAAAGGTGTAGGTAAAACCTTGAGTGCAGTAAGCGTCGCCGGTGGGGCTGGCAGAAGAAGGTTCGAGAGGGGAACGCGGGTCAATTCCGAGGCGGTAGGGAACATCCGCAAGTCCGATCAATTCTCCTGTTTCAGTGGCATCTACCACATACCACTCAGCAGGTCTAGGTTTTGAATTTGACTGGTTAGGTGGTTTGGGAATAAACCGAATAATAGTTTTGTTAAATCGCGGAGAATTTTCGTAGCGATAGGCATCTTCGATCGTCTGAGAAAGAGTTTCGGTGTTGATTGGTGGCGTGTTGGCGGCGGGTTTGTGTTGAATGGCGATCGCACTTTTAATTTGTTGACCCCCTACCGCATTCCCCGCCACAGCAGGAGTAATTGCTAGTTCTTTAATAACTGTATTGGGAAACCATTTCAGCGTGCCTTTGCCTTTTTTAGCGGCATCCTGCAAGATGTTAAATAGAATTTTGTGACCGTCGTATGGCATAAAACACGAATAGCTAACCCAACAGCCTCCGGGATTTAGCCGGCCGTAATGTTCCTTGATCCGCTCCCGCAATTCTAGGTAGCCACGGGGGTAAAATAAGAGCGATCGCTGAGTATCTCTTTCATCGAGTGCGGAAGTTCCCTGGGAGGAAATTTGACCGCCTACCCAATCAGTAATTTCAGTGAGGCAAACTGTGCGCCCCGCCAGCAAACCTTCGTAAGCGGTAGCAGCCCCTGCGAGACCGCCGCCTGCTACTAGAATGTCGCAAGTTTCAGCAGTGTCGGGATTGCGGGGAGGTGCGGCAAATACTGGCGAAATGCTCCCCATCGCGGAAATTATGCCGAGGGTGAGGCTAAGGATCGATCGACCTTTGAGCAAAAATAGATACTGTCGAAGTTTCATCGGAGATTGTGGAATTAATTTTGACATAGCGCGAAAAACACTCATCCCATTTAAATGTTTATTTTGCAGTATACTGGTATTTCGCGCTGTTGTCAGGGAAAACTTTTTTAGAGAAGAGGCATTAATACCAGCAACAACTATTGAACAGCCGGATGAACCTTATGCTCAAGATAGTCAAATTTTTTAGGTTATTTATTCCTTTTGAGACTTTAACAATTACCACCAGTTTAACTTATTCGGAAGTTTTACGCAGGTTGGACGAAGTTGTTACTCCTCCCAAAGTTTTTAGAATAATTATACCCTTTTGTCAGCCCCCTGCGAAACCCTATGAAGGAACGATTGATGGCAAAACCTTCAAAATTAATCGCATCATCATCGGCAGACATTTATTGTTCCCAATTATACAAGGATATATACATAATCAACAGTTCGGTTGTTCCATCAGGATTAGGATGAGTTTACATACAACAGTTATAGGATTTCTGATTCTGTGGCTGTGGACAACTGGCAGTATTGGAATGTTTTCTTTATTTGCTTGGTTAGTCGAACCATCCGTGGGAGCCATATTTTTACCAATTTTAGGAATGTTTATTTTTGGCTGGCTTTTGTGCTTGATTCCATTTAAAATAGAGGCAAAAGCAGCTATAAAATTCTTGTCTATTTTCTTAACATAAAGTAATTGATTACGACCATATTTGAGCTGTATTATTAAAAACAATCGGGCTTCATTTGCAGTAAAAAAAAACTAAATTTTCCGGGATTACCCATGCGTCAAAACCAACTCAAACAAAAAATTAAACAAGGCGAAACAGTCCTCGGTTTATTTATGAACTGCGCTTATCCCGCATTCATGGAAATCTGCGGTCACGCTGGATTTGATTTCGCCGTTATCGATATGGAACACGGCCCCCTGAACCCGCTTGCTGCTGAAGATTTGTGTCGCGCCGCCGACTGCACCGGAATTGCACCGATTGTTCGTGTCCGCAAAAACGACGGGCCGCAAATTCAACGAGCTCTCGACATCGGCAGTGCAGGAGTTCAAGTACCTCAAATTGAAAGCAAAATCGATGCCGAAACCGCTGTCAAAAGTGCTAAATACAGTCCTCTGGGCACGCGAGGCCTTTCCTTTGCTACGCGGGCAGGACTTTACACCGCTGCAGGTACAAATATCACCGATCGACTCAACGAAGAATCCTTAGTTGTGATTCATGTCGAAGGCAAATGCGGCATCGACAACCTGGCAGAAATTGTTACTGTGCCAGAGGTGGACGTGATTTTTCTGGGGCCTTACGATTTGTCACAGTCGATCGGCATTCCCGGCCAAGTCCGCGATCCCCGAGTCATCGACATGATGCAAGAGGCAGTCCAAACCATCCGCAAAGCAGGCAAAGCCGCCGGTACTTTTGCCGAAAACCCCGAAATCGCCCAGCAGTGGATTGATGCTGGCGTTCAGTACGTCGCACTTGGGGTCGATGTTGGCGTTTTCCTGCGGGCCTGTCAGTCGCTGGTGAAAGCAGTCAATCGATTTTAGATTTTAGATTGGGGATTTTGGATTAAAAGAAGAACCAGCCCCCAATTCATCTTGTCGTCTTTACGATATCTTTGCAATTTTTGTAGTGTCTTTTACGACACATACAAAAATCCTGCGCTAGAGTAGAAGCATACACCTCCTCCAGGCAAAATTAGGGAGGGGAGCAAGGCTTCAGGGAGTAAAATCTATGAAAACCGTATTAGAATCCATTCATTTGGATTATGCCTTCATGTTTACTTTCAAAAAAGTAAACTCGATTAAGCTAGAAGGCTTCAAGGAATTTTTTGACGATATGCCTGTCGATCCGTATGTGAAAGGTAAGTATCGTTCGAGAAGATTATCGCGGTTTGCAGTCAACGGAAATGAGTTAGTTAAGCTACCTCACGGCTATTTGTATCAAAGCAAAACATACAATCCGCTAGTGGGTGATATCAGGCGGGAATTTGCCGAATTGGACGATCGGCTAATCGCCCTCGATAATTTCAAACAGATGATTTTTGCTTTTTTCGATTCCTGCAAAATTCACCCGGAAGCTGAAATCGGCATCCATCAAATCAGAACGACTTGTTCGCCAAACAATTTCGGCAACCCCGCACCGGAAGGCATTCACCAAGACGGTACTGACTTTATCGGGATTTTCTCGGTTGACAGAACTAATATTGTCGGCGGGGAAACGCATTTGTACTTGGCTAAAAAAGAGAAGCCTGTTTTTAATAAAATTCTGCAACCGGGAGAATTGCTGTTAGTTAACGACCACGAGTTTTTCCACTTTACTACACCGATTAAACCGGAATCTGAAGGAGTGGGAACCAGGGATGTCTTTGTGCTGACTTCTCCGAGTTTGCTTACCGATTGAGGATACAGTCTGGGACGAATAACCTAATGATGTAGGGTGCGCGCAGCGCACCTTACTTCGATTACCCATTACTGCATCCCACAGATCACCTTTTGGTTGCGCCCCTCCCCATTTCAATGATGGTTAATGCTTGGGAAAATCGATTCCTGAAATTGATATTCCTTCCATCTTCTGCACATATCGTCCTTGCGCCGCTACACATTCTGCCATTTTTTTAGCTTGTATGGGTTGACTCCTGGGATCGGGGGAGATACCTCTATACTCCCATGTACCGCGAATGTCGCCAGAGAATGCTTTTCCATTGTTTTTTAATACTAGCTCCGTGCCAGTTGCATCAATATAGTATTTCCCATTTTCAACAGACACGCTGCTAATTGTGATAGATTCGACTCCTTTGTAGGGATTTGCAGGGCCATCAACGATCTTGATGCAGATTCTATTGTTTTGATGTGCAATCTCTCTACGGGAGTTATTGAACATTGTTCCTTGAGCGTAGTAAGATCCTGTGGGTAGAATTGTAGAGCCTTGTTGATTACTTTGAGCAGAGGAAAATGATGAGATTGACAGAAGGATAGAACTAAAAATTAGTGTTTCGATCGCCAAAAATTTCATTTGCAACAAAACTCCATTAAAATTGTTTTTTCAGATTCTACACGATCGCAAATGCTCTATAAACTTCTCTAGAGTTCTTGCAAAAGTCAAATTCACCTCCAGCAAGTCCCCCCTTATTCAGGGGAGCAACAAGAATAATCTTGCTTCTTCCCCTGATTCAAGGGCAGGGTTGGGGTGGGTGCTTTGTGTTTTTACAAGAGTTCTAATCATGACTCAAGTCATTACTACAAACCTTTCGTTAGTAGTGAGGACTTTATTCGTCTTTCTGGCGTTTAGTCAATCATGACTCAAGTCCTGACTACAAACCTGCGTATTTTCCTAAAAAGCCAGGTTTATGCCTCTAGCAACTCACAGATAAATCTTATCGAAACTTCCGTTCAGACTCTTGAATCGGAACATCATTAATACTAGCTTCACGTCTTCGCATTAACCCATTTTCGGCAAATTCCCACTGTTCATTACCATAGGCGCGATACCAGTAGCCAGAATCATCGTGCCACTCATACTCAAATCGAACAGAAATCCGATTATCTGTAAAACTCCACAGTTCTTTCTTTAAACGGTAATCTAATTCCTTTGCCCATTTTCGTCTTAAAAAAGCCTTGATTTCTTCCCGTCCGCTGAAGAATTCGGCACGGTTTCGCCACTGAGAATCTTCCGTATAAGCTAAGGCTACTCGTTCTGGATCGCGGGTATTCCAGGCATCTTCAGCAGCTTGAACTTTGGCTTTAGCCGTTTCTAACGTAAAGGGCGGTAGAGGTGGTTTAGTTTCCATCAGCTTTGTTTTTTGTGATTATAAAATATCAGGTGCGGGATGCTCGCGCTACAGAGAGAGTTTTGGGAATTTGAGATCAATTCTCAGCATCGGGATCGATTCCCATTGCTCGCAGTCGATCGGCTAACTGGGTAATTTTTCGCTCTGCTTGTTCGGCTCTTTCCCGTTCTTGTTCGGCTCTTTCCCGTTCTTGTTCGGCTCTTTCCCGTTCTTGCTCGGTTCTAGCCCGCTCAATTTCAACTTGTTCGGAGCCAGTTAACAGCAAATTTCCCTGCGAATCCCACCACCGCAGCCAAAGCAATTCTTGATTTTGATAGCTTCCCTGCCACAGTCCCAATTCTACATCTAGTACAGGAATGGGATAGTGACCGCGTGCGTTTGGCTGCATCCTTTGATACACAAAATCTATCAGGTGATAGACTTCTAAATTGCCAGTTCTCATTTCATAAATGCCGTAGTAAGGAATGCGAATAATTCTCTCGTACACCCAAAACTTACCCGGTTTAGTGGTAGTACCGTCAGCGGCCACAGTCAAGGGAGTACGATCGCGCTCTTCCTCTCCATTACCGCTAGCAAATTCTAAAGCAATGAACGGAGCCATGTGTTCCCGCCAAAGTACATAAGAACGGCGAAAACCGTCAAGTGTTGCGGGTACATTCGGCACGTAAAACCAATCCGGTGCTTCTGCGCCTCGCTCTGGCGGGTCAGTTTCTCGCCAGTAAATGCCGCAATCTTGCCCGATCGCATATTGTCCATCTGGATGCAGCCGCTCTACAACCGGCCCGATCGAATCTGTCAGAATGATGCTCTGAGGATGCTCCTGAAAATTTTTCACAAATGTACCGTCTTCGTCTGGCAATTGGGTATGATCGGGGAATGCAGGAGGCAGACCTGTAGCAGTTATTATCTCAGTCATCGTCTTTTCCGTGCAGTTATTGTTAATTGTACTGCGAAATTTTAGAGCAATCTGATTTGAAACTTTAGCTAATATTCGCTAATATGGAAAAGCGATCGTAAAAGGTAAGTCAAATGGTTGTCGCAATTTCTAAAGCGGGATTGGGTACAGGTGCGGCTTTCCTGTCAAACGTGACATGGGAGACTCTGGAAAAATTGGATGCTGATTTGGCAGACACTGGGGCGCGCTTAACTTATTTGGATGGGTGTTTAGAAATTATGGCCCCTTTATCTGATGCTCATGAAGAACCTAAAAATACTTTAGGTCAGGTTTTAGAAGTTTATATGCGGACGAAGGACATTCGTTTCTACGGACGCGGCAGTACAACCATCGGGATGAAGGAGTTGGGTGCACGGAAAGAACCGGACGAGTCTTATTGTTTGGGTACGCGCAAGTCGGTTCCAGATTTGGCGATCGAGGTAACAGTGACGAGTGGTGGAATTGATACGCTGGAAATCTATCGTCGTGTGGGAGTGCAGGAGGTTTGGTTTTGGGAGGATGGGGTAATTTCGGTTTATTGCTTGCGTTCTACGGGGTATGAGTTGGTGAGTAAGAGCGAACTTTTGCCGGAGTTGGATTTGCGATCGATCGAGTTTTATTCGCGGATGGCGGATCAATATGATGCGGTGAATGCTTTTATGCGATCGATGTAGAAGTTGAGAAGTGCTACTATATAAACTGATTGATGCAGGTGAAGTTACAAGACAAAATAAAGCCCCCTTAAGAAAACCAAACACAACAACTGCTGGCATTCAAACAAGCTTTTAATTATAAATTGATTTCTATAGGGAGTTTTTTCATTTTAGCTCCTATTTATTTCTCAAATAGAGACAAGATGAGTTTTCACATTTAGTAGATGACGAAAGAAAGGCGAGGCTATATGTATTTAATCGCTTGTCCTATAGCAAGTCTATTTGAGTTGTGAATGTAGAACAACCTGAAACGCTTGTGATGATTGAATCGATTGTTTACAAATCAAATGGTTTTGCTATATTGTTGTTGCAGTTAAATTGTTTTGACTGTTATAAACAAACAAGTATTTTTTTGGTTTCCTTGGACAAAAAATTCATTAGGCTCACGTGTTGAAGGAACAATTCGGGTTTTACCTTGGAGAACCGTAGGAAGAAGGATTTCATCTTCTGTTCCAAAGTTTTTGATGCCATCTCCTATTAACCGCGAGTTTAAGTTGGCAGCAAATTAATCTGGATCTCCAGCAATGCCTACAAGTATACTGTTACCGGAGCCAGTCAAAGTATCAGATCCAAATTCTGAAGCCAGCTCGGAATTACGAGGGGCTGTGCGACCTACTCCTATTACTTCACTGCCATTAGAATAAGCAGCAACGCTATCTTGTCTTGGAATCACAGGGGTTGGGGTGGGAGTCGGAGTCGGAGCGGGTGTAGGAGTAGGCGTTGGGCTTGGTGTGGGTGTTGGAGTAGTTATAGCTTGAACAACTCCGTTTTCGACAGAAAAGTTACCGATTAAAACATCTCCTTCTGCAGGATTGTAGTCTGGAAGTTTATCTCCTGCTTTGACATTGAAAGTATCGCTGCCATTACTCCCGTAAAGAATGTTGATACCTTCACCACCAAATATGAAATCGTCACCTTTGCCACCGTAGATGGTATCGTTACCTTCACCGCCGTAAATTGTATCGTTACCTTGATCGCCGCGGAGAAAATTATCTCTACCACCACCATACAAGATATCGTTATCTTTGCCAGCGTAAATGGTATCGTTACCACCATTGCCAGAAAGGGTATCGTTACCTTGGACACCAAAAATGATTCCAGATTATTGAATTGCGTCATTGCCGTTGCTTCCAACAATAGCGCCTTTGAACTCACCGTCTTGGATAATAGTCATTGTCGTTGTTTCCTTTTTTTGTAAAATGCCAAAACACCAAGTTTGGGGTTAGTTTTTCTTGTATCTTGCGGGTTTAAATAAAACTTTTACCTAAAAAGTTATCCTAACGAGTTTTTATGCTTTTGTCAATAAGTAAAACAAAGACATCTTTAGAATAGGTCTTTTAGTAGTAGAGTGCGTCACCTTGCCATTTTTCACCAAAACGATCGATTATCGCAGGTGACACACCTTACTTTTGTTGATAATCAAATTGCGATCGCCCATCCCCTACCATACCCAGTAGCAGAAGAAGGGCGATCGTTTTATTTAATATAATTGACAAAACCCTCTCAACTTTAGAGGTTCTCCCAATCACTAATATCAACTTTAGCCTGTCGCAAAATCTTAGCTAAAAAGTTGGCACTGATATCACCTTGATGAGGATTGGGGATGGTAATGCGAAGGTTATCTTTCACCATGAACTGATGCCTTTTTCCCGAATAGGGGCCGTCAAATCCCAGTTGTTTCAGATAATGAATTAAGTCTCGACGTTTGACTGGTTTTAAAGGAGGCATCAGGCAACTTCCTTGGTAACTGTAAGGTCGATATTATCAAGGACAGGTAAAGGAAGTTTCAGGGTGAGACTAAGTAAAATCCAGTCTTCCAATACCTCTTGCAATTCTTCTCGACAAGCTTCGAGACTTACAGCATTTGCATAGACTCCCTCACAGATAGGAATTTCTCCGTAGAAAGTCCCATCATCAGGGAAAATTTCATACTTAGCTTGCTTCATGGCAGCTTGGATGTATTTAGTTAACATATTAAAGCAATCTCCTTTAAGGTGATAAAACGAATTGGGATGATATCAAGCCAACCTTGATTAGCAATAGAGCCAAACAAAATTAGGGCGTGTCCATTGAGATTATGATCTATCAAAAAAATCACGCTTTTGCCTCACGCTTTGCCTTCGCGGCTCGAAGCTTTTCCCAAGCAGCTTCCGTTCCTGGTCTTGGTGGTTGTGCCGCAATTCTGGCAATCAGATCGCGATTTTTTTCTTCATAGTACAGCCGAAGTTCCTCAGCTTCCTTAAGCACTATTTGATACTCAGCTTCAACATCAGAGCGATTTGCCTCAATATAAGCTAAAGCCGCATTAATTTGTTCCTCTGTAAGGTCAAACAATCCCCTGATAAACTTAGGTGGATATTGAGCCGTCACATAGTCCATGATGTCGTAGATGGTGATGCGCGTACCTGCGATCGACAGTCCTCTTTCGGTACGGATAATAGCTGTTTGTTCGTCGGATATGGTTATCATACCTATAACCTCCTTGAAGTGATTTCTATATTATACCAACTCTCAAAAGTCTGGCAATAATCATTAGTGTTGGGTTTATTTCCTGTTTTAGTAACGCGATCCAAATCCAACAAACCGGGTTTCTGCGATCATCTTGGAATTCCCACCGAAATTTTGGAAAGAAACCAGGTTTCTGAACCCCCACACGATCGCCCAACTTCAACTAAACCCAGCTAACCACAGCGGAAGCATCAACAGCAAACCGACAGAAGTGATGGCGATGCTGCTAGCTAACAAATCGCGATCGAGCTCGTATACTTCTGCTAAAATCAGCACGGAAAGAGCTGTGGGCGTTCCCGACATCAACACCAACACGAACCTCGGATCGCCACTCAATCCGAAATAACTAGCACCCAATCCGATTAGCACCGGCACAATTACCACTTTTAACAGCGACGGGATTAACGCCAGTTCAAAACTTTCCCATTTCTTAATAGACCTCAGCCGGATGCCAACCAGCAGCAAAGCACTGGCAATTACCACCCAAACAGCAGTCTGCAATCCCGATTCCACTGTTTCGGGCAGGGGAATGTTTCTAGTATAAAAACCAATTAAAAATGCCCACAGAGCGGGAACTGTCAGCACGTCCCGGATCTGAGTCCACCAGTGATTTTTTTGCTCGGAGTTCCCAAAATAGCTAGCAATAAATACACCGAAACAATAAGTTCCAATAACATTGTTAGTGACGCTGTACAATACAGCCCAGTTGTTGTTATCGCTGCTGATGATAGACGGGGTGATTGCTAATCCAACAAAGCCCGTATTCCCTAACATCGCAGCTAGGAGAAAACTGCCTTGGCTCGATCGCTTCAGGGAATTAAAATTTAATAAAAATAAATTTACCAGAGAATTTTTGCCCTGAAAATAGGGCTTTTGGATGTGGGCCGCACTCAGCCTACGCAATAATACCCAAGTCAGCCAAGCAAAACTCGTACTCAGAAATAACACGAATATGGCGATCGCCGGCGTGAATCCCACAGCACCCGAAAAATCGCTTTGACGGGCTAAAACTAGAATTTGCAGCGGTATCCCAATCCAGAAAAGAAAGTGGCTCAGCAGCTTGGGAAAATCAACTGGGATGTACCGAAACAGCAGCAGTCCTAAGCCCGTCCAGATAACTAGGGGCGTATAAGCGTGAAATAAGGTTTCAATCATAAAAATTTAACTAGACAATTGGAAATGCCTCTATCTATTAATAGTAATGCTAAAATCCGTTTAAGAAATGCGAATTGTCGTTAGCGGAGCCCTCGAAGAGGATCGCACTTGCACGCTTTTTCGTCCTAGCGTGTTCGCAGCAGTGCCAGCCCGAAAATTTCCGCCCAAATTCCCGCACCTTCCAGGGCAAAATCCTCAGACTGGCCGCCCCAAATGCTTGCAGCTTTTTGCCTTCAGATTCACAAAACCTTTTTTAATTGGAGAAATGTGCGATCGATCTATCTTGCCTTGGACGAACAGATGTCCCACGTTTTCCTGCCGTTTCGCTCTAACGGAAATACGGCGAGACTAAAGCTGCTAATGACTTGCACTCATTAATTCAATTTCAAAGCATTAACAGGCACCTCATCCCAAGAACTAACAGTCCGCAAGGTAGCAACCCAGCCCTGCTGTTTTTGCTCGGTCGTCAAATTCTTCTCAAAAGATTCGTGGCAATCCTTCGCTTGAGTCTCATCGCAACAAGCAATACAAGAATAAAGAATGCCCGACGGATCGATTTGCTCGTTTACCCAAATAATCACGATCTACTCTCCCAATTAACTTAACTATTATCTAAATTTTCCTATATTTTTGTCAATTAAGTAGGTAGGTATTAATTAACCCTAGTGCGGCATTTTAGGTTAACAGGCAAGATGCGTGCCACACACAGGCATCTTGCCTGTTCCACACACAGGCAGGATGCCTGTTCCACACACAGGCAAGATGCTTGTTCCACACACAGGCAAGATGCTTGTTCCACACACAGGCAAGATGCCTGTTCCACACGCCTGAATTACTTCGATGCCAAATTTGCCAAAGACTCGCCCGCAACCCGGCAAATCCGCCAGTCGGGCATCACATCAGCACCGATACCCTTGTAAAATCCGATCGCCAATTCATTCCAATCCAAAACGCTCCATTCCAAACGCCCGCAGCCCCTTTCAACCGTCAACTGCGCTAAATAAACTATCAAAGACTTGCCAATTCCCCGCCCTCGAAACTCAGGGATCACAAACAAATCTTCCAAATAAATTCCCGGCTGAGTCAAAAAAGTAGAATAATTGTAAAAAAACAGCGCCCAGCCCACAACTTGACCTTCGCACTCGGCTAAAATCGCTTCAGCAAAAGGTCGATCGCCAAACAAATGATGCTCCAAATCAACCGCATTGCCAGTAACGGCATGAGATAATTTTTCGTACTCAGCTAAAGCTTTAATCAAATCAAACAGCACCGGCACGTCGGCGCGGGTAGCTGGACGCAAAATTACCTCAGAAGACATAAATAGGGCTTGCTGAATAATCGATCGCACATCAAGAATAAGAGCGATCGATATCTTCAAGCCGAGTTAAATATAAGTTTTTTCTGTATCGATTCATCCCAATTATAATTGTAGATTATCTTCCACGCAAAAACAGGTGTTGTTTTTCCAAATAGACATAAAAACACACAAAAAACCCGGCGCCACCAGGTAGCAAGGTTCATTACCAAAAAAGTAATT